>JAJRWS010000358.1 GCA_024276705.1 Planctomycetota bacterium | reverse complement strand
CTCGTACTCAGCAAAGCGGTACTCGTACTCGAACCCGACTGGGAGGCAAGGTCGGTCATCATCAATATCCATGGCCTTATGTTTCTGTTGAATGCAATGGTTCCAGTCGAGTACGAGTACGAGCACGAGCACGAGCAATATCACTACGGAACTGTCGAACTCTGCCAGTCCCCCGGCAAAGCCGGGGGTTTTCTCGGGATAATAAGCGGTTGAACTAACCCGCTTCGCGGGAGTCGCAAGCGACGGTCATATGCCAAAACATGCCGACTTATGGCTATCCAGGCTGGCTCAACCTACAATCGAGGCTATGATCGTGCCAGATCGGCCAGGGATCCTGTGTCAGGAGCAACGATGACCCTTGCGGAAACCAACCTCTGCGGCAACCCACCACCGCAACCGACCTACCAACAACGCAGAGCAACGTTCGACCACCAGCACCGTCACCTGGAGAATCGATCCTATTGGGTCTCGTGGGGACGAGTCGCTGCGCTGCTGATAGCAGCCTGTTGCCTTGCCCTGGGCTGGCCCGATGGGGGGGGCCCTGGCATGCTATGGTTTATCGCTACAGGTCTCTTCACGGGACTGCTGCTGGCCTTGGTGTCATGGTCTGGTCGACTGCGAAAGCAAGAGGACCGACTTGCCGGGTTAAGCACCATCAACCGGCATGCTCTGGCCCGCCTGAAACGGCAATGGGACCACTTTCCAGCACCTGCCGTCGACTTACCCACAGCAGCTGAAACCGTCTCCCGCGACCTGGACCTGTTCGGACATGCCTCACTCTACCAGTTGGTTTGCACCGCGCACACTTCGCTGGGACGCCAAAGGCTGCGTGACTGGTTGATCCGACCGGCCGACCCGGAAACGATCGCCAGGCGGCAAGTGGCCGTAACCCACCTGGCACCGGAACTGGATCTACGCCAGGAAATGGAACTGCTAAGCCGGCAAGCGGCCAAAGGCCACGCGAACACAAGCAAATTTGTGCACTGGGCCGAAAGCGAACCGTGGCTGAAAAAGCACCGCGGATTATTGTGGGTGGCCCGAATTTTACCCTTCACAACTTTGCTGCTATTTCTGCTGGGTATCTTCCAGCAGGTACCCATGTCGCTCTGGGTACTGCCGGTCATCATGGGCATGGTGATAAGCTTCATCCACTGCGGAAAGATTCATGCGATCTTTCAGCACATCAGCACACGCCAAGACGAAATTCGTTCTTACCGCGATCTGTTCCGCCAGGCGGCGCAACTGCCCAAAACGGGGTCCGAGTTGCAACGGCTCCAAAAACACCTTTTCGTCGGACACGATTCGCCTCAACAACGATTGACGCTGCTCGGCCGAATCATGGATCTGGCCAATTTTCGTTATTCGCCCATGGTCTACATGGTCGTGCAACCGCTCACGATGTGGGATTTTCACGTACTGTGGCTGGCGGAGTCATGGCAGCGGCGAAGTGGCAGCCAGGTGCGTGGCTGGTTTGCGGCTCTGGCCGACCTGGAAGCGCTCGCCTCCCTGGCTTCGTTGGCATACGACCATCCCGACTGGTCGATGCCACGGGTGGCCGCCCGGAACGATCCGCCCAACGATTTCAGCGTCGATTCGCAGCCGTCTCGTCCCTCCGGCAATGAACTTCGAGCGAAAGGCTTGGGCCATCCCTTATTACCCGACCAGACGCGCGTGGTCAATGACGTGACGGTGGGCCCCGCGGGCACGGTAGTGCTGGTGACCGGGTCGAACATGTCGGGCAAGAGCACGCTGCTGCGAGCATTGGGAACCAACGTGACCTTAGCCCAGGCAGGCGGGCCGGTATGCGCCGCTCACCTGGCGCTGCCGCCGGTAGTCCTGGCTACGAGCATGCGAATTGACGACTCCCTGGAGCAGGGCGTTTCGTTTTTCATGGCGGAACTCAAACGGCTTAAGGAAATCGTCGACCTGGCCGTGCAGTACGACCAGGCCGCTGCTGGACACTTCCGAGATAAAACGGTCCTGTATCTATTGGACGAAATCCTCCTGGGCACCAACAGCGCGGAACGTCACATCGCCGTGGAACGCGTTCTGGGCCATCTGCTGCGCCGGGGAGCGATCGGGGCGATCACCACTCACGACCTCGAACTGGCAAACAGTCCCGTACTCAAGGAAGCGTGCCTGAGGGTCCATTTCCGCGAGACTTTCGTAGCCGAAAATGGCATTGAGCGAATGAAATTCGACTACCAACTCCATCCCGGGATCGCCACGACCAGAAACGCGCTGAAACTGCTGGAACTGGTCGGCCTGGCGGAGAGTTGAGTGCCTTGCCACCGGGTTTGTCGCAAGAGATAATTCAGACAGCTTATCCTATAATCCAACTGGCACCGCTGAAATTACTTCCATGCTCCCACGACTGCAGACGCTCTTACTCCTCTTCCTGTTCCCGGCAACGCTTCACGCGGAGCCACCCGTGGAGCTGAAACTGGTCGGCCCTTGGGAAGTACGAGTGGCTTTACCCGCTTCCGCCAGCGCGGGGAATGTACCAGCCAAACCGACCGCCACCACGCTGGCGGTCGCCCGGCCGCTGCGAGTCACGGTCCAGGCCGAGCGTCACGACCGCCTGCCGTTGTTCAACCCCAAGGCCGGAGGTTGGCTCAAAGGCTCGCGGCTGCTCGCTTTACGGGCCAGCGAAACCACAACCCCCTACCTGCTGATCCCGCAAAGCCTGACGCTGCGAGCTGGTCCTGAAACCGATTCAGCCGCGTTCCAGCTCGGCACGGACTACCAGGCGGACATGGATTGGGAAACCCTTGGCCGTCTCCCCTCCGGCAGCATCCAGGCGGAGCAACCGGTCTATGCCAGTTACGAGTATATTCCGCAGCGACTCGACAGCATCGTGTGCACTCCTGCGGGACAACTCGAACTGCGTCAAGGCACTCCCGCAACCACAACGCCACAGCCTCCCCCACTCGTGGCAGGCGAGCAGCGTCTGGCCAACCTTTGGATACCAGGCAATCTGCGGCAACTCACGCCCGACCACCTCTTTCCCATCCTGGAAAAGGCCTATCCGGAACCGGCGAAATCGTCTCCAACACCCGCCGAAAAAATGCTCCCCAAGTCGCTCCAGAAACTTCGCTCCGGCCAGCCATTGCGAATCCTTGCCTGGGGCGATAGCGTCACGGTGGGCTCCTACCTGCCCGACCCGGCTAGCCAGCGCTGGCAAGCCCAAATGGCAACCCGACTTCAAGAACGGTTTCCAAAAGCCAAAATCGAGCTGATTACCGAAGCATGGGGTGGCCGCAATACGGGCAGCTACCTGGCCGAACCGGCGGGCAGCGAACATAACTACCGTGAGAAGGTTCTTGCGGTGAAGCCCGATCTGATCGTCAGCGAATTCGTCAATGATGCCGGTCTCAATCCGCAGCAAGTCGAACAGCGTTATAGCAGGCTACTGACCGATTTCCAGAAAATCGGCGCCGAGTGGATCATTTTCACACCTCACTACATACGTCCCGACTGGATGGGCATCTCCAGAGAACGAGATATCGACGACGACCCGCGTCCTTACGTTCACGGCTTGCGCCAGTTTGCCACTCGCCATCAGGTTCCTCTGGCCGAGGCATCGCTCCGCTATGGCCGCCTGTGGCGACAAGGCATCCCTTACACCACCTTGCTGGTAAATTCCATCAACCATCCCAACGCCCACGGCATGAAGCTGTTTGCCGATGCATTCATGGAGCTGTTTCCCTAACGCGTCAACTCCGCAGATTCACCAGGCGCAGCGGTGGCAGTTCAGAAGCCAAGAGAGGCAACATCCGGTCGATGTAACCCTCATCCGCCAGGGCGACCAGGCTGCCGCTCTTTTGCTGGAAACCTTTTTGCTGAGGTCCCTCCTTTTGGGAATCCTGCTTCTTGGGGCTGTACATTTTGGGCCAGTCCGACTTGAGCAGGACCAATTCGTCGGCGGCCAGCACCACCGCCAGGCGGGCGGCTATCGAATCGCTGGTTACCTCCCATTTGCACGGCAACGGAGTCCCCGGCAGCATCGCTTCCTCGCTCCGCAGCCACCTGGCCACATCAAACAGCGTTCCACCCGGCGTTTGCAAACGCCGTTTCAGCAGACGCATCTCGGCGGTTAATTTCAATTCGGGCAGCCACGCATGCAGCAACCGGGCTGTCACGCTCATCAAGTCGATGCAAATCCAGTGTGCCATCACCTCGTCGAGTCCGCCGGCGGCCGTCGGTGGCTGCCCACGATGCCACTTGCGCACCTGTTCGACCAGTTGTCCCCCGCCGACCACCAGAACATTGTGGGCCGACGATTGCTGGTCCAGCCAATCACGCAATTGGCTGGCCAAATCGGCCATTTCCAGCAGGCTCCCTCCCACTTTGATCACTCGTACCGCTGAGGATTTTTTCATAATTTCATTACTTCCCAATCTCCACCCGAGTCAACAATCACCGACAGAGCCTGTGGCTTGAGGAGAGCTCCTAAAAGGGGCTGGGGAATAAATATCGCCCCTTTTCCAGAGACCGGGCGAAACAAATTCAAATTTCGAATGTTCTAAAAACCTGTATTACCACAGTATTTCCAGAGCCCATGGAGTTTGGAACATTTGTATTGTTCACATCGGCTGACATTCCCTGGCAAGCACCGCCAGCGCGTGGGCCGGCCCACAACGGCTGGCCGAATCGCCCAACTCCGCGGCTAGGGATACCGTTTCACCTTCCCATGAAAGCCGGTCGAGCAAGTGTCGCGCCAAAAATTCGCCCTCTCCGCTAAGCACCACGACGGCGGGCGGGGATGCCGATCGTGACAGCACGCGACGCGCGGCCGTTTCGAGCTGATCCAACTGGGTCGCGCGCACCACACGCGCCGCCCGCAACGCATCGGCCCGGGAAAACAGCCCGGTATCGGCACAGAGAGATCGCGCCAGCCGGGCATGGGCAAACTCTTTCGTGCGAGGTCTTCCATCGGCCGTGTCGTGTTTGTCCGCTTCCTCGGGAATCTCTTCCAGCAAGACATAAGCATCCGCCGTCGTGGCAAAATGCTCCTGAGCCACGGGGCACATTGTATCCCTCCATGGTAGCTCGCGGACCACCCCATGCACGCCACTGCGTTGGACACCCGTATAAACCAGCTCGCCGGCGACTAATCTCTCGGGGTCTGTCCGACCCATCGTCACCGGCTCAATACCCTCGGATCTCTTTCCCAACGGAATGATATCGCAAGTCGTTGAGCCGATATCCAGCAACAGGCCGGGCTTTGCCCGGCAGTAGCGGCAAGCAAACCGGGCCAAGGCATGCCAATTACTAGCCGCCGTCAGCATGGGCTTTTCCATGGCAGCTTCAGCGCTGACGAATCGGCCATCGGTCCGATAGACTCGCAACCGTCTTCCCGCAGCGGCCTGCTTCACGGCTCGAACGATCGCTTCCACACCTTCCGCTTTGGTCAGGAAACAATCGGCCAATTCTCCAGTCATCGTCAAAGCCAACCGCTGGCGGCATGACGGTACCTCAAGCCGGGATGTCGTCTGAGCCAGCAACTTCTCCAGTGCAACAGGCAACTGAGCGGGCTGTTGCCACAACGAAAAAGGCTCGGAACGAGCATAACCCTGGCCATCGGCCACTTTGAGGTTGGCTCCTCCAATGTCCAGTCCGATCCAGGTCATGAATCTCAGCTCACACTTGCTGCCATGAATGGCCTTTTGCGCTGGCCAGTACCGCTTCGCACACTTTCTGGGTTTCCAGCGCATCGCGGAATGTGGGGGCTACCGCTTCTCCCTTG
>JAJRWS010000015.1 GCA_024276705.1 Planctomycetota bacterium | reverse complement strand
TTCTTCTCGGTGATGACTTCACACGTTGAAGCCATCTCGGCATTGAGCTCAGTGAAGCCTTGCCACTCCTCGGGTACGTTATCTTCGTGGAAAATGGCCTCAACTGGGCATTCCGGAACGCATGCTTCGCAGTCGATGCATTCTTCCGGGTGGATGTAGAGGATTTTCTCGCCTTCGTAGAAACATTCCACGGGGCAGACAACGACACAATCCGTGTATTTACAGCCGAAGCATGGTTCGCAAACAACATGGGTCATGGTCAGTTTCTCCTTTTCGATGCTACGGTATTGTCGGAACCATCTTGGCTAGCCGACGTCGAGATGTTTCAGGATGATAGGGCCGGAGATGGTGTGCCTGGTGGTGAGTGGGTAGCGGATGTTTGGTACCCAACGCATCCTGTCCCCAGCTTACCCCCATGCCAAGTTCACTCAGACCCAGTTTATCCCATACTCAGATTATCCTGAACCTAGAGTGCCTTGAGAGGACAAATGCTGAGTCAATTTCATGGTTTGGATGAAATTTTAGCCAATTTCTCCTCGATTTTTGCCAATCCTAGGGTCCATTTTGCGGGGTGTCAAGCGGGCCCTTTGGGTTTAAACGAGCATATTGCAGGGACTTTTTCGTGTCTGCAACCTCAAGCAGGGATAGGGGGCACTTTCAAACACCAATCTTGCTTGGCTACCCGCGGCTATTTAGAATTGAGAAGATGGACTTATCCTGTGGCTTCAGGCCACTGCCTCATTTGTAGGTCGTATTAACGTGGCTTTATCTGATATCGACCGTAGTTTGTTAGAGGCCTGCCTGGCTCATCAGGAAGGTTCTTGGGAGAAATTTGTCGACCGCTTCACGGGGTTGGTATTTCATGTGATCAATCATACCTCCCAAAGTCGATCGATCGTACTTTCTCCAGCCGACCGTGACGACCTGGCGGGAGAGGTCATGCTGGCCATTGTCCGTGATAATTTTGCCGTCTTACGGCGATTTCGAGGTAAAAGTAGCCTGGCGACTTATCTTACAGTCATTGCTCGACGTGTGGTGGTGCGAAAATTGTTGGATAGTCGTTCCGCCAGCCCGCTTGCCGCGATGACCCACTGGGGGCAGAGCCCAGAGAGTGGGATTGCCATAGCTACCAATACGGATGTCGAGGCTCGGATCAGCAATCTGGAAGAGGTTGAGCGTCTCTTAGGGCAATTGGATCAGGCGGATGCTGCGGTGGTCAGGATGTATCACTTGGAAGGTAAGTCATACCAGGAAATCAGCCGGGTTACCGGGATGCCATCAGGAAGCGTCGGCCCCGTCCTGAGTCGTGCACGCAGCAAGCTTCGGGGCATGCCGCACTGAATCTGGCCAGGCCCACTGGTTCTGGCCAAGCCCACTGATTCTGGCCAAGCCCAACTTTCCGACGTTGCCGCGGGGGAGATGTATTTATTGGCGGAGTGCCATAGCGCGGCAATTCGGAAAGATTGGTTTGGCGGTGAGGGGTTCTGGCCAAGCCCAACTTTCCGCTCACTGAACGGGAATCCCTGCTGCTGGCAGTTGCTGAGTCTGTGGTAGTGATGGTTGGCCATGGGGAAGAGGTGCCGCTAATGCTGCCTTCGTTGGCTCTTGGTACGTCTGGCCCTGGCCTGGTTGCCCCTGGTTCGGTTGCCCCTGGTTCGGTTGATAGACACTTCGGGGTGGCAGGAGTAGATTTGGGGAATTTGCCGGGTTCATCGGCAAATCGAAGCCTTGGGTTGATGTCCCGGGAGGCATTGTTTGCAAGAAGGGTGCGGCTTGCGGGGCTGTTGCTCCAGGAGCCATCGGTGCCACGGAGGTGATTCCTGCTGCGGGAATAGGTGTTCCGGCCGCCTGGGAAGTGCCCAAGTCAATTTGCGGATAGCCGCTCAATACTGGCATACTCCACATTTGCGGATTCTCGGCCAGGCTGTTTAACTGGACCGTGCCAACATTGATCGACAATGCCAGTTGCACTGGGGGAAGCCGGATTTCGATCTTTTGGGGTAAGGATACTCCATATTCAGGATAGTAGCGGTGCGAGTGGGCAATCGCGCTGGCCAGCAATGTCCCCGCGCTATTGTATAAATGCTGCTGCAGAACCCATGCCCGCTTCACATCGATCACGGTGCTACGGGTCATTGTGTCCGTTGCTGCATTGATGACGGACCGGATTTCTACCGTCCCCTTGCCATGGGGCCGAGGCCCTTCATGAAAATCGGCTGAGCGGAATTCCACCATGCCCAATGCCGACAGGAACCAGGCGGGTTCGACCGGCAAGACTTGTTGGGCTGCACTGCCCCTAAACTGGTTGTGTCGACTGTAGTAGAGTGCGGGGGGTTGGTTGCTTTTTACCCAGAACCAGAACAGCTCTTCGTTGGTGCCTAAGTCCACTTCGGGGCCCGTGAGTGCGGTGGAGGCCTGCAGGCGGAAACGCTGAGGGCGGCGGGCTACAAGGTTGCCACGCAGCATGGGGATCACGGGCATGCCCGGCACGGAGATCGAGGCATTGTTGGTGGCGTAGCTGAGAACACGTTCAGTATTTTGGTTGACGGCCGCGATGATTTGTTCCAGTGATGCTCCGGCCGGTAATACATCGGGGGCGGCAGGTCCCAGGGATGCAAATGGATTGCGCAAAGAATGTGAGCAGGTGGCGCCTGTGCAACAAAATAACAACAGCAACAGCAACAGTTTCTTCGCACCGGCGGGAAATATTTTGGGTTTTGATAGATTCGGGTTGGTCTTTGTCTGGTCTGCCCTTGCCGGGTTGGTATTTTGTGGTCTATTTTCCAGGCCGCCATTTTCCTCCTGGCCACTGGTGAGCAGATGGATAAGCCGTTGTTGCAAGGGTTCAGCCTGCTGCGAGTCGGGGACCGCAACCTTGACGCTGAATTGCTGGTCAAGATGCGGGCAGTACAAGTCTAGCCATTCCTGACCGAATTCGTCGATTTTTGAATCCTGATGACGCAGAACCCGGCGCCGTAGCATGACCAATGCCAAAACGTAGCGGAATTCCACTTCAGAAGGGAGGTTGGCCAGCTCTGCTAGCAAATTGAGTAGGACATCGCGCGGTGCAAGCTGCGCTTTCTCGGTAGGGGAAGTCGGCAAGCGTGAACGCCACCAGGCAAGACAAGATTCAGGAGGTCCTGCCCATGCATCCGCCCGATAGTCGGTCCGGACGGTTTCCGCCCCGTGAATTTGAAGTACGGAATAGTAGATTTCACCCGGTTCGATAATCTCTTCAGTGGCCGCGCATTTGCGGTTGCAGCTATGGACATCAAAATCGGACAACATGCGCATTTCACCTATAGACGCCAAGGGACCAAGGCGGCCGGATCGTAGGAAAGATGGCGCATTGAGGGAAGGCCACAATTGGCGATCCTATTGGGCGGTAAAAAAGCGAGATTCGGTGCCACCTGGGCCGACTTGGAAGCGAATTTGCCGGGCACAATGGGGACAATTGCCCAGATAGAGCGTTTTTGACTGGTTCAAATAGACTCGGCTGTAGACATCGCAACAGGCGAAATGAATACCCAGAAATGGCCGTTGGTTCGAAGGGCCGTTTCCGGAATCGCCAGCATTCCCTGTGGATTGAGAGGCAGGACTGGTCAAATCGAGTTGTTTGCCTTTCATTCTTACTCTCGCATCCAGCAGTAGAATGTGACCGATGACAGCATCTACATAGACCAGGCCTGCCAGGCATGATATCGGCAAAATCCACCGTATACTCCGGCCACGGCCATCCTCAATTGACTGGTAGCTCCGAACCTTGACTCGGGCTTTCGGGTCTAGTAGAGTCGGAGAGGATATGAACTGCATCGACCAACAACAAGACCTGTTACTACCTTTGCTCGCCAGTGGCGAGCCTTAGGGAGTCGTGCATTCATCATTCAGTTGAACCCCAACGAACCCCAAGGCCCCTCGCCTCGGGGTTTTTTTATGGGACAGTAGAGATTTTACCAACCCCCGGCGGCCTTTGGCCGAGAGCAGGTGAGTAGAGAAAGTAGAAAGGAGAGCCAGCAATAATAGCCATGTCCCTTCCCGCCCTCCTGCGGTCTACTCTCTTCTTTCCTGAACCCTTTTTCCCTGACACCTGACACCCGACACCCGACACCCGACCATGCCCGAATCACGAAATATTGTTATTTTTGATACCACGCTTCGCGATGGTGAACAGTCTCCTGGCTGCAGTATGAACCGCGGCGAGAAACTGGAAGTGGCCCAGGCGCTGGTCGACTTGGGGGTCGATGTGATTGAAGCCGGATTCCCGATTGCTTCGCCCGGCGATTTCGAGTCGGTACGCGATATTGCCCGGAATATTCGGGGGGCAACCATCTGTGGCTTGGCGCGATGCAACGACAAGGATATCGATCGAGCCTGGGAAGCTTTGCAAGACGCGCCGGATGCAAGAATTCATGTATTCCTGGCCACCAGTGCGATCCATCGCCAATTCAAATTAAAGATGGACAAGGAGGAAATTATTCGGCGTGCCATCGCTGGCGTAAAACGGGCAAAAAGTGTTTGTGATAATATCGAATTTTCGCCAGAGGATGCCGCCCGCACGGAACCCGATTTTTTATGCGAAGTGGTTGAGGCGGCGATCGCTGCGGGTGCCACCACGGTGAATATTCCCGATACGGTGGGTTATGCCACGCCGGTACACATGGGAGGTGTCATTCGCAACCTGGTCGAGCGGGTCCCGAATATCGACCAGGCGGTCATCAGCGTCCATTGCCATAACGATCTCGGGTTGGCTGTCGCCAATAGCCTGGCTTCGGTTGAGAATGGGGCCGGGCAGATTGAATGCACGGTCAACGGTCTTGGGGAACGGGCGGGGAACTGTGCCTTGGAAGAAGTGGTGATGGCCATGCGAACCCGCGGCGACCATTATCATGTCGAAACTCGAATTCATTCCTCACGCCTGGTCCCCACGAGCCGGTTGGTTTCCCATATCACTGGCATGCGGGTTCAGCGCAACAAGGCGATTGTGGGGCGCAATGCATTTGCGCATGAAGCGGGGATCCACCAGGACGGCATGCTCAAGGAACGAACCACTTACGAAATCATGCGGCCCGAGGATGTGGGATTTACCAAGACCGATCTCGTCTTGGGGAAACATAGTGGCCGTGCTGCCTTGGCCGATCGTGCCGAGGAGTTAGGTTACCACCTGGAAGAACAGCAATTGGCCGAAGTGTTTGCAGCGTTCAAGCAGCTTGCTGACAAGAAGAAGGAGGTGTACGACGGCGACATTGTTGCTCTGGTTGAGCAACGCAATACGCAAATCGCCGACCAGTGGCAAATGGTTGCCTATGAAGTCCATGTTTCGGCTGGTGCAAAACCGACCGCCACGATTACCTTGAGTCGGAGCGATGAGACTCGCACCTGCGCCAAGCAAGGTGGCGATGGCCCGCTGGACGCCATTTTCCGGGCGATCGAACAGATTACCGGAAAGTCGGTCGTGGTGCACGATTTTCGTGTACAAAGTGCCACGCCAGGGAAGGACGCCCAGGGAGAGTCGATGGTGGTGGTGGAGTACGAAGAGCAGCTCTATCGTGGCCGGGGGGTTTCTACCGATACGGTCGAAGCAGCCGCGCGGGCGTTCCTCAACGCAATCAATCACATCGAAATTGGCGTTAGCGGCACCGCCGTGGCCAAACGCGGCCGGACGGTGTGAGGAAAGCGTTTAACCGACGAAAGCCAGGAGGTAGAAAATCCAGCCGCTGATAGCGGTCAGCAGCATGTCCCACGCGGCCAGTCGGGCCCAGCGGCGGTGCGTGGTGCTATGAGAACCCGGCTCGGGCGGGCGCGGGAAACGCCGCAGGGCGAGCCCGATGACGATGGGCCAGAGTACGACCGTGGTGATGGCGAAGCATAGATGGATGGCGAGAGCCGCCCAGACGGCGGCCGACGCCGAACCGCCAACCATTCCGGCAGCCCGGTCTTCCCAGCCATGCAACCGCATATCGATCTCAAAGGCCGTGACGGTCACCGCCAGCAGGGCAGCCAGGGAGAGCTGCACGCGTTTGTGCAAGGTGAATCGGCCATGCATTTTAACCTGGCGAATGCTCCAGCCCATGAGTATCACCACCGCCACCATGGCCACCACTACCAGATCGAGCATGAAAGAAGCTCGAGTTCCCAAGAATCCGTTCCAGCCAGGGTAATTCATGAGAAAATTCACCATAAAGCCGTGAAATTGAAGGAGAGGACAAGCCGAATCGGGGACCATGGTGGTCTCAAACAATTCCCGGTTGGCGTAATCACTCTATCACAGTAACCTGTAGGCGGGTACGGGGGGGCGGCGATGGTCAGCAAGATACGATGATAGTAATAATGCAAGACTGCAGGATCAAGGCAGTAGGATCAGCAATGATACGGACAAAGGCCGAGTGGCGGAATTGGCAGACGCTCTGGACTTAAAATCCAGTGCCTGTAATGGGCGTACGGGTTCGAGTCCCGTCTCGGCTACTGAACAGTTGTGTACTATGCCGCATTCGCTCGCAAGCCTCTGCAAAACAGGGGTTTGTGTGTTGGTGGGTTGAGGGCCGTGCGGCACGTTGCGGGTCGATTCGGGCAGGTGCGGCTGCAAACGCTGTTTCCAGATAAGGCCGCAACTCGGGGGATAGACGCTTCGCTACCGGCCCTTTCGCATGAAAGAGTGAGTGCCCTAACTTACCGGTGTTGGCCAAATTTCGTGGCTATCACCTTTTCGCTATCGGGAACCACTGAATATGCATCAGAACCACCGTGTGATTGCCAAACAGCCGAACTCAAAGATGTGCCTGGTTTGTGGCTTGCAGAACGAGCCTGGGCTGAAGGCGGCGTTCTATGAACTGGAAGGCCGCCATCTTGTGGGACTCTTCACGCCGCGCAACCACCAGCAAGGATATCCGGGCCGATTGCATGGCGGGATCGCGGCTTCCATGCTGGACGAGACCATTGGTCGAGCGATTCGTTTGACGCACGGTGACGCATTGTGGGGCGTGACCATAGAATTGAATGTGAAGTTTCGCCAGCCCATCCCAATTGCCGGAACGATCAAGACGGCCGCCCGCATCACGAAGGAGACAAAGCGACATTTTGAAGGTGATGGGGCGATTATTCTTGCCAATGGCCGCATCGCTGTCGAGGCCCGAGGTCGTTACCTGAAGATGTCAATCGACTCGATTACCGATTTCGATTTCGAGGAGCAGCAGTGGAAGGTGATACCAGATGAAGAAGATCCAGAGATGATTGAATTGCCGAGCAGTTGGGTGGAGTGAAAAAGGGGGCAGCTATTCCCACAGTTTGAGCGCCGCCGCCAGGCTGGACGCGGATGAGATTCCCGCGGCATTTCCGTGCAGGCCATAGATCTGTTTCGTGAACTCGAACGGTTCCGGTGGTCTCCCCAGGAACGTGATTTTTCTTGGCGCGGTTCCGGCGGCGATTTCCGGGATGTCGGTGAAACGCAGCACGTTGAGTAGGGCCGGGGCGTTGGTGTGGGAGCCGGGCGGATTGCGGACGATGAGGTGGTGGATGCGGTCGTCCAGGAGGGTGGCGTAGAACGCAGGCACGGCCATTTCATTCTTGGCGAACACGACGACGCGGGATGGGGAGAGGGATCGGTCTTCAAGCAGCCATTCGAGAGTCCGGAGGATATCCCACACCTGCATTGCCGCCACCGTCCGTCCGACCCAGACGGCCGATCTTTCGATGTTGGTGAATTCCTGCTGGCCGAGTCGGGTGTCGGTGAGGCGGGCGTTGAGAAAAGCGACATCGCAGCGTCCGAAAAGTGGCAGAAGTTCGTCGACATCCACGGCGGAGAGTGTGTCCGAGGCGCGCTTGACGTAGATGACCAGGAGCGGTTTGTCGTCACGCTCCCGGGCTTTGACCGTTTGCACACGGATGAATGATTCCGGTTCGGTTTGAATTTGCGTGTCGGTGTAATTGCCGTAACGATCCAGCCAGCCGCCGTGGCCGCCATTGCGGGTGGCTTCGAACGGGACGTCGGCCGTGGGAAACCAGCGGAATGTTTTATCGTGCAATTCGGCGATGAGATCCTGCTTCCGTTTGTTCCATGAGTCGAGTTCGTCATGCCGCCCCGGTTTTGCCGTGGGAACAAAATGGTCGTGGATGCCGAAGTTCGCGGCATCGGGGGGCAGCTTGTCAAGGCAGGCGAGCTCGGCGGCGGGGATCAGCATTTCCTTGGGATTCGGAACCACCGCCACCGGCGTGTTGTCATCTTTGAGCCATTGCTTGAGCCACTGACGGGCCGCCGAGCGCAGTACCGGGCTGTCCGAATGGAGGACATCGTCGTCGACTTCCTTGACGCGATTCGATGTCTTGCCGGGCCTGGCATACAGATCGTAGATGCGTTGCGTTTGCCGGAAGACCTCGTGGTACCCGTCGGGAGGAAAGATCGAATCCCGCCGGCCGCTGCACATCAATAGCGGACGCGGCGCGATCAACGCGGCGACGACGCCCAGGTCCGAATGGTAGGTGTTGTTGAAATAGATGCAGTCGCACTGGCCGTCGGCGAGCCAATGCGCTGCCTGGGAGCCATAGGTGAATGTGCCGCAAACCGGAACCGCAACCGCGAGACGCTCGTCGGCCGCGGCGGCGTACCAACTGACCGCGCCACCCCCGGAAATCCCGGTGATGCCGATACGCGTTTGATCGACCTCGGGCCGCGTCTCAAGATAGTCGACGGCACGCATGGCATTCCAGACTTCGACACCCGCCGGTGTGTAGCCGACTGAAATCCACCGCCACATGTTGAGATTGTGCAAGCCATGATGGATGCCGGCGACCTCGCCGAATTCGAGAGTGTCGATCACGAGGCACGCATACCCGTGGTCAGCCAGCCACTGAGCGCGATCTTGATAGTGGAACTTCGCGCCTAAAGGATGGGGCGAATGGCCACAGACGTAAAGGATCGTGGGCAGAGGCTTTTCCGGCCCTTGGGGCAGGTAAAAATTCCCCGTGACGTAGAGGCCCGGCATACTTTGGAAGACAACTTTCTCAACCGTAAAGCCAGGTGTGGAGAGTCTCCCCGTGATGTTCGCCTGCAGCGGTGTGCGCTTCGGCAGGGGGTCGAGCCCCAGCATGTAGAGGTACTCGCGTTTCCGTTTCGGCCGCGCTTTTTTCCAGTCCTCGAGCGAGCCGATGTCCGCCAGGGCCGTGGCCGTCATTTCGGCCGCTTCCCTTTTTAGGAGTGCGATGACCTGCTCGCGCCGTTGTTCGGCGTTCTCCTGAGAATTGGCTGAACCGGTCATGGCCATCGCCCAGCCGATCATCAAGCCGATGGGGAAATACCCCGGTTTTGGAAATCGTGTCGGTTTAAACATGAAATAGGGTGTCCTGAGGTGTTCCTTTTCTTTCCATTCTTCCCTGAAGTCGGCGACGGTCGCCATGCGGCCTTGTCGATTTTCCGGGAAAGCGAAAACCGCAAGCGAATGCCGCCAGCAAGAGCATGATACTGCCTGGCTCGGGGACACCCACGGTCAACACGGTAACGAGGAAAAGGGCCAAACAAGCGACAGTGGCAACCGCGTCTCGCTGGTGGACCCCCAGCATTTTTCCGGGCATCATGAGCCTCCATGACAAAGCTACGGTTCTCAAGGCCAGATGGATCTCTTTTCAAGCCAATATTCCCCATTTAAGGTTAGCCTGGAACCGATTCGCCCCTGTCGTACCGAGAGTATATCACACACAGCCCATTTTCATGTCAAATGGGTTGATTCTTCCTCTTTCGGATCTTCGAGCTCGAAGATCGATTCGACCGGCTGGCGAAAAACCCGGGCGAGCCGCAGTGCCAGTTCGATCGAAGGTTTGTACCTGCCACGTTCGATGGAAATGATTGTCTGTCGGGTAACGCCGACGCGCTCGGCAAGCTGCTGCTGGGTCATGCAGTCGTGCTCGAAGCGGCAGCGTTTAAGATGAACTTTCATGCAATTCCAGCCCAGGTGGGTGATTGTGGTATTGTATAGCATGCTTTACTAAATGTCAAGTTAGCTTTACTATCCTGAAGGGTGGACGGGCGCAGGGCAGGGCTTGCATTTGGAAACTGATGTGGTCTCCAAATGGGGGGGGTGAATTGCAACGCAGGTCGTCGAATGACGGTCTCAATAGGAAATCGAGAGAGCGAAAGATGGCCAAGTGCGATCAACTTGTAGCAAAAGTCAGCCAGGAGCTCCTTAGGATTCCATCGATGGGCAGGATCTCAATGTTTGGGAGTGGGTAAAAAATCCGTAACACCTCAATCGAATTCAGGAAAGCGATACAAAAATCCAAAGCTACGGCTGCGCCGCAGCACTCCATATTATGGAGTGCGGCAGCGCAGCTGTCGCTTTGGATTTTCGAACAAGTTGGCCTACCGAAAACAGTTGCGATTCGGAGGGGCGGCTCCTTTCAGGGCAAGGTGGTGGCAGGCGTCGCAATCCAGGGTAATTGGCAGGGGCAATTGGGGCAATTGGGGACACTCACACGCCAGTGGGGGCAATTGGGGACACTCACACGCCAGTGGGGGCAATGGGCGGGCAATGGGGACACCCGCACGCCAAACAATCGGGCAAACAATCGGGGGCACGCATGTCTTGACCATTCATGCCACTTCAGTGTGTGGGGGTCCCTTTCCTTCTCTCGGTTCAGTCATGTACCACCCGCATAGCGGGTGGCTTGAGGAAGGCTCCTCAAAGGAGCCGGGGAGAGAATATCGTACTCGTACTCAGCAAAGCGGTACTCGTACTCGAACCCAACTGGAAGGCAAGATCGGTCATCATCAATACC
>JAJRWS010000357.1 GCA_024276705.1 Planctomycetota bacterium | reverse complement strand
TTGAAACCGCGATTGGATCCAGTCGATCGCCCCTGCATGGCCATTGAAACTCACGCCCATCGGCAAGGAAATTCTCACCACGCAGGCGGCAGGCATCCAGTCGACCAACAACTGCTCGGCGGCAACCATCGCTTTTCCATAGACTGTTACCGGGTCGGGGATATCGGTCTCCCGGTATCCCCGGTGTGGTAGCGTCTCTTCGGAATCGCAGCCGGCAAAAACAAGATCGACCGACGTATGTACCAGCCGCACTTTGCGCTCAACCACGATCGAAAGCAAGTTGATCAGGCCTTCGACATTCGTTCGCCATGCCAGGCGGGAATCGAGTTCACAAGCACGCAATGCGCAATTTCCAGCACAGTTGAGAACTGAACGAAATTGATACCGGTCAAACAAGCGGAGCAATTCGTGCCGATTTTCGGCGTTGCAAGGGACCACTCCAGTCGCCTGCAGACGCCAGTTGTTCTGTTGGCGAATTCCAACCACCTGCCCCGGGTAGCGGGACTGGAAATAGGCCAGGGCGTTGTAACCGGTCACACCGGCAACTCCGGTCACAAGCAGTGGCAGGGGGATCGTGGCAGGTACCGTGAGGGCTGAGTTGGCCATTTCCTTCATCATCCCTGCTGGCGGATCTGCTCGAGGGCTGCCTCGGAAAGCCCGGCTTCCCACCAGTTCTGGACTCCCTGGCGATCCAGCACCACCGGCTCCACCTGTCCTCCCAATGCTTTCGCCCGTTCGATGCAAGCATGCCTCATCCCCGGCCTGGCATAAACGAGCAAATAACCTCCTCCGCCCGCTCCACACGGTTTTCCTCCCAGGATCAACGGCCCAAGCGACTCGAAATATTGGCGTAGCACGGGGCTGTCGCAACTGGAATGCAACGCGTAAAGGCTTTTCTCCGAACGCGCCATCAGCGCGGCATATTCGGCCAGGCAGCCATCGCGCAACGCCACTCCCATGGCCTGCGCATGGCTCCTTAGTTGGTGCAAAGCCTCCAGCGTGGAAGCCTCGCCGCGCAGGTAATTTTCCCGAATATCCTGATGGATGGACCCTGACAGATGAGCCTGCCCGGTGTAAATCAGCAGCGAATGATGCGCCAATGCCAGCCTCGTATCGTGACTCACCGTGACTGGCTGAATGCCGATCGGCCCTTGAGTTGGAAATTCCAACAAACGAATATCCCCATAAGCCGTGGCGTAAGAATCCTGGCTGCCTCCGGGAAATCCCAGATCGGTCCGTTCGATATCGTTCGCCAACGCGGCAGTCTCTGCCCGTGAACGCTCGCGCCCGTAGGCCTGATCGAGCGCTCGGACAATCGCCACGCCCAAAGCGCCGCTGCCGCCCAAGCCGCTACCTGCCGGAATATCGCTGCCCGTCATCAGCAACAGACCGTCTCCCGGAGGGACCAGCCGCTGCAAGAATGCTTGCAGAAACTCCAGCCCCGGCTTCTCCCGAAGTTGGCTCAGGGAGTCGGCCGCCACGACCGTCTGCTGATCGGCGCGGCAGATCAAGATACTCGAATCGCCAACCCATCGCTGAACCGCGGCCCAAACGTAACGGGCCATGGTAAAAGTCAGTACGTAACCCCCATGGTCGTCGCAATACGGGGGCGCGTCGGTACCACCTCCCGCCGGGTCGGCCCGAACCGGCACCCGCGCGTACGATAAGTGGCCGGGTATGGCCGGCGCCGGTCCCGGCACCGGCACCGGCTCTCTCACATCCGATGATTGTGGCATAATTCTACCATGAGCTTCAGGTGGTCGGGGGGCGTTGGGGGGGCGACCGAACAGGCGGAAGACAGGATGAACCCGGGCATCGGACCGGCCGTGGCCAGAATCGCCCCAACATCCGCGCGAATGGTCGTCGCGTCACCCCGCAACAATGTATTGACTGGGTCGACATTTCCCTTGATAAAAATCCGATCCTGGAGCAGTTCGACAGCTTCGCTAAGCTCGACATCACCCAGGGGGGGAGGGTCGAGGCATTCGATTCCTGAGATCCCTGCCGCACACATCAGTTCCAAACGGTCGCCGATGGCACCGCAAGTGTGCGTGTAAACAGGCACTCCCAGTTCAACCACCGCACTGGCAATTTTCGATTCGTACGGCAGGATAAATTCCCGGTACATCTCCGGGCTCAAGAAACTACTCCCCGCAAAAGGGCTGCTCACTTTGATCGCCGCGGCGCCGCGGCGTGCTTGGGCCACGGCCAGGGCGATCGACCAGCCGGTGGTAACCTCCAGTATTTGGTGTATTTTATCCGGCGCATCCAGCAAGGCCATCAGGCCCGTTTCCATCCCGGTGATGCTGAGCATATGATCCAAGGGCGCGCGAACTTCGCCATGGACCGAATAGGTGTCGCCCGCTTTCTTGAGCACTCGATCGAGCGTGGCAAAATGATGATCCTCCAGTTGGTCGGGATCGCTGATCCCAATGGTGGCTTTGCTCTGTTCGAAGGCCACATAACTCTCTGGCGCCCAACCTAGCAAGTCCGCCGGATCGAGGTCCTCGATCGCAGGAAAATGAAAATCCTCTCCTCCCTTATAATAGGCGTCATCATCGCGTGTGCACTCCACTCGACCGCCGTCGGAAAAATAGAGCGTCGGGACTTCTGAGTCGTAATCGACGCGCACGACCCTGTCGAGGATATCGTGTACGCGGGCCGGTTTATGAACGAGGATGCCGTCGAAGTCATACCGGGCTCGTATTTGCAACAGGCAATCGGCCCAGACTTCGTTGTCGACCCAATAATCGATGGGATGGACCCCCGTGTGGAGGATGGTGTGCCCGTTGGCCAATTGGCACATGACCGGAATGCGCTCGGGCCGCTGCCTCCGCATGGCACCATTGACCAACTCCTTGGGTGTCATCGCTCTACTCTCGCTGGGAATCTTCAGGCTTTCATGCCGGATCGTTGAGTTCACTAGAATCGTAACCGACAAGGGCGTACCGCGGCAAGCGTGGATTCCGGAGTCACGTACCACCGGCAGAGCCGGTGGCTTACAGACGGAAATTAAGGGAGATCCTTCACCTCGTGCTACTGGAGTTCAGGATGACAGGGGTCTGTGTGGGCCGGTCATTGAGGGTAAATTCAACAGCATTGGATTTACAGACAGGAATTCTTGCAATGCATTCCTAACCGGCCAATTTTCGAGGCGGGAATTTTGCGGCGAACGCCGCAAAATCCTCAGCCGTATCGATACCGCGCGTCGCTTCATCGACCAACGCAACGAGAATGGTTTCACCCTGTTCCAGCACGCGCAACTGCTCGAGTTTTTCCGTCTGCTCCAGCGGACTGGCCGGCAACGCCGCCAACCGCAGCAGCAGTTCACGACGATATGCGTAGATGCCGATATGTTGGTGAAAACGGGGTCCCTCAGCACCACACAGCTTGTCGGCCGTCGCAACCGCTCCGTCATCGCGCAGGTGAGGAATCGGGCTACGGCTGAAATAGAGGGCACGCCCGGTCGCATCGAACACCACCTTCACACAGGCAGGGTCTTGCACCAGGGACCAATCGTGTATCGGAGTGGCCAATGTGGCCATCGAGGCGGCGGTGTTTTGTCGCAAACGTTCAATCAGGCGATCAATGGCCGTGGCCTCAATTTCCGGCTCATCGCCCTGCAGATTCACAACCAAGGTCGCCTGGCGATACTCGCGAACTGCTTCCGCCACCCGGTCGGTGCCGCTCACGCAGGAAGCACGCGTCATGACCACCTCGGCACCAAAATGGCGAGATTCAACGGCAATTTGTTCATCGTCGGTGGCTATCAACACTCGGTCCGGCAGCCGCGCCCGACATGCGGCCGCAAACGTATGCTGCAGTACGGTCTTACCATCCACACGGAGCAGCAGCTTGTCAGGCAATCGGGTCGATTGCCGCCTGGCGGGAATTACCAATATACATTGGTCGGCCATGTCACACTCCTCATAGGTTCCCTGAGTGACTTCGCCGCCCCCTCCCGTGGCTCCACCAGCGGCGCAGGGCGAGTGATAGCGAAATAAGCAGTCTGGTGAAAGGGAGATCTGTTGAAGTATCAGACGCTAGCATGCTTTCGCTGGGCTAACCTGTGCGAAAATCCAATGCTGTCTCAGTTTCCGGATGCAAGCCCTGTCCTGCTCCCTCAGCTCCCTCTACTCCCGACCGACAAATACTCACATTTCCCCATTTGTGGAGAATTGATACGTTATCGGCTCAAGGTTGGCCAACAGGCCGCCTTTCACTTTCACTTTTCATTCCCTGCTCGAATCATCATGTGCGGAATTGTTGGATACGTAGGCCCTGACCAGGCAGCCGATTTTTTACTGAACGGCTTACTGCGACTTGAGTACCGCGGCTATGACAGCGCGGGGATCGTCACCCTCGACCAGGGTAATCTGGCGGTCGCCAAGACCTCGGGACGTGTTGACGACCTGGCCAGCTTGCTCAAAACCAAGCCTGCCCACGGCACGATCGGAGTGGCGCATACACGTTGGGCCACGCATGGTCCAGCCACCGATGCCAACGCCCATCCCCACCTGGGGGGCAACGAAGTGCTGGCCCTGGTCCACAACGGGGTGATTGAAAATTATCGAGTACTCAAAGAACATCTGATCGAT
>JAJRWS010000356.1 GCA_024276705.1 Planctomycetota bacterium | reverse complement strand
GCAGAGAGCAGAGAGCACGCGATTCTGGGCGTGGCAATATACTCAACAGGTCTGCCAACATGCCCGACAAGTGTGGCACGCCCTGAGGAACGAAGGGCGTGGTCGCATTGCCAACTCGCCCGTCTCCAGGTCCCTTGGTAATTCTGGCAGGCGGTGCACGGCTACCATGGGGCTCCTGGGGCTACTACGGTACGCCGGGCCACCACGCCCATCGCCTCAAGCTCTGGGCGCGGGCACACCGGCATTCATGCATGCCTTGCACTCTGATCTGAACCTATACGGATAATCTCAACCACGGTTCGTAGAAAAAAGACTTTACAGTTCTCCTGAGCCAGTGCGTCCAATTGCTTGTCACGCCGCCTCCAGGCTTGTATACTGCCAGTAGACGCGGCATCGAAAACAGGACCGTGACTGCCGATTCCAGGGATGGCCGATTCAGAGGCGATCACGGCCATTTCAGAATAATCCGCTGCGATTTCCTATTCATGGAGGCCACCATAGATGAGGCGATGGAGTCTTGGGCATTATGTATTTCTCTTCGGCACTCTGCCGGGACTGGTGCTGGTTGTTGTCATGGCAGGTTGCAGCCCCAAATCGCAAGTGCCTGTTGGCAAACCGGCGGAAAATGTACGTAAGCTCGCGTTGGCTTACGTACAATTTTCCGGGACCAACCGCGGGGTGGGGCCGACGGACCAGGCTTCGCTGAAAAAATTCATGATCGGGCGCAGCGGCCTGACCGAGCAGGAGGCAGATGCCCTGTTTGTTTCGCCGCGGGACAACCAGCCGTATGTCATTCTTTGGGGCCTGCACCCGGAAGGTTCCGGGCCGATGGGACCTACAGCCCCCAAGCCGCCGGTCATCATTTATGAGAAAGATGGAGCAGACGGTACACGCTATGTCGCGGACGGCCATATGCAGATCCTTGAACTTTCCGAGCAAGATTTTTCCAAAGCCGTTCCCAAACCTTGAAACCGAACTTGAATTTCGCCCAGCCACGCCAAGTTGTAGTGCCATTATTTTCTCGGTCATCCAATTTTTCTCTAGCAGGGTTATTCCCGGAATAGGAGCCAATACCTCATGAGATCCTCCCCTCTCAGGTATCGCCGATGCGGTTTTACTCTGGTCGAACTGCTCGTGGTAATCGCAATCATCGGTATTCTGGTCGCCCTTCTGCTGCCGGCGATCCAGGCGGCACGGGAAGCCGCCCGGCGCAAGGAGTGCGCTAACAATCTGCGGCAAATCGGCCTGGCCAGCCAACTGTTGCTCGACACTTACAAGACGTTCCCCTCCGCCGGTATTGGGCCCTGGCCTGATGTTACCTTGGTGGGCGATGCGGTCGCCGCCCCGGACGATCAGGAAATCGGCTGGGGGTTCCAAATCCTTCCCTACCTCGAGCAGCAGAGTCTGCATGACATCCGCAAAACGACCTCTTCCGGTCGATTCGTGGCCAGGTACGTGGAGAAATATGTCGGTACCAACGGGGTCGGATTTTACTTTTGCCCAAGCCGGCGCAGTCCTACCACGCAGGGCCTGCGTTACCTGATGGACTATGCCAGTTCGGTTCCTACGAATTTGCTCCTCGACCAGGAGCCAACGTTCAACTATGGCGAATATTGGTGTGGAATCGATCCCCACAATCGAAACCGGCGTGGCCGGGCGGTCTGCACGGCCCTGGGGATCATTGCTCGCACGCCCCGTTATGGCAAGGCAACTCGAATCGAACAGGTGACCGACGGCTTGTCGCAAACCATGATGTATGGGGAAAAATGGCTCAACAATACCCAGTATCTGACCGGCTCGTGGCACGACGACCGTGGTTGGACCGACGGCTACGACCCCGACATTGTCCGCTCTACCGCAATGCCACCGCGGTCTGATGACCCGGTCGAAAACAACAACGACGGCCTGGCGATGGGCAGCGCCCATCCGGGGGGTATCAATGCCTGCTTTGGCGATGGCTCGGTCCACTTCATCGCCTACGATGTAGATCCCACCATGTTCAACCGCTGGGGTAACCGCGAAGACGACCGTACGGCTGAAGCACCGTAAAAGAAGCGGAGGGGGAGACTTCTCGGCTGCAGAGCCTCCCGGCCTGGCCGAATGTGTTCTCTTTTCGACCGATTGGTGGCACTTAACACGTGTCATTTAATTTGACAGTTTACTGGTATATCACTAAGATGAACTGCAGGTGTTTGGTGCCAACAGTACTTGCCGTCTAGCTGGTAATATTCCCGCGCGTCATGGCTGCCTGTGTGCATGTTCGCTGGGGCATCTGTCTCGAAATTCGGGTCGCGGCTTTTTTCCCGGCAGGGTATTCAGATTTAATTAGGAGACGGTCGCAATGTTAGCCCCACGTAAAGGCCATGGCTTCACGCTCGTCGAGCTGTTGGTGGTGATCGCTATTATCGGTATTCTGGTGGCCCTGTTGCTACCGGCGATCCAGGCGGCCCGGGAAGCGGCCCGTCGTAATACGTGTAAAAACAATCTAAAGCAACTGGCCTTGGGGTGGATCAACCATCATTCGACGGTTCGCCACTTTCCCACCGGGGGCTGGGGGCCGGACTGGGCCGGCGATGCCGACCGTGGTTTTGGTGCCGATCAGACCGGTGGCTGGGCCTACAACATTCTGCCATTCATCGAGCAAACGACTTTGCACGATCTGGCCAGCGATGGCGATCCGGATGTGGTCACCGAGAAGCAGAGGGCGGGGGCCACGGTCATTATCGTCAGTCCCATCAACGAGTACACCTGTCCCAGTCGACGGCCGGGGCAGACTTTCGGTTTTGATCCGAAAAGTAGTGGTGACAAGCCTAAGAATGCCAATAAGACCGATACGGCCGGCCGGAACGATTATGCGGCGAACAGCGGCAGTTGGAACAATGGCATGGGGCGTGGGCCGGGGAATTTGAATGCGGGGGATTTGTTCACCAGACGGGGCACTTGGCCGACGGTAAGCGCCACTGGGGAACTCAAGAGGCCGCAGGGGACGATTACGGAAATTGATGGGATCAGCTTCATTCGCAGTCAGATTTCACTGAAGCACATCACCGACGGTTCGTCGAATACCTATATGGTGGGAGAGAAACATATTCATTCAGAATACTATCTCAACGGCCTGGATGGCGGGGATAACGAATTTTGGACCAATGGTTACGACAAAGACAATTTTCGCGCAGCCTCCCATGTGCCAGTCGCGGATGCGCCGGAGCAAATCGATTGTTTTGGCGCGGCCCACCCCAGTACGTGGCATATGGCCTATTGCGATGGGAGTGTGCACGGGCTCACCTACGATATTGATCTTGATATCCATAGGTGCCTTGCCAGCCGCAACGATGGCAAGGCGAATTGTACGCTGAACCAGTAGGCAGGCTGGGTTTGCCGACAGAAATTGGGTTTGCCGACAGGAATTGGGTTTGCCGACAGGAATTGGGCTTGCCCGCAGAAATTGGGCGGGGAGCGATTCGACCGGAGATTTTATTTCTACGCGATATACTTTTCCGCGCATTTTCAGGTCAAGGAGTGGGCAAATAGGGGCGGTTGTGTTACCATGACGGGATCGGCTTGTACTCGTGTTTTTCCTGTTCAGGTTTCTGTCCGCTATCTCAGGCCCATATCTCAAGTTCGAGTCGTGTTTAAATCAGACCGCCAGTCAGATTTTCTGTTTGTCTCTATAATTCATCGAAAGCTTCAGGGGGTCAAATTGAATTCCATGCGTGCGAGAAAGCATCTGGATGTTCTGGATTTTCGGCAGCATATCGATTTTTGCCAGCATATCGATTTTTGCCAGCATATCCTGGGAGGCGTGCTGGTTGTCGCTTGTCTTGGCTGGGTTGGCTGCATGGGAGGCCCATCGCGTGTCTCGGCTCCCAGTTGGGATCCGGCCGGCATGGCCGAGCTTGCTATTGCGGATCTCGACAAGGATGGCGACGGAAAACTGTCGATGGAGGAGCTCAGCGCCGCGCCGGGCCTCAAATACTGCGCGAAACAGCTCGATGCCGAAGGGGATGGGGATGGCAGTTTGAGTCAGGATGAAATCGCTGCTCGGATTGCCCTGTATCAGAAGATGAAAGTCGGGCTGACTGCTTTTGACTGCACGGTCTTGTTCAACAAGCGGCCCTTGGTCGGGGCGAAAGTGCGTCTGGTGCCTGAGCCGTTCCTGGGGGAAGTCATTAAGCCGCTGGAAAGTGTGTCGAAAAAAGGAGGGCAAGTTGGATTTGCCGCCGAAGGGATCAATATGTCGGTCATTCCGGTCGGAATGTATCGGGTGGAAATTACCTCGACGGATGTCGAGATTCCGGCGAAATACAATACCAGCACAACCCTCGGCGTGGAAGTTTCGGCTATGACCGATCCCTATCATCAGGGCCCTGTTGTATTTCGGTTACAGAAAAAATAATATTCAATAACCCTTATTGGAGAGACGGTTTCCCATGACCCTAAACCCAAAACACCCCCGCTTTTTACGTCCTGGTTGCCACGGTTTCCAGCGTAGGGACCAACATAAGGTTTTATCGCGAGGCTTTACGCTGGTGGAGCTGCTGGTGGTGATTGCCATCATCGGTATTCTGGTCGCTCTGTTGCTACCAGCTATCCAGGCGGCCCGCGAAGCAGCCCGGCGCATGCAGTGCGCGAACAATCTTAAACAGATTGGCCTGGCATTTCAGAATCATTACGATGCCCATGGTTCTTTTCCCAGTTCCGGTTGGGGCTGGAAATGGACCGGCGATGCGGACCGCGGTTTTGGTAAGGACCAGCCGGGCGGTTGGGCTTTTAATATCCTGCCCTACATCGAGGCGGGAAATCTGCGCGACCTGGGCAAAGGGATTACGGGAGCCGATAAAGCGGCCGCGATGATCCTTCAGGTGGGAACCCCGATGCCAGCATTCAGTTGTCCCTCGCGACGGCCGGCCATTCCTTATCCGGTTGTGCGCAACGGCCAGTTGGCCAACAACTTGAGGGAATGTAAGGCCGGTTCCTGCGAAGTGGCCCGGAGCGACTACCAGGCCAATTCAGGGAGTATGCTGACGTACGAAGATGAAGGGCCCCGCTCGAGTAATCCGGCGTCTTTGGCCCGTTATGACTTCCCGTTTGACGGTGTGGGAAGAAAAACCATCCCATGGAATGGAATCACGCATCAGCGCAGTGAGACTACAATCGCCCAGATTACCGATGGCACGAGCCAGACGTATTGTGTCGGGGAAAAGTATCTCAATCCGGACCACTATGCCAATGGCGAGAGTGCCGCGGATGATCAGCATATCCTGATGGGGCTCGATCGTGACGTGAATGGTTTTACCGGTGGCAGTATGGATATCCTGGATCAAAGATATCTGCCGCCTCAGCAGGACCGGGTAGGCCTAAGCCTGGATTTCAACTTCGGCAGTGCCCATCCAAGTACCTTCCACATGGTGTTTTGTGATGGATCGGTCCGTGGCATCACCTACTCGGTAGACCCAGAGATCCATCGCCGCCTCGGCGGCCGGGATGATGAGTTGACGATCGACTCAAGTGCCTATTGAGCCATGGGTGTGCTTTCCGGCGGTGGTTGCCCAATGCCACTTGTAGTGTTCCTTTGCTTGGCAGCGAACGCCAGAACCAATTTGAACTGGCCGAACGACGCTAGCGGGCTTAACCTCTGCCGTATCAGTCCATTACATTCATCAGTAAAAGTCAAACAGTCCAGCTATTCAGGCTCGCCGGCCGATTCGCTATCGGTTTGCCCGCGGGCCCCACCGTCGTTCGGTTTGCTATCTTCTTCAGCCCGCTCCTCCTCTTCGGCCCTTTCCTCTTCGGCCCTTTCCTCTTCGGCCCGGTCCTCGTCGGCCCGATCGACTTGGATGCCGGCTTGTTCCAGTTTGCTGACCACCGCATCGCTTACGCCGTCGCCGCGAATGCCCAGGCGGCTTAGCGATTTGAGTTGCAGCAGGTTGTCGGCCGCGGCGCTATTCAGCTCAACGCCGGCAAGGAGTAGATGGTTGAGCTGGTCCAGGGGCAAGAGAGCGGCTAAATCGCCTTCGAGCCGGGTATCGGACAGGTCGAGGATTTCCAATTTGCGCAAATGTCCGAGAAATTTCAGGCCGTGGTCGGTAACTTGGGTACCATCCAGGTAGAGAGCCACAAGATTGTCCAGGTCTTGCAGGTGCTCGAGCCCGGTGTCACTGATGCCGGTGTTATTGAGCCCCAGCATGGTGAGTGAGGAATTGTCGGCGATCTGAGCCAGGAGTTCGTCCGTAACGCAGGTGCCCGCCAGTCGCAGCACTTCCAAATAGGGCAGCTCGGCGGCCAGGTGGATGGTCTTTCCCAGCTCCTCCGGTTTCGCGTTGGGCAATAGGGCAATGCCATGGATATGCTGCTGATTGCTATCCATGGTCACCAGCGCACCGACCGCCGATAAGGTTTTACGAGCTTCAGCTTCGGCGGCTGCCTGCTGTCGGTTCCTGGCGACCAGGCCGAATGCGAATGCCCCACACACGGCCAGAATTACGATAACTGTTACTATTTTCCTTTGCGAACTTGTCATGCGCTTATACCAATTCTTGTTGGTCTGATGAGCCTGGGGCCTCATTGGTTGACAGGAGCCCCCTTGGGGTTGATAGGGGAGCAGCCCGAAGCGCCAGCGAGTGAATTAGCCGTAAGTTGTTCACTCGCTGGCGCTTCGGGCTTGTATTATTATGCCTGCTTTTACGTGAAAGTGGCGCAGTCCAACTGGGACTTGCCATTTATAGCATATCGGTGCCTATTGATACTACCCAGCCTCAGGGACATACCCAGCCTCAGGGACATACCCAGCCTCAGGGACATACAAGCCAGTCTTAGAGATATTCAAGCGACTTCAGGAATATCGCGAATAGTGCGACGAGTCCGCCTCGACTCGCCAGAGAATAGATTTTCCATCCGATGTGTCGTTGGTGGGCCATGGGGGCATGTCTGCAGACCCCCCCAGGCGAAGGGGTGAATCGATGATTTTCGATCGATTTGGTCGAGCCTCGCAAGGGCCTCGCAAGGGCCCAGTTGACGGCTGAAATTGCCATGAAACTTGTGGCAATCTACCCTGTAAGCCGTTTGCCGATTACTTCGAGTGGGAAGTTTTCACCGATATTTTTGAAGAGATGGGGAAAATTGCTTGATCGTCTTGTAGCCACTCGTTAGTCTGGAGGTAGTGAATAGGTAGGTTGCCTCAGGGAGGGTGGATTAGGGCAACTTTTCAGGTATGGATGCCTTTTCTGGTATATGTGTATCTTTTTCTGTTGTCGGGGTGGTGGGAATAGGCATCAGCCCGGCATGTTCGTTAAGCACTTTTTTCAGGAGCAACTTTGATGAAACGTTACACAATGGCAGCGGTTTGCCTGGCTGCATGTTGCGCGGCTGGGCTTGCCCAGGCGCAGCCGGCAACCTGGGGTGGAGGAACCGGCTTTTGGAACGATGACAATTGGAATTTCGACACGCAGACGGCCCTTTTTGCCGACGAGGTATTCGGCCGCACCAACGGTGTTGAGGTTGGTACCGCGGGCGAGTTGACCACCGATGTGTTGATCGACAGCGGCGACGTGACTTACGATTCGGGCGCGTGGGGCGACTTCCGCTTCAAGAATGGCGGCACCCTGACCCTGACAGGCGGGTCGACTTTCACGATCGATTCGAACGACTCGGACCAGGATGGAGTCTGGACAGAGTGGGATGGCGAGACGCTGACGATTGACAACGCGACGATGATTCGCACCTTCCAGGGACCAGGTTCCGAGGGTGGTGGGGCGATGATGCTATTTTCGTGGCGGAACAATGATAACCAGGTTACCGACATCAATCTCACCAATGGCGGCAGCTTCGTGAACGACGGCCAACTTTGGTTCGGTGCCCCTGGCGACCAGGCCCTTGGCATCGTCATCAACATGACTCTCAACGACGGTTCGCTCGATCTGACCGGTGGCGATCGTTTTGAACTTGAAAATGACAGTACCCTGTTTTTGACCAACGACCTGACGTTCACCTACGGCTGGGATGGCGATAACAGTCAGCCCAAGGGCGAAACGTACAATTTGAACTTTACCGGTCCCGGCTCGATCACGGTCGACACGGGAATCATCGTCGCGCGGGAAGAGGCCCCGGGCGACTACGGCACGTCCGCGGACAGCAAGGTGACCTACCAGCAGCTTTGGGACCAGGGGATCCTGCAGGCGAACGGTTTTAGTGGCGTCCAGGGGGTGAATTTTAATAGCTTCTTCAGCACCACTGGCGTCTTCGATGGAGTCGACTACACGCTCACGTCGAACGTGGTACCTGCGGTCCCGGTGGTCTGGGAAGGTGGCGACGGCAACTGGAACGACGAAAAGTGGACGGCCGGCGCGCAGTCGGCTCTGTTTGCCGACGAGGCGTTGGGCCGGAACGACGGTTTGCGGGTTGGTAGCGGCGAGTTGGGCACCAATATCTTTATCAATGACGGCAACGTCGAGTTCGACACGAGTATATGGGGCGGCTTCGTCTTTAAAAGTGGCGGGACTTTGAACCTGTCGGGTGGCGCGGTCTTGACGGTCGTTTCGCGTGATTCAACGGACACGGACG
>JAJRWS010000355.1 GCA_024276705.1 Planctomycetota bacterium | reverse complement strand
GGCGAGTGCGGTCACTTCACTTTCCAGCCGCCCTCTGGCTGCCTGTAAGGCGTGAGGATCGGTCACGAATGCGGTCTGGTAGAAAGGCTGGGCCCGTTGCAGGGACCACTGGAACAACCCCAGCAACCCCAACGCGAGCAGGACAATACTTGCCAAGGAAGCCAGGATGATTTTTCGGAGTCTTCGCAATGGGATCTCGACTGGGTCGATTCAGTAGCAATAACGCAGTATTCACCAACAGGATATGAGGCGAATCGTAAGCCGATGAATTGGCCGAGTCAATTTTAGCATGCCTGCATGCAAAGCTAGCGTTGACAAGGTATTGTGCTGCCTGCCACGGCCCTGCCTGAAAGGAGCCGTAGCTTTGTTTTTTTTATCCCACTCCTAAACGTTGAGCTCTTGCCGATCGATTGAGACTCAAGGAGCTCCTGGCTGATTTGGGCAACAAGTTGATCGTACCTGGCCATCGTTCGCTTCCTGGCTTTCCAATTGAGACAGCCTTTCGACGACATGCGATGTAATTCACCCCCCATTTGGAGACCACGCCAGTTTCCGGCTGCAAAGCCTGTCCTGCATCCGGGCCATGTGCGTCTCCAGGCTGCCGTTGACCGGTGCTGGACATTCACTAAAATGTTGCCTCCTTTGATGTTACTGTCATTCCGACCAGGCGCTGTCACATCCGATGAGTAAAAGACCTCGATGACAGAGAATTCGTTGTCCCCTGAGAGCCCCACCGCTCTGGAAGCTGCGCGGCGGGAGAAGTTGCGGAAAATCGTCGAGCTGGGGCATGATCCCTGGGGCGGGCGTTTCGACGAGCGGGCATGGATCGGCGACATCCGGGCCCGGGCCAATGAAATTGTTTTTCGTACCGAGGCGGGGCAGGCGATCGACTTGCCCGACCTGGATGGGCCCGACCTGGATGGACCCGACCTGGATGGACCCGGATTAGGAGACGATTTTAATTTCCGCCAGTGGTTAGCCAACCAGGGGCCAGGTGCCCTGGAAGGGCCGCAAGTTCGGGCGGCGGGACGGATCGTGCTCCATCGCGATAAGGGCAAGCTGAAATTCATCAACATTCGGGACATGACGGGCGATATCCAACTGTTCGTTGGCAAGAAACAGGTGGCCGACGATTGGGACCTCGCCCAGTGCATCGATCTGGGCGACTTGATTGGCATCGACGGCAAGCTCATGCGGACCAAAACGGGAGAACTCTCCATTTTCGCGGAGCGGTTGTACTTTCTCTGCAAATCACTGGAATCTCCGCCTGACAAGCATAGTGGCCTGAAGGATGCCGAGCTGCGTCAACGTCAACGCTACCTCGACCTGATTCATACTCCGGGAGTATTGCCTCGTTTTCTCCAGCGTACTCGGATTGTCCGTTCGATTCGCGATACGCTGGCTGAGCAGGATTTCGTCGAAGTGGAAGGGCCCACATTGCATACCGTTGCGGGAGGGGCGGCGGCCCGGCCTTTTGTGACCCATCACAATGCGCTTGATATCGATCTTACGCTACGTATCGCCCTGGAATTGCATCTCAAGCGGCTGATGGTGGGAGGGATCGAACGGGTTTACGAATTGGGCCGTGTTTACCGGAATGAAGGCATCGATCAGAAGCATAATCCCGAATTCACGATGCTAGAGGTCTATCAGGCCTACGGAGATTACCGGTCGATGATGGACTTGACCGAGCAGTGCATTTGCAACGCGATTGAGGCGATTGGGAATAGGGGCAAGGGGCCAGATGGCGGCAGCCAGAGTGGAGAATCTTCTTCAACGACCTCTTACCGTCTGCTCTATGGCGAGACAACGATTGATTTTACCCCCCCTTTCGAGCGTCGTACTTACGCCGATCTGTTTCAGGAGTATGCGGGAGTCGATCCCCTGGACGAAGAGGCCGTAACGCGTCTGGCGGCGACGAACCAGATAGAAACGGCCGGGCGGCACCCGGATGTGGTGAAAAACGACCTGTTTGAAGCGTTGGTCGAGGATCACCTGAAGGGGCCCCTGTTCGTCATCGATTACCCCAGCAGTATTTGTCCCCTGACCAAACGCAAACGTGACAATCCGGCCATTGCCGAGCGTTTTGAGCTGTTTGTCGAAGGGATGGAATTGGCCAACGCTTACACGGAGCTGAATGACCCCGACCTGCAGGAAGAACTATTCCGCACGCAATTGGCTGGCCTGTCGGAAGAGGATTCGATGGCCAAAATGGATCACGATTTTATCCGCGCATTGCGTTACGGCATGCCCCCGGCGGGGGGGCTGGGTATCGGCATCGATCGGTTGGTGATGCTCCTGACCAACACCCAGTCGATCCGAGACGTGATTTTGTTCCCATTACTGAGAAGTAAGTAGGATGACGGGTGACAGGTGACAGGTGACAGGTGACAGGTGACAGGTGACAGGCCACCCCGACACCTGACACCCGACACCCGACACCCGACACCCGACACCCGACACCTGACACCCGACACCCGAACCCTCCCAAGGATGGGACCATGTACAAACTGCTGCTCTGTTGGCGCTATTTACGAACCCGCACGATCGCCCTGATCTGTATCGTGAGCGTGATGCTGGGCGTGGCGACCATGATTGTCGTCAACAGCGTGATGGCCGGGTTTACGCATGAAATGCAAACCCGGCTCAATGGCATGTTGGGCGACCTGATTCTGGAAAGCCGCAGCATGGACGGAGTCTCCGATGCGGACTGGCACATGGCCAAAATTCGACAGTTGGCCGGTGAGAAAATCGCCGGCATGTCGCCGACCGTGCATGTCCCTTCGTTGATGTACATCGATGTTGGCGGGCAATTGCTTACGCGGCAGGTTACTTTGGTCGGAATCGATCATCGGACTTACGCCAGCGTCAGCCAGTTCGGCCAATATTTGCAGCACCCGGCCAACCGGGAACAGTTGCAATTTGAGCTGCGCGCCGGTGGCTACGATGTGTATGACCATCAGGTGGATGACCCGCAAACGACCAAGCCGCGCAAGCAGATGCGCGATGCCGGTTGGGTTTATCGTCGGAGCAAGACGCTGCTGGCCAGGCAGCAACAGGCCAGGCGGCAAGCGCTGCAAGTTCCGGCTCAGACTCCGGCCGCTATGGCGGCAGTTGCCAAAGCAGATGGGCGGGAACCCTCGACGAAGTCGCCGGCGACCGCCAACCCGTTCGCCGGTCTCGATGCGGCGGAAACGGGCCACGTTTTCGATCCGGTCATCGAGCAGCACCCGGGTGTGGTGCTGGGGATCGGCCTCTGCAGCTACCGTTCGGCCGATGGGGCCGATCATTTTGTCGCCTTGCCGGGCGACGACGTCCGGGTCAGTTTCCCCAAAGCCTCGTTGCCGCCCGAGGCGATCAGCGAGTTTTATACGATCGTTGATTTCTACGAAAGTAAAATGAGCGAGTACGACTCGAATTTTGTTTTCGTACCGATTCGTTCGTTGCAGGAAAGCCGCGGCATGATCGATCCGGAGACGAAGGTCGGCAAATTCACTTCGATCCAGATCAAGCTCCGGCCGGGAACCGACGCGGTACGGGTACGGGACTTGCTACGCAGTCAGTTTCCAGCCCAGCAGTACATGGTCAGCACCTGGCGCGACAAACAGGGGCCCCTGCTGGCGGCCGTGCAGATGGAGACCGCGGTGCTCAACTTGCTGCTGTTCATGATCATCGCGGTGGCCGGTTTTGGCATCCTGGCGATCTTTTACATGATTGTCGTGGAGAAGACACGCGATATCGGCATTCTCAAATCGCTGGGCGCCTCGGGCACGGGCATCATGGGGATCTTTCTCGGTTACGGTTTGAGCCTGGGAATTGTCGGCTCGGGAGTGGGGCTGGCGATTGGTCTGGCTTTCGTGGCCAATATCAATCGGATTGCCGACCTGTTGGGCCGACTTACCGGTCGGCCCGTGTTTGACCCATCCATGTACTATTTCCAGAAGATTCCAACGATCGTCGAACCGAAGACGGTGGCTTGGATTCTGCTGGGAGCGATCAGCATTGCCGTGCTAGCGAGTATTCTGCCCGCGCGACGTGCCGCCCGGCTCCATCCCGTGAAGGCTTTGTGCTATGAATAAAGGGTTATCGAAACAAGCAGCAATATCTCTGGATGCGTCCTGGAACACGGCCCACAGGGCGGAGGGGCCCGTTTCCGCGGCCGATCCAGCCAGGCTTTCCAGCTCGCTCCGGTCTCTCTCCGAGCTGCCAGGGGCGGCTACCGGAGCCTTGCGAGGGAAGTCCCAATCCGGGCCCGTACAGTTGGCCGCTCGCGGTTTGCTGAAAAGCTATCGCAAAGGTCCCATAGGCATCCCGGTTCTGCAAGGCATCGACCTGGAGGTGCGGGAAGGCGAATTTCTCTCGGTCATCGGCCAGAGCGGTTGCGGGAAAAGCACCCTGTTGCACCTGCTCGGCACCCTCGACCAGCCCGATGCGGGTGAGGTGTTGTTTGAAGGCAATCGGATCGATAACCTGCCGAATGCCTCGCGCGACCTGCTACGAAACCGCCATTTTGGCATGATTTTCCAGTTTTATCATCTGTTGCCCGAGCTGACGGCGCTCGAGAATGTCCTGGCTCCGGCCTACATCGCCGAAGGCGTCGTAGGCTATTGGCGGCGGCGAAAAGCCTATCGCCAGCGGGCGACCGAATTGCTCTGCCTGGTGGGCCTGGAGCATCGCCTCAAGCACCGGCCCCGGGAGATGTCCGGAGGCGAGATGCAGCGGGCCGCCATTGCCAGGGCTCTGCTCGCTCAACCCCGAGTGCTGCTGGCCGACGAACCGACCGGGAATCTCGACCGGGCCACCGGAGAACATGTGATGCAGATTCTGAGTCGGTTGAATGAGCAGCAAAAGCTCACTATAGTCATGGTGACACACGATGCCTGGATTGCCCAGCAAGGGGACCGGGTGGTGAGCCTGGTGGAAGGACGCATTCGTCAGGCGTGAGCTAAAAAGCAGGGCTTCCATGACACGACAGATATACATCAACGGTCAACTGGTTCCTCGGGAAAAGGCCGTGATCAGCGTATTTGATCATGGCTTGCTCTATGGTGACGGAGTCTTTGAGGGCTTGCGCAGTTATGGCGGACAAGTATTCCGATTGCAGGCGCATGTCGACCGGCTGTGGGAATCGGCCCAGGCTATCTGCCTGGAGATGCCGCTGACGCAACAGGAAATGTGCGAGGCGATTCGCTCGACGCTCCGCGGCAACAGCATTGAAGATGGTTATATTCGAGCGATTGTCACCCGCGGAGTGGGCACGTTGGGACTCGATCCTAACAAATGCAGCCAGCCGCAAGTGATTATTATTGCCGATACCATCGAACTCTACCCGCGGGAACTGTATGAGCAGGGGCTTGAAATTGTGACGACCAGCGTCACCCGTAGTCCGCCCACTGCGCTCAACCCGAGGATCAAATCGCTCAATTACCTCAACAATATCCTCGCCAAAATCGAAGGGTTGCGTTCGGGCTGTATCGAGGCGCTGATGCTCAACCACAAGGGCGAGTTGGCCGAATGCACAGGTGACAATATTTTCCTGGTCCAGCGCGGCAAACTGCTCACACCACCACTCGATGCGGGCATCCTGGACGGCATCACCCGTCAGGCGGTCATCGAATTGGCCCGAGGGTGTAAGATCGAGGTCCTGGAGATGGCCCTCACGCAACACGATGTCTACATCGCCCAGGAGTGCTTCCTGACCGGTACCGCCGCCGAAGTGGTGCCCGTGGTGAAGGTCGACAGCCGAGTGATTGGCACCGGCAAGCCAGGCCCGGTTACGGTCGATCTCAAAGATCGCTTCCACCGGTTGGCCCGTAAGAGAAATTCGGGCTAAGCCCAGATTTCAATACTTCCAAATTTCCTCGTAGCCCTGCGTAAGGCAGGGCGATAAGCCGCCCGGGAACCGACATTTTTAACAGAAAGCACGCCCGCCGGGTCGGCTTCATCGGCCATTCTTGGAGCTACCGAATTGCTTATTTCGATTGGCCGCGAACCACCGAACGGTGCGACTGGTTGGCCAGGAACGATTTGTTTTCGACTTTGTCGAAATTCGCCAGATGGCGTCTTACGTTATCCAATCGGGTTTGGTCCTCACGCGAGAGCCGCCAGGAGAACAGATGGGTGGCGCGTAATTCGGTGGAATCTTCCGATACGGTGCGGCGGATTTCGACTGGAACCACTCCATGGCGTGCGAGCGCTTCGTTGAGCTTGAGTCGTGGCATGGGAGGAGGCGTTCCGTGCATCATCGTGTTGAGTCGGGCGTACCAGTCGGAGAACTCGCGAAATCTCGCCATGGCCGTGGCTTCTTCCGCCGGTACGGTTGCCACGTGATAAGTCCAGACGGGGCTGGAGAGAGTCAGTTGGCCGGTTTCTTTATCGAAAGACTCTTCGAATTCAGGTTTCGCGGAGAACTTGAGCAACTCGTTTTCCTGTTTTTCCGCCCAGCGGGACAGCTTTTTCATCAGCCGTTCGATGCGCTCGGTAGAAATTTCCGTACGGCGTTGGCCGTTGGGGTCGAGTAATATAAATTGCCCCGGTCGCCCGGCGGAAGGGTGTCGGAAGACGGCGGTTTGCGCTGGGTCGTCCACAAAGTCATAGACAACTCCGGCGGAAAATAGGGTGACCGTGTGGCTGATCGGTTCGGGTTCATCCCCAACGAAGACATGGGTTTCAATCCTGAAATCCTGAGTTTGAGCTTCCACTGAGTGGGTCTGGCCGAACAGGGCGGCAAAGATCCCCAGGAACATTGCCATCGTGGTTGGGTGCGAGAACATAGTTTTCTTCCTTGAAAACAGTGTGGATTACGGGTTTTACCACCTCGACCAGAGCCAGCCCTTGATCAAAGCTAGCGCAGTGGACCGTGGTCCTAGGAGTGTGGGCAAGGAGCATAGCCACCGGGGGGAAAAGTGTAAACACCACTTCGGCTACTGCTGATACGTTGCCCGGGCTTCTGCCGTTTTTTTGAATAATTCCGCATCCGCCTGGGCCTGAGCCGCGGCCGCGGTTGCCTGACGCTCGGCGGCCATCAGTTGGCTGGTAGCGTGGGCCTGCTCTTCGACCGTTGCCACCGTGGTCTCAACAGCCGCCTCGATTTGTTCAGCCCGTTTCCTGGCTTCGGCAAGCTGCTTTTCCGCAGTCTGGGCCGCCGCCTGACGCGTGGCCAGTTCCGCGGCCAGTTTCTCCGCTAGCACCTTCGCCTCAACCACTAGCTTCGCTTTCGACTCTGCCTTTGCCGTGGCTGCCTGGATGGCCGCGCTCAGTGTGGCGCTGGCCTGGGAGAAGACCGCCTGTTCGGCCTGGGCCGCGGTGAGGGCTTTTTGGGCCGCGGCAACGGCCTCTTGCCGGGCGGCAACTTCCCGCCCTGCCTTGGCCACTTCCTGAGTGGCATCGGCCAGTGACTTGGAAAATTGGTCGACGGCCGTCTGGGCTTTCTGAACCGATTGCTGGGCAGCTTGGACCGCTTCCCTTCGAGCCGTCAGTTCCTTCTGGGCGGCCGTATGAGCTGCTAGCGTTTGCTGCAACAGGATGCGAGTGGCCTCGATCCCGGAAATTGCTTTCTTGGCTGCAGCGGTCGCTTGCGTGAACGAGTCGGTCGCCTGGGGCAACGAATCGTCTTTCGCGCCTGCCAACGCGGCTTCAGCGGTTTGTAAGGCCGAGGCTGCCTGAGCGAGAAAGCCGGTTGTCTGTTTGACTTTTGCCGCGATCGCTCGAATTGCCTGAAGCCGTAACGCAACTTCTTTACCAGCCGCATCCTGAGCCACGTGTGCAGCGGCCTGTTGCCGTTTCGCCGTAGCCAACGTGGCCGAACGGCGCTGTGCCTCGGCCGTGGTTTCCTCCAGTCGCTTGTCGATCGATTGTTTAGCGGCTGTGGCCGCCTTCAGTTTGCCGGTGGCGTTTGCCAGTTGGGCAGTTGCCGTGGCGGTGCGCATTGCCAAGGTTGGCGGGTTGGCGGCCAGCAGGCCGACTTGTTTGCCACTTTCCACCTCCAGCAGCCGCACCGCGCCCGTATAGTCGCCAGCGACGACCCGCTTGCCATCGTGTGTGATGCATGCTTGCAGACCGATGTCGCCAAAGGTGGTCAGGTTTTCGAGGTGGCCGCCGTCCGGTTTCCACCATTTGACAAGCCGATCTCGACCGGTCGAGACGAGCCTGCCATCGGCGGCAAAGTCAACCGCTGATGTGCCACCTGCATGCGCCGTCCAGCTCTTGACCTGTTTGCCTTCCGCGCGATTCCACAGCCGCACCGTGCCGTCCAGGCCGGATGTGGCCACCAACTGGGAGTCGGCCCGCCAGCAGGCGGCCGTGACTTCGCTCTTGTGCCCGCGCAGCGTGGCCACCTCACGTCCTGTTGCCGCCTCCCATAGGTAAGCACCCCCACTGCGATCGGCCGTGACCAGCCATTGGCCGTCCGGGCTGAAAGCGATGGCGGTAATCCAATCGGTATGCTTGCGGATTTCGTATGCGAGTGTGCCAGCCGCCGTCCGGTAGACTCGGATGACCTTGGCTGGGCTGCCCAGGGCAATCAAAGCCTGGTTCGGGCTGACGTCCGCCGCGAGGACCGCATCGTATTCGTCGCCGACGGTCACCAGACGACTGCCACTGCGAACGTCGACCAGGGTTGCCAGCCCGATTGCCGCGCCGCGACCACCGGCGATCAGCAGCAGACTGCCATCTCGAGAGAATTTCAGCACGTGCGGGGTGCCTTCCAGGAAGGGCAACACTCCGAGCAGTTGGGCCGACTCGCTGTGGTAAAGGGCTACCTGATGCTGGCCGGCCACGGCCACCAGCGGAGCCCACGGACTGGCGGCCAATGCGGTGATCGCGGCTGCCCGCCTGGTGGCCACGACCGGCTGGCGAAAGATCGACTCGGGCATCGCCGCGGGGCCGGCCGGTTTTCCGCTCACTGCCGGCGCTCGCATTGCCAGACCGCTCGGCTTTTTGGCTTGGGCCACCGAGCCGCTGTTTTCCAGTGCGCCCCCTTCGATCCAACCTCGAACGAGCGTCAGCTTGTCCTCGGGCAGTTTGTCCGCGCCGGGTGGCATGGCCGGTTCGTCTTCGTGGTTGACCATCAACCACAGACGCGAACTATCCAGGTCCGATGCGTAAACCACTTCGCCACTGGCGCCTCCCTCCATCGTCGTCGCGTAGGCATCGAGGGCCAGATCGCTCCTTTTGGTGGCTGCATCGTGGCACTTCAGGCAATATTGCCTGAAGATGGGCCGGACGTGATCGTCGTAAGTGATTTTATTGGCCGGTGGGTCGGCAGCTCGAGTCGCGCACGCAAGCAAGCCAATCGACAGTAATAGGATGATGCGCAGGGAAAGGTGGAGCCGTGTTGATGGGGTCAGGTCTGGGGTGTTCATTTTTTCTCCGGGCAATTAACTCTGGACACTGGACTCGATACCAGCTTTTCGTACTTGTTCCCATGCCGAGCGTGTAGGAGCTGCCTGGCGAAGGGGTCAGGTCGAAGTTTTCGGCTTGTGCGTCTGTCGGTATGGAGAGGTGGTTGGCCGAAAATTAGACCAGACCCCACCCTCTTGCGCTTTACGTTTGTTGCGCTATTCACATTACTCTACGGGCAGAAGGGGCTTATTCATCGGGATCGGGACTCGGGATCGGGATCGCTATCGAAGTCCACGAATACATAAGGGGCGGAATTTTCTTAGACCGAGTAGCCTCTGCCACCTAAGCAACTGAGCATAGCGACAATACGGTCCAATTCCGTTTTTCGTTGTTGACTTTCTTCTTCATCGAGAGGCGGTAAATATCCAGTTTTTCGTGTCTCAGACCCAGTTATTTCGATCCCGATCCCGGTAGTTTTGATGGTGTGTTAGTAAAAAGGGCTCAGGCTAGCGTCTACGGCTCAAACCCTTCTGAATTTTCACTTCGGATCTTCGCACGATGGGCTTGTGCCGGCAGTTCAAGTTCCGACAGGCACCCGAGGCTAGCGCCTACGGCTCAAACCCTCTTGTTGACCTTCCACCTTCCTCTTTTTACGAAGAGCTTATCTCAGAACCCATTTACGCATTGCTATCCGATGGACGGAGCGAGTTCTGGGAGAAGCTCTAATGGTTAAACAAAAATTCGCGTGAATTGAGGATGGCCCAGTAAATGTCCTGGAGCTGGCGGAGCGGCTTTTCCTCGGTGCCGATCAGTTCGGCCAGTTGCTGCATCTCCTGGTCGGTCGGCTGCCGGCTATAGCAGCGGATGGTCAGTTCCGCGACGATTTCTAACGGCTTTTTCCCTGATCCCAGCAACTTTTCAACCACTTTGCCCTGAGTGATTTTGCCGCTGACCGTGGCGCCATTGATCAGGTTGAGCGCTTGCGATAGGGTCGGCTGCGTATCGACTTCGCAGGAGCAGACCGTGCTGCGTTTGGCTCGGCCAAAGGTGGTCAGGAAGTAGGTACTCGTGTTGCCGTCGGCAATTTGCACCGCTCGGGCTCCCCGTGGCAAACCACGGAACTTGTCCTGGGTCTCGGTGACCTGGCTGATGCAGTCGAGCAGCATTTCCGCTTGGATTCGCCGGACTTGGGCGTGGGAATAATTACGCCGATCTTCGGCATTGGACGCATTGGTCTCGATCGACCGCTGATAGGTGTTGGAATTGCATATATCTCGGACCAGGCGTTTGAAATCGAATTGGTACTCGATGAGCTTCTTACCCAGCGTCTGGAACAGCTGCGGATTGCTGGCCGGGTTGCTGATCCGCAGGTCGTCGACCGGGTCGACGATGCCGGGGCCCAGGAAATGAGCCCAGATCCGGTTCGCCACGCTGGTGGCGAAGTAGGGATTCTCCGGCGAGGCGATCCACTCGGCCAGGACCTGGCGGCGGTCCTTGCCGCGGACATCGGGGACCTGGCCTCCCAGGAACTTGGGCGGCATCACCCGGCCGCCGACCGGGTGCTTCACTTCGCCACTGCCCCGGTTGAAGACGATCGTCTCGCGGTAATCTTCGCCCTGTTTGCGGCCGATTTGGGCAAAGAATGCGGTGAACCCATAGTAGTCGTCCTGGGTCCAGCGATCGAACAGATGATTGTGGCACTGGGCGCACTGGATACGCAGTCCCAGAAACACCTGGGCCACGTTTTCGGCCGTTTTTTGCGTGCTTGGCTCAATCTGATAAAAGTTGGTTGCCGGGACCCGGAACGTGCCACCGGTGGCACTCAGGATGCTGCGCACGATCTGATCGAATGGTACGTTGTCGGCTATTTTCTGGGCCAACCAACTGGCGTACAAAAACATCGGTTTGTACTCGACCCGGTTGGGGATGGTTTTGACCATCAAGATTTCCGCCCACTTCATGGCCCAGATTTCCGAGAATTCTTTTTTTTTCAGCAAGGCGTCGATTTTTTTTGCCCGTTTGCCGGGATCCGGATCGGCCAGAAAAGAGCGATATTCCTGGGTGGTCGGTAGCTTGCCAATGATGTCGATCGTCACCCGTCGCAGGAACTGCTCGTCGCTGCAAAGCCCGCTTGGTTCCAGCCGCAGCTTATGCAGCTTTGCCCCGACCAGTTCATCAATATAGTTGGCCGGCTTTTCCTCGGGGGGCGTGTAGGGCAGGTCGGCGGGCAGCGTGAGCACCTGGCTGCCCACTGTGTGCACGTTGAAGCGGGTCATGATAAAGGCTTCGCCACGCGCGGCCGCGGTGACCCGACCCTTGGCATCGACCGGTGCGGAGCTGTCGTTGTTTGAGGTAAACCGAGCCAGGTCGGTCACGTCTCGGGTCGTGCCGTCGGCATAGGTGGCCACCGCGATAAACTGCTGGGTTGCCGCCTCGCCTTCGAGGACCGCGGCGGGCGGGTAGATTGCCAGGCTGGTACAAGCCGGGGCCGATTCGACGTCGCTGGGCGCTCCGGCAGCGAGCCAGTCATGCAGTGCCTGGTAATAGGGACTGTTCGCTTCGAAACGTTTACCGCCGGTGTGCTGAACTGCGCCGGTCGCTTTTTCCAGCAGCAGGCTCTCAGCGGGCAATGCCAGGTTGATCCGCCGGGTGGCTTGCTCTCGAGTAATCCGCTCATAGTCGCCGCGAGGATCGGAACCGACTAGCGAAATACGAAAGCCATCCTTGCCGCGGGCGGCGCCGTGGCAGCTTCCCGTGTTGCAACCGGTACGCGTCAACACGGGCATCACGTCGAGCATGTAACTGATGCCGCGCGAAGTTTCGGCGTTCGCGACGGTGACCGGTACCGCGCTGGCTTGCAAACGGTGATACTTTACCTGGAGAGTTGTCTGGCCATTCGTCGAGGGCTTCAGGGTATGGCCGTCGAGCAGCGCGACGGCAGGGGCGGCCACACTCAATTCCGCCTCACCGGTCACGTCGGCCGTCACTCCGTCGGCGCGGGTGGCCACCACCACGATTTTTTGGCTATCGGCCTGCGTGGTCAAATTAATCTCGGGCGGGTAGACCGCCAACGCGGTCCAGGCTGGCTCGTCGGCCGGCAGCGAAGTGGTGGCTAGGGCTGTTACCAAGAACATTGCTAGCAAGGCGAAAATTTGGCGCATCGGTTCGTTGAAGGGGTCAGGGTGTCGGGTGCCAGAGTTCCAGTCAATTGTCAATAGTTATTTGCTTTCCCCTTTCCGCTTTCCACTCTTTTCCTCCAGTGGTTTGTCGATTCGCAACTGGCCCGAGCCCAGCGTGTGGGCGATCGGTTCGCCATCCTGGAGAATGGAAAACCGGCAGAGCAATGTCTTGTGCATGCCGGGTGGCGCTTTCACGCTGGTTTGGATTTTAAAATTCAGCTCTTTGGTTTTGGCCGTCATGGTCAGCGGCTCGGCGGTGACACCCGCTGGCAGCCCTTGGAGAGTGACGGTCGTGGAACCTTCGAATGGGGTGTTGATTGTGACACCCACCGGATAGTCGACGGTCTGGCCCATTTCCACGGTGCTTTTGGGGAAGGCGAAGGTCACATAGGGCGGCTGGATGTCCAGCTTGCCCAGGGGCGTGGCCACCAGGACGCGGCCCTGGACATTCGCCTGGCCTTCGATACAGATATCCCAAGGTCCCGTTGGGGCGTTGCCCCTGGCGGTCAGCGGGATGGAGGCTTCGGTTTTACCCTTGCCAATTGAGATGGAGCGGGAGGAAGAAATGCCAGGTGGATTGTAAAGCATGCGCACGGCGATAGGTTCTTGAAAATCGTCCGTCCGCTCGGCTACCACTTTCAATTGCATCGAACCACCGCGTACCAGTGGCACCTTGGGCTGGACGAAAGAGAGCGTAAATGGCACCCGGTTCGTGACCGCGATCGCGGCCCGATCGGCATAATGACTCCAGACTTCAATATTATTGCGGCCTTTCACCAGCCAGGTGCGTTGGCTGAACAGACTGGCGACCGTTTTGCCTTCTTCCACCGGGTGGGCAACGAGCGCAGGCAGGCTCGCCGCCAGAGGGGCGTCGGCCGTCGCGGCCAGAACGACCGGCACGGTACCTCGATTGGCGGGCATCGTGACCGTTTCGAGAGTCACGCCTGACGGTAGATTTTCCAGCCGTACCTCGAGTGGTCCGCCGAAATCGCGCCGGGCCGCTTGGACCATGAAGGCGGTCCGATTGCCACGTGGCAATTCAAGCTTGGTCGCGACCCACCGTTGCCGTTCGGCAATCTGTAGTTCGATGCGTGGAGTCGGTGGAGTGACCTCGACACGGTAAGTGTAATTCGATCCTCCCGCGTGCAAGTGATCGTGTATCTGCAGCAGGTACTCGCCCTGGTCGGGCGCGGTGAAACGCAAATAGCTGTCTGGTTTACCGCCCGTATCGTCGTTGCCACCTAAGGTCTTGTTATCTTTAGCCCGGCGGATTTGCAGTACCGGATCGAGAGGAGAGCGAAGCCTGCGGGCGTAGACGTTCAGATCGAGCACCTGCCCTTTTTTCATGCGCAAGCGAAAGTGGTCGGTATCGCCCGGCTGGTCAATGATCCCATTCAGGGCAACCCCGCCGACGCCGCCCGATTCCGGGGCCGCTTGCAAGTTCACCAGAGTCGCCCCTTTGGCGGCATCGTTCGGTTCCACTTCCATGATATTTGCCAAATTGCCAATGCGAAATACGTTCGGTGATGGGGCGATGCCCTGGTTATCCTGGCGGAACAGTCCAAATTGCTGTCCAGGATCCGTGGATACGGTGATCTGCTCCCGTACCGGGCCCGCCACATCACCCAGCCAGGTCACTTCCAAGGTCTCGCCGGGCCGCCCTCCGGCAGGGAGCAGGGCCAGTGGGCGAGGGAAACGGCCCACATGCAAGCGGTAGCTGCAGGCGTCGCTGCCGCCAAAGGCGCTTTCCCGAACGCATAGGATGTATTGGCCCTCATCCGGGGCGAGGATCGACACGATCGGATCCTGAGCGAGCAGGGCCGTGTCGTCGGAAGTCGCCAGCTCGAACCGCTGAGGGTTGAGGATTGCCAGGTAGGGGTCGAAAAACGTACGGCCAAGCCGCAGACCATCGAGTTGGGCCGTGATGCGCTGGCCCTTCTTCGCTTGAATGACAAAATAATCGACATCCTCGGTTTTGACGACTCCCTCGACCGTGACATCCATCGCGATGGCTTGCGGATGGGAAAAATCGCTGTTGGGCTCCTGCTCGGCAATCACTGGCAAAGTGCCGACGTGGAAGGTGCGGATTCGGGTCAGGCCGGTCGCCGTACGTACACGCAGCGGGTGAATCCCAATCCGGCAGTCGGCTCCAATCGACAATTTGGCCTGGGCATGATTGGCATCGATCGATTTCAATTCCGTCACTTCGATGCCCGGCTCGTAGCGAACAATTTCCAGCGGGTCCTGGCCGATTCGAGCCCCGTGGAAATGGACCACCACGGCGGTTCCCCGCTGGCCTCCCTGGGGAACGATATTTCCCAACCGAGGGTCGGCCGCGCTGACGCTACCGGCCAGCAGGATGACGAGCAGAGTGGCGGCCCATAAGCTGGGCCAGCAGGTATGTCTCATTCTGCGTGCTTTCCGCATAGTGTTTCCCCCAGTCCGCTGTTTGATTTGCACTAGGGCTTTTCGGTTACCAGAGTGCAAAATGTAAAGTGACAAATGTAAAGTGCAAAATGGGACATCGGGAAAGAACGACCACGTCCCTGGATCATCAATTTACACTTTTTATTTTACATTTTTCACTTTACATTACTTGACCATCTGCTTCGTGTTCATCTCATGGTAGCTCAAACAGTCGAATGGCTACGCCAACAGCCCCTCTCTCACCTTGCCACCCTTGACGATTTCGATCGGCCGGTCGCCGGGGGCCATCAGTTCTTTGTCGGCGATGATTCCCAGGCACCGGTAGATGGTGGTGGTGAGGTCTTCGGGGCCAATCGGGTCTTGATCGGGTTCGGTTGCGGTCGCGTTGGTCGTACCGTAGGCGATGCCCCGCTTGATACCGCCACCGGCCAGTACCACACTGAAAACCTTGGGCCAATGGTCGCGTCCGGCGTCGCTATTGATTTTGGGCGTACGGCCAAACTCGCTGGTGACCATGACAAGGGTTGTTTCCAGCAAGCCCCGCTGATCCAGGTCGCGGATCAACCGGGCGTACGCCTGATCGAAAGCGGGCATCTGGCTCCGGACTCCGGGTGTGATCCGTTGGTGGTGGTCCCAACTGCCATAGGTCAGCGTGACAAAGCGAACCCCCGCTTCGACCAGACGGCGCGCCATCAGCATTCTTTGTCCCGCTGCGTTGCGGCCGTACTCATCGCGCAGTTTGGCCTGTTCGGCATCGATGTTGAAAGCCTCGCGCGCCTCTTTCGACTCGATCAGGCTGAAAGCCCGCTCGTAAAACGTGTTCATCGCACTGACCGCGTCCGAGGTGGTCTGTCGCGCGAAGTGGGCATTGACCGCTTCGAGCGCGGTGCGGCGGGCCTGGAATCGGGCCGGGTCGACATCGCCAGCCAGCGACAGGTCGCGGACCTTGAATCCGCCCGCCGCCGGATCGGCCCCCAGACTGAACGGCGCGAAGGAGGAACTCAAGTAGCCGGTGCCCGCATAGGGGTTCGGCTGGTTGGGGATGCAGACATAGGGCGGCAGGTTTTTACGTGGGCCATATTCGTGGCTGATGATGCTGCCCATGCTTGGAAAAACCAGTGCCGGACTGGGACGATAGCCGGTAAACATGTTATGCGTGCCCCGTTCGTGGGCCGCTTCGCCATGGCTCATCGAACGGATGATGGTCAGGCGGTCGGTCACCTGGGCCGTTTTGGGCAAGGTTTCGCTGAGGAGGATCCCTTCGACGTTGGTTGGGATCGATTTGAGTTCGCCCCGGTATTCGATCGGTGCGTATGGCTTGGGGTCGAACGATTCCTGGGCGGCGATCCCGCCAGGCAGAAATATCTGAATGACACTTTGGGCGGTCGGCTCGACGAAATCGTAGGTCTTCTGTTCCGCTCGAGCCTGACGCAGCATCAGGAAGTCGCCCAGGTTCAGACCCAGGCCAGCAATCGCGCCGACCGTGAGAAAGTCGCGACGGGAGGGGCCACGGCAGGTTTGCCCAGTCACGGATTGCCCAGTCACGGATTGCCCAGTCACGGATTGCCCAGTCACGGATTGGCGGATCGCGGGGCCGTGCCGGGCGGATCCACCCGGCGCCGATTGTTCGCGGCTGCGTGCCATGCCATCATCTCCAGGAACAAGGTTTCATTGGATTCGTAATCGATATACCCAGTGTCCACGCTCATGCCGGTCGCGATCGAGATGGCACGAGCCGTCGAGTACGGTGCTACGCTGAAAGCCCTCCTTGTCTCTTACCGTTCTAGCTCGGATCGCTCAGAACTTCAAGAAATATCGCCTTTCACCGGCCTAATTTTTGTCGGCAAGCTTCAATTCCATAAGACGCAGGTTACGGAACAAAAATTGGCCGCCACCGGGGACTTCGGCTTGCAGGGCGATGTAACCACGTCGTGTTTCGATGCCATCGGCCCGCCAGGCCGTTTTTCCGTTGACTTTCAGCGTGGCGACGGAGCCACGGACGGTCAGCGCAAACTGGTTCCATTGCTGGGGTTGAACGGGAACCTTGTTGACCGCCTTGTCGAAGCCGACCAGATCCCCTTCCATCCCCTGGCGCAGATTCACCTGGTATTTTTCCGGCCACGGACGATCCTTGGGGATGGTCTGGTAACGAAAGTAGATCCCGGAGTCCCAACGCTCGGACTCGAGTGTTTTCCATTCGCACTCGAAGATGAAATCGGTGTATTGTTTCTTCGTCTGTACCAGGCCGTTGCCGGCCTGCAGCAGGATCGCGCCATCTTGCACGGTCGCGGTGCACGTGCGTACGTCCCATGGTTCAAGCGATTTCCCGTCGAACAAGCGATGCGTTTCGGCTCCGGAAGCTGAGGGTGTCGCCAGCAACGTAGGCAGGGACAGCAGGGCAGCGAGTCGTAGTGAGCAGATCGCGAAACGCGAGAACAAACAAGGCATGATTTCCCTTTTTGACAGAAGCATGATTACCATGGACGGGAGAGGGTTGGTTTTTACGGATCAAGTTCCTGGCATCCTGGGTAGCCGGCGATCGACTTCACGCCAGAATGCAGCCAGGTCGATGGCAACTTCCGGGTAGCATGGTGATTGATATCGGTCGTTTGCCGGTTGCATGATGACATACCGACCTTGCTCAAGAACTAGGAATTCAAACCCTTGAGATTCGGGGTCGACGATCCAATACTCAGTAACACGATATTTGGCATAGAGATCGAACTTTTCGGTCCGATCGCGGCGCGTGCTCTCCGGCGAAAGTATCTCGATCACCAGATCCGGCGCCCCTTCCACCCGATGTTGGACCAGGTCACGTCGATCTTTGGCGATGTAGAGCAGGTCGGGTTGCAGGATCGTGTCGGCCGATAACACGACATCCATCGGGGCCAGGAGGCACAATCCGCCGGACTTCTCCTCCGCATTTTCAAACAGATGGCTCAATCTTCGCAGAATGATCTGATGCAACGCGGTTGGACTTGGTGACACGATCAATCTTCCTCGCACAAGTTCGACTGGTTCTCCCTCTGGCAATTTCCAATAATCAGCAGCCCGATACGGCCCCGCCTCGGTGTGGGGTGAGAATGATTCGAACTGTTCAAAATGGATAGTACCAGTAGTCATGGGAGTTATCGGTGCCAACTCTGGTTCATGGACAGCACTTGACCGTATCTGCGTAAAGGTGGCATAGCTGGATTTGTGGCCGGTAGGAGCCCATCTTCACAACATGCACGGTAATGGATCGGAGTCAGGGTGTCAAAGTGGCGCTGTCGGCCTGGTGTCGCAACAGTAAAATCATGGAATAATTTCAGCACTTCCAAATTGCCGCTTAACCCCACGTGAAGCAGGGCGATAAGACGCCCGGAAACCGACGTTACTAATCGCTAGCACGTTTTCCGGGTCGGCTTCATCGGCCATTTTTGGAACTACTGAATTTCTTATTCGGCACGCCAGTCGGCCAGATGGATTTCCACCGAACTACGGCCACGCCAGTTGTTGATGACCGGGCGGAAGGCGATGGCCATCCGCTGGCCTGCCTGGGACAGAGCCTCTTCCCAGTCACCTCCACCGAAAGCGACCGCCCGCATTTTTACCCCATGTTCGTCGAAGGTCATCGACAGATGACGGCCGCCGCTGCCGATCCGGCGTGGCGGGCCCGCGAGGCGAACGTTGCTCGCGCACAGGACGGGGCGCGTGTTGCCGTTGCCAAACGGGGCCAGGCTTTCGATCTGCCGGACCGTTTGCTGGGTGAGCGATTGCAGTGTTGTTTCCGCATCGATATGCAACTGAGCTTCGCGCATTTCGGCGGAGATCTGCTGGCTGGCGAGTGTGCAAAAAGCTTCGCGGAAAGCATCCAGCCGGTTTTCCTCGATTTTCAGGCCGGCGGCTGCGGCATGCCCGCCGTGACTTACCAGGTGTTCGCCGCAGGTGGCCAGTGCGGCATGCAGGTTAAAACCCGGAATGCTGCGGGCGGAACCAATACCGGGCCGTACGCCCAGCGGATCGGTGGCCACGAGGACCACGGGTCGGTGGTATTTTTCCGCCAGTCGCCCCGCGACGATCCCGATCACTCCTGGGTGCCATTGGTGATGAGCCAGCACCAGGGCCGAGGCTCTTTCGGGAGAAGAGGCCCCTTCCTTGTCGGAGATGCTGCTGGCACCAGGTTGTCCTTTGATCTGTTTCACGGCAGCCAGTTGGATACTCCGTTCCAGTGACTTGCGCTGCTCGTTCAATTCGTCGATGTAGGTCGCCAATTGCTGAGCCCGTTGGGGGCTTTCGGTAGTCAGCAATTCGATGCCGAGCTGGGCCTGACCCATGCGGCCCGCCGCGTTGAGCCGGGGCGCGAGGGAGAAGCCGATATCGTCCCCTTCGAGGTGCTCCTTCTGGTCGAGTCCCGCCTGCCGCGCCAACGCGGTCACGCCGGCCGTGGGGTGGCTCGTGAGGCATTTCAGTCCGTGCCGCACGAGGATCCGATTTTCGTCGATCAACGGCACCACATCGGCAACGGTGCCAATCGCGGCCAGGCCGACGGCTTGCATCAGCAGTGCCCGGTGCCTGGCGCTGACCCGTTGCTTCTGATCGGCAAGTTGGCAGAGTGCCCAGGCCAGCTTGAGCGCTACGCCGGCTCCACAGAGTCCAGGGAACGGGTAAGGGGCGTCCGGCAAATTGGGGTGAACCAGTGCCGCGGCCCGAGGGAGCTGGCTGGCCAACTGATGATGGTCGGTGATGATGAGCGTCAGGCCTAACTCGGTGGCCACCTCGGCTTCCGCCACGCTGGCGATGCCACAGTCGACCGTGATGATCAGGTGCGTGCCTCGCCGGGCGAGCTTGCCCAACGCGTCCGCATTCAGGCCATATCCTTCGTCGATTCGGTGTGGCACATAATGATCGACTTTCGCGCCAAGCTGACGGAGACACCTCCATAGGATGGCCGTGGAGGTCATGCCATCCGCGTCGTAATCACCATAAATCGTGATCTGCCGGTTGGTCTTTATTGCTTCCAAGATCAACCTGGCGGCGGCCAGGGTGTGGGGCAGTTCGGATGGATCCCGCAGGCCGGTAAATTTGGCCTCCAGAAAATGCCGCGCCGTCGCGGCATCGTCGATTCCCCGGGCCAACAGCAGTTGGGCGACCACGGTGGGAATGCCCGCGCTGCGCTGGAGATCGGAGGTTCGCTGGTTATCGTAGGCTGCGATGTGCCAGCGTTTGGGCATGGACGAAGATGGCTAGGAATGAAGGGGTGGAATGCCTTTTTCAGTACTTCCAAATTGCCATCTTGCCCTACGTGTGGCAGGGCGATAAGCCGCCCGGGAACCGACGTTTTTAACGGCTAGAACATTGTCCGGGTCGGCTTCATCGGCAATTCTTGGAGCTACTGTTTTTATTTTTTCTTCTCTACATGCTCCGTGTGGCGTCGCAAGCGAGGGCAGTATTTCTTCAGCCGTAGTTTTTCGCCACCCGATTTACGACGGATTGTGTAGTTGTAGTCGCCCGTTTCGGCACAGACGAGGAAAATTGTTTCCACTTTCTTTTTGCGTTTGCCGCTTTTCTTTGCCATCGTATTATCGCTCTAATGCTTTCACTCGGTGGATTGCCAAAGCGTAATTCTAGTGGGGCTGGGCGATTTCATCCAGGGGGGGAAGGAAGAGAATGCGGAATAGAGAAAGACGTAGAGCACGGGAAGGTTGAGCCGAAGGCGCTAGCCTCGGGTGCCCGTCAGCACAGGGATTGCAGGTCCAAGTCCATCGTGTAGGAAGCAGCGGTAGGATTCCAAAAGGTTGAGCCGAAGGCGCTAGCCTCGGGTGCCTTGGAGGCATCGCAAACCCTATAAAACCCGAGGCTAGCGCCTACGGCTCAAAGTAAGTACCATTGGGCTAGCGCCTAACTCAGGCTCTGGCCCCTAACCCTAGCCCCCGCAGCTTCTCCGCTTATGCCACTTATACCGTTTGCCAGCCCCGTATCGGGGTGACAAGGACCGATTTTCGTGGATTCGGTGGCCATCGAGGGGTCTGTTGTGTCAAATTGAGTATAGCGGGTGTCCATGAAGCTCGATTTTCCGTTTGGCCAGTACCGCGAAACCTGTTATTTCTTGATTCACGGCAACCTTTAACTCCGACTTCCACCTGTGCCTCCTCCCTCTGCCGATCTGTCGCCGACACCTGCCCCTGAGCTCCCGGTGCAGCCCTCGCAAGGACAGCCCTCGCAGGGACAGGCGCAGGGGCAAACGCCGGGAGAGGTGCCTGCTTCTTTCGGGGCAACGGTGGGAGACGCAGTGATCGAACAGAGCCTGGCACGCCAGGGCCTGCTGCGAGGCCCAGCCAGAAAGGTCGGTAGTCTGCTGGTTCTGGCCGTCCGCTGGCTGGTGACCGGGAACAGTTCGGCCTGGCTGGCGAGCTTACTGCTTCATTTGTCCTTGGTGTTGCTCCTATCCTGGTTGGTTTTTGCCCGGCATTCAGATGCTCCTCGAGGCATACTTTCGGGCATCCTGGAAGAAGCACCGATCGATGACCTGCTCGATTTGGAAACGGAAGCCCTGGTCGTTGCCACGGGCGGCAGGTCGACTGAAAAGGGCGCGCCTGAAGGCCAGGCCGTCGGCGAGGCTGTGCCGGCTTCCACGGCCTTGATTCAGGTGCCAGAACTGGTGCCATGGAGCGCTTCGGGAGAGCGGATCGAAGTGCCCGCCGCAGAAACCATCGGCCAGCCCCTGCTCCAGCGGGGCGGCGGGCTCGATGGACGCAGCGCGGGCAGTCGATTGCAATTGGCCTTGGCGGGGGGGGGCTCCGCGGCAAGCGAGGCGGCTGTCGAGCGGGGATTGGCCTGGCTGGCCGCCCATCAGTGGCGGGATGGCGGCTGGCGTTTTGATCTGGAGGCGACCCCTGCGTGTCAGGGGGCGTGTCGCAACTCGGGCAACTTTGAATCGACCACCGCCTCGACAGGCCTGGCTCTGCTCTGTTTTCTCGGTGCCGGGTATACATCGCAGGAAGGGCCTTACCAGGAGCTGGTGGCACGCGGGTTGTATTACCTCTCCGAGCGAATGATTGCGACTTCCTTTGGAGGTGATTTACGTGACGGCGAAGCAGGTACGATGTATTCCCATGCCATTGCCACGCTCGCGCTGTGTGAAGCATATGCGATGACCGGCGATGAAAACCTGGCAGGTCCCGCCCAGGCGGCGATCGATTTCATTGTCAACGCGCAGCATGAAAAAGGCGGCTGGCGTTATTTTCCGGGCGAACCGGGAGACACAACGGTTACCGGCTGGCAGGTTGCCGCGCTCAAAAGTGGTTTGTTGGCTAATCTCAAGGTGCCGTACGACGTATGGCGCAAGGTCTCGGCTTTTCTCGATAGCGTGCAACTGGATCGGGGGGCAGCCTACGGCTACAAAGGTACGAGCCAAATGACCTCCGCCACCACGGCCATCGGCCTGTTTGGACGGATGCTGCTCGGTTGGCCCCGTGACTACCGCCCCCTGCGAAAAGGGATGGCCGGCGTGGCCGCCCGGAAACCGAGCCAAAGCCATATGTATTTTAATTATTACGCGACGATGATTCTGCACCATTTCGGGGGCAAGGGCTGGGAGCGTTGGAATGTACGGATGCGCGAATATCTGATTAAAAATCAGGCGACCGGTGGCCATGAAGCAGGGAGTTGGTACTTCGACGAGCCCCACAGCCACCGTGGCGGTCGGCTCTACACAACCACCATGGCGATCATGATCCTCGAGGTCTACTATCGCTACATGCCCCTTTACCAGGACGCGATGATCGATCGGGCGCCATAGGGTATTAGCCCCTACTTTTTGTTTGTAAACCGGAGAAAGCCAGCAACTATCCCTGTGTCGATGGGTCTCCGAATCAGCCGTCGACCGGTCTTAGGGAGCAGGAAGATCAAGTAACTGCAGCCGCATACGACCAACGTAACCGGGCAGCGACGTTACGCTTTGAATTCAAATTCCGCCGGATTCGCCGCCCCGGTTCATCGATGTTGGGCAGCCGATGCTAATCAAATACCTCCGAGTGTCATTTGCCGGATAGCCCACAGAATAAAAGTGAAAAAGACGAACAGGAGAAGAAGATTTGTGACGCTGAACCGCTGCTTAGGGATGGCCTCGGGGTCGTAACGCAGGCTTGACATCAACTCACCGATTCGACGCGATCCAAAGATAAGAAAGATTCCAGCGGCCCAGTTTACTAATATTGTGAAAGCGTCGCTGGCCAATTGGTCCTGCCCCCAGCTACCTTGTATATTAGCACTCATAAATCGACCTACTGGTCCTGTGGTGCTGCCGAGTAGGTAACGTTCGAGGTTGTCCAATGATTATCGGCCACCCCAAACCGTTAAAGCTGACCTGCCGCGCGTGAAGCATTGCCAAAATTGGCGACGTTGTTCGCGGTCAGGTCGAGCGTCTGGTTCTGGCGTAATCAAGTGAGCGTAAACGTCGCCTTGGCCGATAAGAAATTAGCCATTGGTCTGCATTTGCTTAGCATTCGGTGAGGGCGCGCCGCGCAAGAAACCTTCTGTACTCAAATCTTCGTCGAGTTCCTGCCAGTGAATTCCGTAACCAGCGCCACATACGCACCAATCTGCACGTTGTTCAGGCGTTGCGTGTAGTAAGCTAGGATACCATGCATATGGTACCGTAATCGTTCGACCATCTACCAAGTCGACGCTGAACGTGTCTTTGCCAAAGTGAACGTCTTTGACGCGTTCACCTGGACGGATTTCCGAACCAGCCATTCCAGGCCTCCAGTAATTCCTGTTGATGTTCTTGCACGAGACGTTCAACCTTGCGTAGCTCGGGTGGACTGAATCCGAGATTTCGAGCCAGCCCAACGGGGTCTAGCCATAATTTTTCCGATTTATCATCGCGATCCACGTGAATATGTGGGGGTTCGTTCGGTTCGTGTCCGTAGAAATAGAACCGGTACGGACCGCTCCTCATAACCGT
>JAJRWS010000354.1 GCA_024276705.1 Planctomycetota bacterium | reverse complement strand
CTGTGCGTGCCCGTTTCAGAGCCCTTTTCGTACCAGGTCGAAAAAATCGGTTGCCAGACACGTTTTTCAGCCGCTGAAACCTGTGTGCCGCCGATCGCCAGACAAATTCCCGACTTCAAATCGGGGACAACTATTTTTGGGGCCAGCTTTGCCAGCTCAAGCAGGTCGCCATGAAAGGTTCTGTACTCGTCGATGAATATCGTCCGCACAGTCGGATCTTTCGCCTGGGTACACATTTCCTCGGCCAGTGAAAGGCTCCCCAGATGCAGTGCAACGGTCGCAAACCGGGCTTTCTTTCTCCATTCCTTCTTTTTGCCGTATTCTTCCGCAACATTTTTCAGGACTTCAACCGCCCTTTCTTGGTCGTGTCTCAATGCCATGAAAAAGTTATCCGCTTCCTCGGATTGGCTGGTTGCAATCTGGGACACAAGAAAGTCTACTCGCACGTCACCGTAATGGGCCAGGGCATAGGCTAACGGAAGTCGCCTCATTTCGTCAGTCTCGATGAACTTCTCGCGTAATTCGGCTACCAGCATTTCGCGCGGAAATTCATCCAGTTCTCTCAGCGGCGGCAGGATGATACCCCGGCTCGTGTTGATCGATGCTACGGTTGTCTGAATCTGCTCGGAAAGGTTACGCAGCCGGGTCCCGGATACGATCTGTTGAACGGTGGCCCCAATTATGATCATGGCCAGCAGAGCGCTCCCCCAGCGCAGCCCGTGAACTTTTCCTGCTTTTGTCATCATGCGGCGTTGCGTTTTGCTCCACTTCTTCTTGTCCGTGAATGCCCGTATATTGAGCCACTCCCACCAGGCTGGCAGATGGCGGTTTTCCGGTTTCGTGTTCCACTGGGCCGATCGTTCGGCCAACCGCAATTCAGCCCGGCCCCGGCGGGTTTCTTTTTGTTTGCGAGTGAGCCAGTCCCGCAGCAAGGGGACGAGGTAATCGTGGGTCAACTGGTAGTACTTCCCTCCGGCTTCGATCCGCGGGGCCGAACCTGTTTCATCGGCGCCGACACCTTCAGGGTCGGTCGGTGTGATCAGCCGGATTTCACTATCCAGAATCCGGAGCAGTTCGTCGAAGTCGTTTGGGCGGCTGGCGTAGCCGGACGCTTCCAACAATTCTCCGTGGGACCGCATCGAGCCCTTGATATCGGTGCCCACATCCGGCATCAGTACCTTGAGCACTCTTCGGATTGCCTGCTGGTGGGCCCGATGCGGGGGCGGAGCCGTCTTGGCGGAGAAGGTTTCCTCGAAAAAAGTCGTCCCGACACCGCCAACACCACCGACCTCTTGCAGGCTGGCCGGGATCCACGGACGTGTTTTCATCATATCCGCGAACAGAGCCAACCGAACGCTGATGATTTTGTTCTCCTCGGCCAAATCGTTGACGGCCTGCCCCAGGAACTTCTCTTCCTCCGGCGAAATCGTATCGCCAAGCCTGCCGTAGGCAACACCAAAAGCGCTGAGCACTTTGCCCGCGTGTTGGGGATCGAACAGATCGACCACATGGTAATTCCGACCTTCGACCAGGCGAATCTCCAGGGTCTGAAACATCCGCTTCACGGCAAGGTAGAAATCATCGCGGACCATCACCACCACCTGCAGCCGGCCGCCATCGGACTGCCGCATCGCCTCGATCAGCGGGCAAGTATTTAGCTCGGCATGCGCATGCAGCCACTGTTCGAACTGATCGATTACCAGCACGATCTTCTTGCCTGCTGGCAAGCCCTGGCCACGGCGCAATTCGGCCAGAACTTCGCTCAGCTCCAGATTCTCGGGTAGCTCCGGACACTGTTTGAATAGGGCCTTTTGCAGCCGGGGTTCGGTCTCCTCCGGGGTCGCTTCCACATAGACGGTCACCACATGATCGGCCAGGCGCGGCAAGAGGCCCGCCTTCACCAGCGACGACTTGCCACAGCCGGAGGGGCCGTAGATCAGGCCGACGCGAAATGTTTTGTCCGGGTCGGTCTCTTCGATCCGCCTCTTCCAGAAGCGGATACTCTCGGGCAGACCGTCGCGATCGCGGGGGCCGGGTAATAACTCCAAGAAAAAATCGGCGTCACCGGCGTCGTACGAGCGGAGGCCCTTGGGGACGATTTTAGCAGTGCCGGACGCGCGGGGGCGTGCCTGTGTTGGGGACGGGGCCTTGGGCGCTGGGCGTCGCGGGTAAGTGGCATCGCCCAGTTGGTCGATCAGCCGATCGACATGGGTTTGAAAGTCGCGGCCGGAATCGATCGGACAGGCGTTCAAGTCGCGGATCGCGCGGAGCGACGACGGTAACTCCCGCGCGGTTGGCATCTGGGTGCTCCCCACCAGGATCGGGATGACCCGCATGTTGCGATTCAGAGCCGTTTCCACTTCGATACGGACAAAATCGTCTTTCTCCTCCAATCGGCAGGTCCCGTCGGGATGCTTCCCCAGCCAGTCGGGACCGATCACGGCGAGCATCACGTCGCATTCGTCCAGAACCTCATTGATGTACTGGGGAAAATTTGTGCCGTAGGGGATCGAAGAGATGTCCATAAAGACGGCATCGTCTCCATATTCGGCCCGCAATCGCTCGCACAGCCAGCCGACAAAAGCCTGGGAATCGTCACGACGGTAAGAAACGAAGATTCGCGGCTGCGGGACCGAAGCCTTCGTGGCCAAAACATCCGTGGCCGAAGCTTCCGTGGCCGAAGCTTCCGTGCCTGCTTTATCAGCCAGAAAATAGTGCAAATCCTCCGCCAAATCGCCCGCCGTGGCATAGCGGTCCACCGCCCGCTTGGAGAGGGTTTTCATACAGATCCGCTCCAGTTCCCTGGGAATCGTCCCGTCGAACTGGCGCGGCGGGCGGACCTCGAGCGTCTTGATCCGCTCGGCGATTTCCACCCAACTGGAGCCCGTGAAGGGTCGCTCGCCGGTGAGCAGCTCGTAGAACACCACGCCCAAACTAAAGATGTCGGAGCGGCCATCGACCAGGTGTCCCTCGCGGCGGGCCTGCTCGGGGCTCATGTAGGGTACCGTGCCAGGCGAGGTAGGGCCTCTGCCAAAGTCAGCTTCGGTCAGTGCCAGGCCAAAATCCCCCAGCCAGGGGTGTCCCGTTTTGGCGTCCAGAAAGATGTTCGCCGGTTTGATATCGCGATGGACGATCTTGTGCTGATGGACGTATACGAGCGCCTCGGCCACATGGGCAATAAGCCTGGCCGCTTCCCGCGGGGCGGGCCGCTGGGCCTGACAGAGCTGCTGCAGGTCGCCCCCGTCAAAATACTTGCACACCACGTAGCAGCTTTCATCGACCCGATCGGCGTCGTAAATCGGCACGATACCTTCATGTTCCAGCCGCGCGACCGTATTCGCCTCCTCCAGATACTGCTGGACAAACGACTCTTGGGCCAACCGCTCGGAGCGGGGCACCTTGATGGCGACCAGTCGGCCCAGATTCTCATCTTGAGCCAGGTAGACCGTGCCAAAATGGCCTTCGCCCAAGGTCCGCTGGACGACATAGCGGTGAATTTTGTCCCCGGGCGCAAATCTCCGCTCAGCTTCGCCAGATTCCTTTTCAACCTCCTTGTTGGGCGGCTCCCCGATCGGTCCCGCGATCGCTCCAAGGGCCTTGAGCTTCGCGCCCAATTCGGGCATCAGGTCGGCGTGTTGGGCAATGACCTGTTCGTCCGGCAAGGTCTCGCCCGCAGCGCGACGCTGCAACACACTCTCCACCACCACCTGGATACGCCGGACGCGCTCGTCGGGATCCCAGATGCCGGTTGAATCGGTCGTTGAATCCGCCACCAATGCCCTCCCTCACACAGAAGAGTAACTGGACTGCCTCAGCTTTTTTCGCCAGGTTTTTTTCGTCGGGCCGTTCGCTTGGGCGGTTCGGTCCGTTGAACCTGGAGTTTACACGATATCAGCTCACATTCCATACCCGAACCTGACCGTGATATCATGGGTCACCGTAAGTGGGCCATCTTGCCCGGTGGCCTATCCCTATTCAAAATAGAGCGGAATAGCGTTATGACACAAACTACCGGCACCAGCGACCGTGACGATCCGCATGGCTTGAATCGCTTTACCCAAGCGCAAGAAAACATCTATGACCATGCTCTTTCGGAGTTAAGCAGTGGCCAGAAACGGAGTCACTGGATGTGGTTCATATTCCCGCAGATAGATGGGCTTGGACACAGTGAAACGGCCAAACACTTTGCCATTAAAAGCTTGGCGGAAGCTCGGCAATATTTTAACCACCCTGTTCTTGGCCCTAGGTTGCTGGAATGTACGGAAGCAGTTCTGGCTGTTGAAGGCCGATCCGTCTCCACAATTCTCGGTTATCCAGATGACCTGAAACTTAAATCGTCCATGACACTGTTCTCGCAAGTGACAACTCCAGAGTCCGTGTTTAACCAGGTCCTTGAAAAGTACTTCGATGGAAAACAAGATGCCAAAACCCTTGAAATCTTGGAAAATATTCAAAGAAGCTAATGTACTTGTGACGAGATTGCATAAATCGGCTCGGCCTAAAACCGGGCCCCTGGTTGCAGCAGGCCAATAATCTCGACTCAACGTTTATCAAGATCGAGACCGACGAGGCATCGCGCTCGGCCGAAGTATCGACCACGGCTAGAAGCCTTGTCTTTGGCTTGCCCCGCAAAGCGGGGCGTAGGAACGGTTAAAACCTGTACCCACATGGCTGTCGCATTTCTATCGATCAACCTCGTTGTCTGTCAAAGCATAATATTTGAGAGTGTGGCACGTCCCAGAGCTTCCGGCGATGGGCGTGGTGAGTGACGTGTCGTTTCCCATTGCAATGGGGGCTCAGGCAACGCACGCTCGGGCAACCACGCCCTTCGTTCCTCAGGGACGTGCCACACAGGACCAAAAGGCTTATCCTAATTGTTGACAAAGCCTAGGAAATTGCCCCGAAATCTCACGCCGGAACGCACGAAGCCCATCAGGGTCGCACGGCCGGAGGCCGTGGGTTTAGAGGGTACTAGTTGACGCTAGACAGGAGTGAAGCGCAAGAAGAAAATGGCGTTTGATGAACCCAACCATGAAAATCTATAAACATTGCATCCACAGTTCCCTCTATGCTCGGCTGGCTCATGCCGATATCTTCGAGATGGGAACCGGTGCACGCTTTCTCTTGGTGCTCTTTGGCGGATCCGGGGTCGATGAAGAAGAATACACGAGACGGAGTCAAACGGTGATTCCAATCTTCGAACCTGTGTTGCAAAATCTTACCTGCGGCAATTTGATACTGGCGTACGTATGTGCTCCCTACGATGTGCCGTTCAATCGATTTTCAGAGGATCGAGCCGCAGCAGCGGCCTGGAATAACCACATCCTGTCAGAACTGCTCATGCCATGGGCGCAGTGGCCTTATCTTGTCTGCGGATTCTCCGGTGGCACGGCCTTGGCGCTGCATGGACTTCACGCGAACCAACGTTGCTTTGGCGGGACTGCACTGGGTGCAGACGCTATTCCCGAGAATTTTACCTGCCCAGGTCACTGGCCCGAAAAACTTCGTTGGTACGTTACACCCAATGATCGCGTAGCCAATCACCCGATCAATCGACAGATCGTCGATGTTCTGGAGCGGCGCGGCCAAATTGAGCAAATCCACCTTCCGACGGGTGGACACCGACTCGTTGACTATGTTACCAGTGATTGCCTCGGCGACCTGATTCGATTCGCCAATCGTACGTTGCCAGGATAATTGGGCTGATGAACTTGACGCCAAACAGTAGGCAATCAACGATTTTTCCATCTGGTGGCTGCTATGCCGGAGCTGAATAGAAATGTCCTGTTAACATCTATAGCATCTCGGCAAGTAATTTTATCTGCGTGTAATGGAAACTTCGAATTTCAAAAAACAGCAGATACCTCGATGTTGCCGATCGATGCTCCAATTCCCTGCTAAGAGAACCTCTTCCGGTTGTAAGAATTTAGACAAAAAGATGGTCGACAAAAAAATGGCACCAGGTTGTCAGCCATTCCTATTTTAGCAGCTGTTGCCCCATAGGACCACATTGAAACACCTTCTTGCGCCTCG
>JAJRWS010000353.1 GCA_024276705.1 Planctomycetota bacterium | reverse complement strand
GAAAAAACGGAAGACGGAAGAGGAAAGACGTTACTTACCCGATACCCGATACCCGATACCCGATACCCGATACCCGATACCCGATACCCGATACCCGATACCTGAACCCTCAACCCTCAACCCTCAACCCTCCCCCATGGCTCACACCACTCTAGGGCAAAGCATCATTCGGATTTGCATTGCATCCTGGCTGCTTGCCTGGATGGTCGTGCTGGCTCTACGACCCCAGGTGGCAGTGGCCTGCCGGTACACGGTTCGTGATGTGGCCATGGTCGCTCTGGCCGAACCGCGTTACCAGCTATTCCTCCTCACCAAGGATGAATTGGCGCCATCCTTGACTCAATCGCTTACGGCAGAAACTTTTCCGATTCTGGTTGACAGCAATGTCGATTTTCATCTCATGGCTGCGAGCCAGTTGGAAAAGAATCAACCCGAGGGGAAAAAGCCAGTGACCGATTCCGCGGCTGCACCTTTTCCAGCCGCCATGGAGCCACAAGGGCTCGCTTCGTTGGCCATCGCTTCTTATCCGGCCGCCGTGTTAGTGGCTCCCGACGGCCGAGCCTTGAAGCTGCCGATTACGATGGAACGACAAGCTCCCACGGAGCACACGATTCAGGCAGCCGCGCTGCGCCGGTTATCGCGCTGGGTGATCGCCTCACCGCGGCGTGAAGAACTGCTCCACTACCTGTTACGTGGGCATAGCATCATCCTGGTCGTGGAAGGAACCAACCGAGTGCACAACGAGCGGGCCGTTTCCTGGGCCGAGGATGCCATTGAGCGAGTGCATGAAGCGTTGCCAACCATGGCCAAGCCGATCGAACTGCCACCTCGCATGATTCGGTTTTCACCCACGGAGGCAAAACGAGAAGAGGTCTTGCTTTGGAGCCTGGGAGTGGACTTGCCCCAGAATGCCAGTGCGTCCAAAAGCGAGCCAGACCACGACTCAGCAGGCGTCGCCCAGATTGTTTTGCTTTTTGGACGAGGCCGTAAGTTGGGGCCCGTACTGCAAATTCCGGGCTCCCGCCAGCAGGAATTATGGCGAAGCCTGGGAGTCGTAGGCGAAGATTGCGAGTGCGGATTGGACCGAAGCTGGATGCGTGGACCAATGATTCCTCATGCCTGGTCCAGCACGGACGAAGCGGATGCCGTGGCTGCGCTTGGATTCGATCCGGGCAATCCCCTGGTCAAGGCCGAAATCAGCCGGATCTTGGCACGGGGCCCATTGCAATCGGGATTTGCCAAGCTCGAGAAAAACGATCCATTGGCTCCTACGCTCTTATCGCCCCATTTGCAGTTAGTGGAAATCGATATCGATGCATTGACCGCATCTGCCAACGTCAGGCAACCAGCCAATAGCCAATCGCAGCCAACCCTTGGCACTTCGCAGTCCGTGGACCAAGAAGCCCCGACCTCCGGCTTGATACCCTCGGATCGCATGCCCACGCCTCACCCTGAGGATACGCGGTCGACTGCCAACAACTCGGCGGGAGAATCCGCGGATGTGCCCTCCACAATAGGCCAGGTTGCGGCGTCCCGCACAGAAGAGGTTCCAGCTCGAACCCCAGCCCATCCGAGCGACGATATCTCAGACGCTGAAGGCATCATTCTTTGGGTCTTGCTGGCATTGAGTCTGGTGGGATTACTGGGAAGCCTGGGCGTGATCTTGCGTAGCCGGAGAAAACAGGCATGATCACGTTCGAAAACCTGGCAGTCCAAGCAGGCGATTTTCGTCTGGAAGGAATCTCGCTGCAGATTCCAACCGGCCAGTATGGCGTGTTGATGGGGCAGACCGGCAGCGGGAAGACCACGCTGGTGGAGTGCCTGTGCGGCCTGCGAAACCTGGAACAGGGCCGCATCGTGCTGGCCGGGCGAGATGTAACCGGCTTGCGGCCCGGGGAAAGAAATATTGGCTATGTGCCCCAGGATGGCGCCTTGTTTCCGACGATGACCGTCCGCAACCATCTTGCCTTGCCGTTGGAGATCCGAAAATGGAAAGCTGCGGATGTCAGGCGGCGTACCGAGGAAATGGCGGAGTTGTTAGGCATCGTACACCTACTCGACCGCCTGCCGGGCAAACTCAGTGGCGGTGAAATCCAACGTGTTGCTCTCGGCCGGGCGCTCACTTTTTCGCCAACGACCCTGATTCTTGATGAACCGCTCTCCGCGATGGACGATCAAACGCGTCTGCAGATGTACAAACTACTGAAGAATGTGCAACAATGGACCCAGGTGACCGCGTTTCATATCACGCACAGCACTCATGAGGCGAGTGAACTGGCCGACTGCCAGTTTCTGCTGAGCCAAGGTCGTGTTGAATCGGTCCTGGAACGAAAAAACGAACAGACGGAAAGCGAAGCCTTGTCGGTGAAGCCAGTATGATCATTCGCATCCATTATACGACTCAATTAAGAATGGCCTTGGGCATCGATTCGGAAGATTTCGAGGCACCTCGGGACAGCACACTACTGGAGCTGTTGCAACGACTCCGGCAGCAACATCCCGAGGCCCTGGAGAAATATGTATTGAATGCCCGTGACGAACTTCAACCTTCCGTCCTCCTCTGTGTTGGCGACCGGCATGTGGGTAATGATTTGTCGGGACCTTTACAGGAGGGGGAGGAAGTGACCATCCTGTCGGTAATTAGTGGAGGCTAGTCTCCTACTCCGTAACATGCACGTCCCGCACACATGCAGAATTTCAAGAAATGCGTTGATTCTGAACCCTGAACCCTGAACCCTGAACCCTCAACCCTCAACCCTCAACCCTCAACCCTCAACCCTTTTCAGTTGTGGTCACAAACCACGTTAGAGACAGATGCATGGTGAAGAACAAACATCCAGACCCCATCGGGTCCGATTTACCTGAATTGGACCATCAGGAACGGGCGACCTACCAGTGGCAAATCTGGGTGCCCGATTTTGGCGAAGTGGGACAGCAACGGCTAAAAAATGCGTCCGTCCTGGTAACCCGCTGTGGCGGTCTGGGGAGCGTGGTCGCTTACGAACTGGCCGCGGCCGGCGTCGGCAAACTGGTTCTGGCCCATGCCGGCAGGATAAAATATTCCGATCTAAATCGCCAACTCCTGATGACCCATGCGGGCCTGGGTAAATCGCGGGTGGAGTCCGCTCGGCGCCGGCTGCTGGAATTCAACCCGCGTCTGCAAATCGAAGCGATTGCGGAAAATGTGACCGAGCGGAATGCCGAGGCCTTGGTTTCCAAGGTTGATGTCGTCATCGATTGTGCCCCCCTGTTTGAAGAACGGTTGCTGCTCAATCGAGAAGTCGTAGCCCAGCAAAAGCCGATGGTCGACTGCGCGATGTACGAATTGGAAGCCCACCTGACCACGATCCTTCCAGGCGTTTCGCCTTGCCTAAATTGTCTTTATCCAGAGCCTCCCAAACCATGGCGACGAGAGTTTCCCGTATTCGGTGCGGTCTCCGGTATGGTGGGATGCTTGGGCGCGATGGAAGCGATCAAGATCATTGCCCAATTTGGCGAGACGCTGGCAGGCAAGTTGTTCACCTGCAATTTACGAGACATGACCTTTCGAACACTCTCCATCCAGCGAAATCCCCATTGTTCCCTCTGCGCGAGTTCACACCCATGACCACCTGGTCAATTTCTGATCCCTCCGTCCTCCCTCCTCGACCTGGTCGTGCCACGATCCTGGTGCCTCTGGGGTGCGCATTGCTCGCCCTGCTTTGTGGGCTGGTGGCCATACTCTCACGAAATTCTTCGACACGTGGATCCGCGGCGAACAAGCTCGAGCTGACGATGTACTGCGCGGCAGGAATGCGCGGGCCACTACAAACGGTCACCGATGCCTACCAGCGAGAATACGGGGTTCGCGTACTGCTGCAATATGGTGGCTCCAACACGCTACTCAGCCAGATAGAAGTAAGCCACATGGGGGATCTTTATCTCGCCGCGGACCAATCCTACCTTGATTTGGCCCGAGAAAAGGGTCTCGTGAAGGAGATTTTACCGCTGGCAACGATGACCGCGGTCGTGGGTGTCCGGCGCGGCAATCCCAAGCAAGTGCTTGAACTGGGCGACCTTTTGCGAGACGATGTGCATGTTGTGCTGGCGGGTCCTGACCAGGCTGCGATTGGCAGGATCACGCGTGACCAATTACAAAAAACGGGGGCTTGGTCCAGCCTGCAAGCGCAAGTCCGCAAAACGGGCGTTTTCAAACCCACGGTGGGCGATGTGGCCAACGATCTCAAGCTAGGCAGTGTCGACGCAGGCATTCTCTGGGACGCGGTGGCATCGCAGTATCCCAATCTGGAAATCGTCCGCATCCCGCAGCTTGCCGGCGGCGTGGCTAACATCAGCATTGGCATCCTGACCAGTTCCAAACATCCCACCGAAGCGTTACGATTCGCCCGTTACCTGGCGGCTCGCGACAAGGGGCTGAAAAAATTTACGGCGCTTGGCTACCAGTGCGTGGATGGCGATGTCTGGGAAGAGAAACCCCAAATGGTTTTCTTTGCCGGTTCGGTCAACCGCAGAGCTTTGGAGCCGATCCTCAAGCGGTTTGCCGACCGCGAGGGGGTGGAAATCAACACCATTTACAATGGCTGTGGCATCCTGACCGCCCAAATGCGT
>JAJRWS010000352.1 GCA_024276705.1 Planctomycetota bacterium | reverse complement strand
TGGAAACCACCCATAAAACTCAAGATTCAATAGATCGCATCCATCACAAGGAGATCACGTACCCGCTCCAAACGCGGATCAACAGCATCAGGGCCGCCAGAAAATGCCCTGATATTTCCGACCGGACCTGCGGAAAGTAAGGTGGAAGCATCCCACACTTTTATTTTTCCATCATCGCCCACGGTAACCCATTGCTGTCCATCGAATCGCCATGCGATTCCGTTAATCTCCGCGTCATGCCCCTGGATGGTAAGTAACTCCGTGCAACTACTGGGCTCCCAAAGTTTGACCTGTCCGTCTCTACTTCCAGTTACAAACCGTGAGCCATCGGGACTGAAAGCCATGGCCGAAATACCATGGAGCAGGGTCGTCTTCCGGTGTAGAAATTCCCCCGTCGTTGCATCCAGGATGTCTATGTGCCCTGGCCACCATTCTCCAGAAACCAGCAGCTTGGTGGTAAAAGCAATGGATCCACGGGCAATGGGTCCACGGTAGAGCCGCGCCTGCCAGCGGTGTAACTCACGGTCGTCGGCCGCATCCCAGGTTTTTACCAGATCATGGTCGTGCGTGGTTACGATTCGGCTTCCATCGTGACTTAATGCGACTTTCCTGGCGGGCATATCCGCGCTCATCGACCCCAGCGACTTGCCACTTGCCGAGTCCCAAAGGCGAACCGCTTCGGATTCACTATGGGAAAAAATCCGCCGTCCGCCAGGGCTCCAGGCAACCCAGTCGACAGACTTTTGATGGCCTAAGATCATGACCGTTTGTTTCCGCGTGTTCACGTCCCACACCCGGACCGTCTTATCGGAACTTGCGGATAACAACCTTTGGCCATTGGGGCTCCAGGCCAACCCATTGACACGCCCGCGATGGCCTGCAAGGGTGGCGACCTCCTTGTGACAGAGTGAATCGAGGTAATACCATTCCCAACGTCGTAAATCAGTCTCGCCAGGATCAGGAATGTGGCTCTCTAATATCAAATGAGCGTTCGCAACATTTCCATCCTTCCACTCTTCATGCGCCAGCCGCATTTGTGCCACGTAAAGGTTGGACTCAGCCGTTTTCCTTAGAGCCGCCTGGTTGGCGGATGCAATATGAGCTTGAGAACTTTGCTGCCATAAGAAAATGAAAATCAACCCAAGCGCAACCAGCATGGACGCCGCCACCGTAGCGACGAGTCCCTGATTGCGGTGGGTCCATTTCGATAGTTTCTTAGCCATCGATGGAGGACGAGCACGGATGGGCCTGTCTTCCAAAAATCTGCGCAAATCCCCTGCGAAATCGTCCGCTTTGGCATAACGGTCTGCTGCATCTTTGGAGGTCGCCTTTAGAACAATCGTCTCCAGGTCCTTGGGGATCGCCCGATTGACCTGGCACAGGGGTCGCGGGTCAAGCTCGGTGACTTGTCGCAACAGTTTCTGCCGGTCCATTTCACCAAAGGCGGGTTGCAATGTCAGTAGCTCATAAAGTGTCACGCCTAAAGAATAAATATCGGTACGGCTATCCAACACCACACGCTGGCCAGAGATCTGCTCGGGGCTCATGTAACGGAGCGTGCCCAACAGGTCGCCGGTCTTCGACATGCCCGCGTCGGCCTCAATGCGGGCCAGGCCAAAATCAGTGACCCACAGATTGCCTTTGGCGTCCACCAGCAAATTGCCCGGCTTCACATCACGATGGACGATGCCGTGCTGGTGGGCGTGTTCGAGAGCGTGGGCCGCCTGAATGCCGAGCCGTACCACGCTGCGATAGTATTCTTGGGTGTTGAATTCAGGGATTGTGGATAGGCTCACCCGCGCATCACGATGGGTGTCCGCGTCAGGGCCCGTCCGCGGAGTTTGCATTGGCTCCGTTGGCGGTGAATGCACGCCTTTGCCCGCATAGGTGATGGTGCGACCGTCAGCCGGTTCTGCCGCGTCCGTCGTTGTGACTAGTGACTGGCGCAGGTCGGTAATCCATTTTGCCAGGCTCTGGCCTTCGACCAACTGCATAGCGTAGTAATGGACGCCCCGCTCGGTACCGACGGAGTAGACCGTGACGATGTTCGGGTGGTCGAGCGTGCCGGCCGCCCGGGCCTCGATCTTGAAGCGGACTAGCTGCTGCTTGTCTAGCATCGCGGCAAACGGAAGAACCTTCAAAGCGACGCTTCGGCCGATAGAAAGCTGCAGGGCTTCGTACACGACCCCCATCCCGCCACGGCCCAGTTCGCGGACGATCCGAAAATCTCCCAGAGACATCTGCTGCCCAAGGGTCCTTGTTGGGGCGGCAGCGGGGCGTTCAGGATCACCCGCGAGCTGTGGAGCCACATTCTGGACAAAGTCCAAATTGTCCAGACAATCGGCCAATTCGTCCGCCACATCGGTATACTTTTCCAGCAGAGTGGCCCGTTCAGGAGCTTGGCCCGTTTCCATCAGCTCGCACAGTTCCTCCATCGCCTCGATCAGTCGCACCTTTCTCGCTTTCTCTGCAGAGGGAGCATCTCCGTCGAGCTTGGCTCCTCCGTCTGCCGCAGGGTGACGATTGAACGCGGCTGCCATCATTCGTACTCTTTCATGAGTTGACGCAGCTCAACCATCGCCCGCGCCCACAGTTTTTTCACACTGGTATCGCTGCGCATCCACGGCCTCTTGGACCCGAAAATTATCTCCGAATATCCAAAAAAATAGAAGAAAGTCCGCTTTGCTCTGTTTCGCGGCCCGTGACATCAAGAAACAGTTGCCGCTGTCCAGTTGGAAAGTTGAGCGGCATGCCCGCCAACGAGGTTAAGCATCCCCAGCAAGCGGTCGCCAGCACGGCGAGGAATCGCGCCACATCAATAAAAGGAGTTCTCGACAAAACGGCATCTCCAAGTAGCGGAAGCCGCGAATTGTTTCCATTTGAATTAGCGTACCATAAATCGTTCATTTTGCGGTCCAAAATACAAAGATACACGAATTTCGCCACCGTGGCTCACCACACCATGAAATGTTACACTTTCAGTCCGCGTCAACGGGTTGTTTCT
>JAJRWS010000351.1 GCA_024276705.1 Planctomycetota bacterium | reverse complement strand
GTAAATATTGTTGTCGTAGCTGCGGGCCCAGGTGGCCAGCATGGCCCCCAGGAGGGCCAGGGGGACGGAGAACAGAACCGCCAGTGGAATCGACCAGCTTTCATACTGGGCGGCGAGAAACAGATAGACAAACAAGATTGCGATCGAGAAGATAATGGGCGTTTGGCTACCCGCTTTGAGTTGCTGATAGATGGTGCCGGACCACTGGTAACCCATCGCCTGAGGCATTGCCGTGGTGGCCAGGGTGTCCATCGCGGTGATCGCCTGGCCTTCGCTGTAGCCGAGCGCCGCTTCACCGGTGATGGTGGCCGACGGATAGGCGTTGAACCGGTAGACCGTTTTGGGACCTGCCGTGTCGCGCACCGAGACGAGTGTGCCGAGCGGGACCATTTCACCGGACGCATTGCGGACTCGCAATCGGCCGATGTCCTCGACCCGGCTGCGAAACTTGGCGGCCGCCTGAATGAGCACCTTGTAAGTACGGCCAAACTTGTTGAAGTCGTTCACGTAGGCCGATCCGAGGGCCGCCTGGAGGGTGCTGAAGATCGACTGCAGCGGCACGGTCATCTTTTTTGCCTTGACCCGATCAACATCGACGAACAACTGGGGCACCTGGGCCCGGAAGTTGCTGTTCATGCGATTCAGTATCGGGCTCTGGTTGCCCGCCTGGACGATGTCGTCGGCAACCGCTTCCAACTGGACCACGCCCGCGGCGCCTCGGTCCTGGAGCTGAAATTCAAATCCGCCCGCCTGTCCCAGGCCGGTGATCGGCGGCGGCGGAAAGGCCAGGCAGATGGCTTGTTGGATCTCGCTGAATTTTTGTTGCAGGGTGCGGACGATTGCAAATGCGTGCTCGCTCTTGCCAGGCCGCTGGTCCCACGGTTTGAGGACGACGAACAGGGTACCGGCGTTGGTGGTGGCCAGGCTGTCGAGGGCCGCGTAACCGGCGACGCCAATCACATCGGCAACTCCGGGTACTTCCTTGGCAATCTTGGCAATTTGGTCGGTGACGCGCTGGCTCCGCTGGAGCGTCGCGCCGTCGGGAAGCTGGGCATTGACGATGATGTAGCCCTGATCCTCATTGGGCAGAAACCCGCCCGGAATGAGCCCGAACAGATAAACCATGAGTCCCACCAGGCCTAGGAACAACACGCCGCTGGGCAGTGGATGGCGGACCAGTCCCCCGACGATTCGCCGGTAGATGCCGGTGGAGAAGTCCATCCCCCGATTGAATGCCGCGAAGAACACCCCGCGCTTTTTTGGAGAAGGCCGCAGCAGCACGCCACAGAGGGCCGGGCTGAGGGTGAGTGCATTGATCGAGGAAATGACCGTGGCGGTGGCGATGGTCAGGGCGAACTGGCTGTAGAGTCGCCCGGTGATGCCGCCCATCATGGCGGTAGGCACAAAGACGGCTAAGAGGACCAGGGTCGTGGCAATCACCGGCCCGGTCACTTCCAGCATGCTCTTGGCGGTCGCTTCCTTGGCCGACAGGCCTTCTTCATCAATGATTCGTATCGTATTCTCGACCACGACAATCGCGTCGTCCACGACGATGCCGATCACCAGGACGATGCCAAAGAGCGAAATCGTATTGATTGAGATGCCCATCAACATCATCACGCCAAACGTGCCGATCAGCGAGACTGGAATCGTCGCGGCCGGGATCAGCGTGGTGCGGAAGTCCTGTAGAAAGACGTAGACCGTGAAGACCACCAGCAAGACGGCGATAAAGAGCGTCTCGACCACATCGGCGATCGAGGCGCGAACGAACATCGTGGTGTCGTAGGCGATGCGGTAGTCGAGGCCCTTGGGAAAACTTTTTTTGAGCCGTTTCATCTCCGCCTGGATGCCGTCGGCGATCGTCAGGGAATTTGCTCCGGGAAGCTGATAGATGGCCAGGGCGATTGATGGCGCCCCGTTCAGGTCGACGGACCAGTTGTAGCTCTGAGCGCCCAGTTCCACCTTGGCGATGTCGCGCATCCGTACGGCCCGGCCCCCGTCACCCACCTTGACGATCATGTTGGCGAATTCTTCCGGATCGGTCAGGCGGCCCAGCGTGCTGACGGTGTACTGGAATTGCTGGCCGGGCGCGGCCGGTTCGCCGCCGATTTGACCCGCCGCGACCTGGACATTCTGCTCGCTGATCGCCTCCACCACATCCATGGTGGTGAGGCCCACCGCCATCAGTCGGTTGGGATCGAGCCAGAAACGCATCCCGTAATCCCTGGCCCCCATCACATCCACTTTGCCGACCCCCGGGACTCGGGCCAATACATCCTTGATCTGGGCCGAAGCGTAGTTGCTGATGACCAGCTCGTCATTGAGATACTTGTCCGTTTCGGGGTCCTTGTCCGAGATCATGTTGACCATCAGCACCATGGCGGTCGACCGTTTCTCGGTTTTGACTCCCTCCTGCTTCACTTCTTCGGGCAGTTTGGGCTGAGCGATCGAGACCCGGTTTTGCACCAGCACGGTGGCCATGTCGATGTCGGTGCCGACCTCGAAGGTGACGGTGAGCTCGTAGCTGCCGTCGTCCGAACTTTTTGACGACATGTAAATCATCCCCTCGACCCCGTTAACCTCCTCCTCGATCACCTGGGCGACCGTCTGGGCGACGATCTGGGCGCTGGCGCCCCGGTAGGTGGTCGAAACGGAAACCGTGGGGGGGGTGATGTCCGGGGTCTGCTCGATCGGCAGGAAGGGGATCGTGATGCCACCGGCAATGACGATCACGATCGAAACGACCGAGGCGAAAATCGGATGGTAGATAAAGAAGCGGCTGAACATGGGCGAGTCGCGGAGGTTTATTCTAAGGGATTACCACAGTCATCTCTCAGGAATGGTCGCCTCATGGGTGGAAGATTCGGAGTCGTTTTCCTGATGGCTTGGTTTTAGCCCTTCTATTTGTTGGGTCGTTGGTCCGCCTTCTATTTTAGCTTTGGCCATTTCCGCTGCAGTTTTCACCGCCATTTTTTCCGTCCGGACTGGCAGTCCGGGCCGCGCCCTTTGCGTCCCCTCAACGATGTAAGTGTCGGCAGCCGTCAGACCCGCTTGAACGACTCGCAAGCCCTCTTCCGAGGGCCCCAGCTCGACATGCCGAATTTCCACCAGATCATCCTTGCCGATGACCAGCACGTACTTGCCACTCATGTCGGTGCCGATGGCCTGCTCCTCGACCAGAACCGCATTGGGCCGGATTTTTTTGGGAACCCGGAGACGGACGAACAAGCCGGGATCCAGCTTCAGGTCAGGATTGGAGAAAGTGCCCCGCACCAGGATGGTGCCCGTATCCGGATCGATTTCATTGTCGATGAAGTCAATGATGCCCGGGAATGGGTAGCCCTGGTCGTTTTGCCTGCCCAGGAAGACAGGGCTTCTTTTCTCGGGGTCTTTCTTGCGGGTGCCACCGCGCTGGTCAAGGATGGCCAGATAGGTTCGTTCGTCCAGGTCGAAGTAGGCGTGGATCGGATCGAGCCGGACGATTTTGGCCAGCAGGGTCTTTTGTACACCGCCAACCAGGTTGCCCACGTCGACCAGATTGCGGTCGATCCGGCCTTCGATCGGCGCGTGGATGCTGGTGTAGTCGAGTTGGATCTGAGCCTCTTCGACTTGGGCTTTGGCACCGGAAATGGCCGCCTTGGCCTGGCTGAGCTCGGCAATCATGACATCCAGTTCCTGCTGGCTGATCGCCCGTTTCTGGATCAATTGACGGCCGCGGACAATATTTGCCTCGGCCAGTAACAATGCCGCCTGATTCGATTCCAGTCTGGCCAGGGCGCTATCCAAGGTGGCCTGAAAAGGTCGCTGTTCGATGACAAAGAGCAACTGCTCCTTGGCGATGTCATCGGAATCTTTGAAGAGAATTTTTTCAAGAAAACCTTGCACTCGGGCCCGGATTTCGACCCGCTCCACCGCTTCGGTGCGACCCGTGAACTCAAAAAAGAGCTGGACATCTTTTTGGATCGGCTGGGCAACCGTCACCCGAGGGGGTTCGGGCGGGGGAGCGGCGATCGGCTTTTGGCAGCCCCAGAGGGTACCGAGCAGGCAGGCAGTCAATAACAGACGGATCATGGACATGGGGGTTCATGGTAATGGCTGGTCGTCTTGCTGGCCAGCCGTAGGCCGGAACAAGCGGTAGCGCTGTTCCGGCATCTGGTAGCCCGTTGGCCAACCGGTAGGCCGGGAATGAGCAGTAGCGCTGCTCCGGCATCTGGTGATTGTTCGGTTATGAAGTGCCGGCCTACGGCCGCTTCTTTTGATACTCGCGGCTCGCTCTTTCAAGCAGTAGTCGCTCGTTTCGAGTGAGGCTGTCCTGGCCTTCGGCTTGAATTTTCTTCAAGATGGCGTCGACCTGTTCGTTCAACGGTTGCCTCGCGTTGGTGTCGTTGGTGTCGTTGGCGTCGTGTCCCTCGGGGGAAGAAGGGTCGTGAATGTGCAAGCGGGATTTACGCGGAGATGGCAAGCCGGAAAAGAGACCGGTAAGCAGCCGCCCGGGGGACCAGCCGGTGCGATAGTAAATCAGCGCAAACGCGGCTCCACCCAGGTGGGCCGTGAATGCCACGTTGCTTTCCGTCTGGTGGGTGGCCCCGAACAGATCGCTCAGGACGATAAATGCGGCCAGCACCCACATCGGAATGGGGATGACGAAATAGAGTAGTACCTTTTGCTGAGGAAAGTTCAGGGCATATAGGATCAATACGGCCACGACACCCCCGGATGCGCCCAAAACCCATGCGCCTCGATTGCCAAAAGCCGTATCGGACACGGTCCAGACCACGCCCGCTAGGATGATTGCGGACAGATAAAAGCTCAAAAATTCCTGCCGGCCGTAGCGTTGTTCAACCTGCCGGCCGAACATCCATAAGCCGAACATGTTCAGCAGGATGTGTTCGATCCCACTCGGGCTGTGTAAAAACCCGTAGGTCAGCAGTCGATAAACCTGCCAGGGCTGGGTGTACCAGTGATCGTACAGGGCCAATGCTGAGGTGAAGGGACCCTTCAACAGTAATTGCAACAGGTAGACACCGCCGGTGACCAGCACGATCTGTACGGACATCGACCGTGGCCCGGTGAAATGGTATCCAGGTTGAGTGCTGTATGTGTAGTCGCGGCTATCGAGTCCCATGGCGGCAGTAAGGAGGGTTCAGGGTTCAGGAAAAAAAGTGTCAGGTGTCGGGTTTCAGGTGTCGGTGAAAAAGGGTTCAGGGGGAGGGCTTTTTATTAGCGTTTATCAACATCCTGCATTTTCGGAAAAACGGGGTAACCTTTCTCGACTACGAGTAATGACTCATCGCTTTCGGGATCGCTATCGAAATCCACGAATGCATAAGGAACGGAATCCTCTTTGACCGAGTAGCCTCTGCCGCCTAACCCTACAGCGCTAGGTAAATCTGACAAGGAACAAAGAAAAAACCGCGAACGGACACGAATGGACGCGGATCCTTGGAAATATAAGGTTGCAATACTCTGGGAGGAAGAGCCACTGCCCCCATCGAACCTAACCACACCCTGATGCAATGCGTATTCTTGTTAATGCTCCCTACCTTATCCGCGGTTCCTTTGTGACTTGACTTAGCGCAGTCGTACTAAGCGACTGAGCCTGGCGACAATACGGTCCCATTCCGCTTTTCATTGTGGACTCCCTGCTTCACCGAGAGGCGGTAAACATCCAGTTTTTCGTGTCTCAGAAAAACTTCAAATCATTGCGCAAATTCTGTGCCAAACCGTACGGAACTTACTCAAAGTAAAAAGAGCAACCACGAAAGACACGAAATAAACGAAAACTAAGTATCGCAAACAGAAACTGCGAGCCTGAACTGAAAGCCATAAATGGAGCCAAAAGGCACCTTTTTTCGTGTCCTTTCGTTTCTTTCGTGGTTCAAATTGTTTTCTGTTTAAGAAACTTACATATAATCAACAGGGTTCAGGGTTCAGGCAGCAGGGACCCTAAAGCTCCACTCAGGATACCGGGCGAGAGTCCATGGGGAAAGGAGGAGGTGCAGCAAATCTCATTCAGCCCTGAAAGGGCGAAACATTGTGGGTGTCCCTCGAGCCTTCCCCTCGAGCCTTCCCCCCCGACTACGAGTACTTACTCTCATCGGGATCGGGACTCGGGATCGCTATCGAATTCCGCGGATGCATAAGAAGCGGAATCTTCTTTGCCCGAGTAGCCTCTGCCGCTTAACCTCACAGCGTTAGGTAAATCTGACAAGGAACAAAGAAAAAACCGCGAATGGACACGAATGGACGCGAATCCTTGGAGATATAAAAGTGCAATACTGGGAGGAAGAGCCACTGCCCCATCGAACTTTTAGATGAATGCGTTGCCCTACGGCGCTTGCAAGAGAGGGCCGCTGCCTGGAGCAGGGGCAATCTGGGCAATTTGCTGCTTCAGATTCATTTGTTCCGCTGTGTACTGGCGCCCGCGGCGGACATTGGCAGCCAGCTCCTGGTCCAATGCCGTGCTGGTTCGGGTAAGAAGATGTTGGAGCTTGGCCAGGAGAGCTTCGATCGCGTCGCGGTCGGAGCGTATGCCGGCCAGGTCCTTGCTCAACGCTTGCCGCTGCTCTTTACGGAGTTCGCCCAATTGCTGGGCTTTGGCCAGAGCGGTCTGCAATTTTTTATTATCGGCGGTAAGCGCTTTAGCCGCGGCAATCCGTTCTACCCGCGTGCGGGCCAATTCGCTGAATAGCAAGGCATAATCCCGCAATGGCCGATCGTATTTGGGAGTATTTTCCTTGGTGTTGACCGCTTCCGGGCCGACTCGCTTTCCCTCGGTATCGAACCAGGCAATGTGCCAGGGATCGTCATCTTCGGTCGCCGGTGTCCCATCGCGGATATATTGCTCGACACTTGCCGAAGGCAGCCATTCCCTCAACTTTTCCTCAGGCAAACCGGCGAACAGCTTGTGTTGATCGACGGGCATCGTTTCGTAAAGATTCCATGGTCCCTGGCTGCGGGACAACCGTTCGCCCGAGCGGCGGTCGAGACGGAGGGTCGGTGTCAATACCGCACCACTGTCGGTGACACTTAGCACTCGGAATTCGCCCAGGTACTGAGACCCTTCTGCTGGGCTGGCCGTCTTTGGGTTGCCTGCCTCAAAAGCATAGATGATTCCATTCTTGTTCAGGCCATGTGGCTTGGGATTGGGAATGGCGACTTCGATCTGGCCATCTTTGCCCAACGGACCTGCCGGCGTGACCCCTCGCCAGACACGGCCACGTAAGCGAGTTACCAGATGCATCTGGTGTTGCAATTGATTGATGCCAGGCATTACGCCAGTAGATTCGTCCTGGGACCGTTGCAGTTGTGGGGAATCGGCTGGCAGGGCCTTACGCATCAGTGCACGGTCGTTGGTGCCGTGCTGGAGGGCGGCGTTGCTCAATTGAAAATCGTTCAGTAGCGTCTGATTTTTCGCGATATTGGCGCGCAGATTGCGATGAATGCGAATCGTATCGGCTGCCAGGATGGCATAGCCAGCGGCTGATAGAAACAGGCCCAACGCCAGTACGACCTGGCCCCAGTGCCAATTTTTTGCACTTAGAAACGTTGCCACCAGAGCTAGCAGGACGACAACCGCCAGCACGATTTGGATCACCAGGGCCAAGAGAATTTCCTTTTTAGGCGTGTATTTGCTGGGGCGGCTAAGGCGGGAACGGGATAGATGCGTATAGCTCGATCGTAAATCGCCTGGGTCGGAGCGTCAAGTTTTTACTGCCGGAGAGGCCTGGGTTTGCTGTCAGTAGCCCCGTTATGGGGCTTAAATTGAGATTTAGACCCTCGTTAAGGCCATTTGATCGTTATAAATGGAATATTGGAAAGATGGAATGGATAGTATTTCCAGCATTCCATTATTCCAACATTCCAAAGCTGCTGGTACCCGGTAGCAATGCGTAAAATCGGCAAGTTATTAATCACCTCACCCCTAAATGGCGGAGTGAAAGCATTGTATCCGCCAGGCGATCGAGCATGGCCGGTGTATGGTGGTAGCAGAGGCTCAGTCGCAGAAGCGATTCACCTGGGGGTACCGAGGGTGGGCGGATACCAGGTACCAGTAGGCCCTGTTCGCGCAAGGCGAGAGCTACGCGCAGGGTGGTTGCGGGTGAGCCGATCATGATAGGTACAATCTGGCTGCATGAACGGCCCGTGTCCCACCCTTGTGTTTGCAGTCGTTTCCGCAAATGGGCCGCTTGCTTAAGGACCGTTTGACGCCTCTCCGGTTCTTGCTCGATGATCGTCAGTGCGGTCAGGGCGGCGGCACTGATGGAGGCTGGCTGGGCCGTGGAAAAGACATAACTTCGGGCCCGGTTGGCCAACCAATCGATCAGTCTGTGTGATCCACAGACATAGCCTCCCGCCGTGCCCAATGCCTTGCTGAGGGTTCCGACTCGGATGTGGACATGGTCCTTCAGGTGGGGAGTTTCGGCCAGTAAGTACTCCACCGCGCCGCGCCCTTGGGCACCGAAAAGACCGGATGCGTGTGCTTCGTCCACCATCAGCATGGCCTGATGTCGTTGGGCGAGACGGGCCAACTCAGCCAGTGGTGCCAGGTCGCCATCCATGCTGAAGAGGGTGTCGGAGACAATCAGTCGGCGGCGGAAATGAGCGCCTTCCAGAAGTTGCCGATGTAGTGCGTTCATGTCGGCATGAGGGTAGATGTGCTTTTGGGCCCGTGACAGCCGACAGCCGTCGATGATGCTGGCATGGTTTTTGGCATCCCCGAATACTGCATCCTCTCGGTCGACCAGTGCCGGAATGGTGCCGACATTGGCGGCAAAGCCCGATGGAAATAAAAGGGCGGATTCAGTCTGTTCCCAGGTTGCCAGGCGTCGTTCCAGGCATTGGTGAATGTCGGCGCGACCCATAACCAACGGGCTGGCCCCGCGCCCCACACCCACATGTTGGCAGGCTTCCGTCGCAGCTTCAATCAGCCTTGGTTCCGCAGCCAGGCTGAGGTAATCGTTGGAAGCAAAATTGATCAACGGCCTGCCCGCAATCGTAACGATCGCGCCTTGCTTGCCGATGGGAGTCGGCAAGGCGCGGCGTAAATCAGCCTCCTCGAGATGAGTCAGTTGGTCGTCGAGCCAGGAGAGAGGAGTCATCGGAAACGATGTCATTGACGGAGCTTTATTTTAGCGTATGAGTAGGAGTACGAGCAGGAATGTGGTAAACCCCTTTATACTACTGGCTTTGCGTATTAGGGAACTTCTCTTCCTGCGGTCGCGTCTAATATTTTAGCAGAGAACGAATGTGAACAAAAATGCCGTCAACGCGGATTCGGCTCAGGAGAGCGATCGGGTGCGCGAGTCGCAATTGGTGGCGGCTGTGATGGCGGGCGATACGGACGCCTACGGCACGCTGGTTGAGGGCTACCAAGACCGGTTGTACCACGCCCTATGGGGGATTCTCGGTTCACACGAGGATGCCCGCGACGTGGTGCAGGAGGCGTTGGTGCAGGCTTACTTGAAGCTGGATTCCTTTCGCGGGGAGTCTCGTTTTTACACCTGGCTCTATCGTATTGCCATGAATTTGGCGTTGAGCCACCGGCGCCGAAAGAAGCCGACAATCTCCTTGGATCAGGCCCAGGAGCAGACCGGCAACGAACCGGCCGATCGGCGGGAAGGCCCCGAGGAGAAGGCGTTGCGGCAAGAGCAAATCGAACAATTGTGGGCAGCGCTCGAGCGTTTGCCGCACCAGGCGCGTGAGATCCTGGTATTACGCGAACTGGAAGGCTGTTGTTATGAGACCCTTGGCGAAATTTTGGAATTGCCAGTTGGCACGGTACGCAGCCGTCTGTTTCGGGCCAGGATGCAATTACGCCTGGAATGTCAGGGCATGTTGTCCGGGGAAACGCCATCAGTGCCAAATATGAGTGACCCATGAATTCTGACGATGAACCCAGGGGCGACCGAGCGGATGACATGCGGCTGCAAGAACCGCTGGCTGATGAGTTGCTCAGCGCCTATGTCGATGGTGAATTGACTGGGCCTGAGCTGGCTGGGGTTGAGTTACGGTTGCAGCAGGACGCGGAAGCCAGACGTTGGGTTGCCGAAGCGAGGACCTTATCCAGTCTCATGCAATCGTTGCCGCGCGGGCGCTTGAGCCCCAAGCTGCGCGCGCAAGTGCTCAGGCGGGTCAGCGAAGAGCGGCTTTCGAGCGAATGGAAACAGCCTGCCGGTCGAGAACTCTCTGGGACGAGTCCTGGGATGGCCAGGTCGTACGGTGGGGTGCGCCGGTGGTTCTGGTCGGGATTGGCCATCGCCGCGGCCTTGCTGTTGATGTTTCTGCAGCAAGGTCAGCCGGAAGTGGAAAGGCGGGTCGCCGATGCCCAGCCCGAGCAAGACGCGAGGAAACGATCCGGTGGTTATGAGCCGAAGGCGCTAGCCTCGGGTGACGGAGGAGCAAGGCAAAAACCCAGGACTAGATGGGGTTTTGCAGCCAAACCGGTGCCTCCGGTTGCTTCCGCCAAGGTGTCGGAGGAACGAATGGCCGCCGAAGCGAGCGAACCGGGGACGCTGGCCCCGATGAGCCCCGGGCAGGAGGGGGCGTTCGGTGGACGATCGCTTGCCCGATCCGGTTTGGACAAACCGTATTCATCGACCCAATCGGATCTTCCCGCCCGGGACTCATTGAGTTTATCTGGCCGGGAGGAACCGGAGCTGGTGGTTCAGGTTGTTTTGCATGACCCGCAGCGCGACCGGCAATGGTTTTTGCAACTGCTCTCCGAGCATGGCATGAAGCCACGGAAAGCGGGCCGATCGGGGCGAATGATGGAATCGTTTTTTGCGGAATCAGTAGATCCTGGGCAGCATGCGACGCGTGGCCGCCGGTCGGAGGCGTCTTCTGGTGGATTGGTGGAGACGGTGGTTGTCCGAACGCTGCCTGAACGGCTTCATGGACTGTTGCAGGCTTGCCGGACCGATCCAGAACACCGCGCCACGGTTGTTCGGATGCCATCGGAAGACGAATCTCTGGCCGAGTTACCAGCTAGAGCTAGCGGCGCGAAAGGCGCGGTTGCCAAGGCCCGACTTGATCCGCAGCGCCCCGATCAGCAGCTCGCCCGTGGCAAGCGGCGGCGGTCGCTGCCGGACGCTGCGACAGGAGCCGCCCAGTCCGCTCAGGGACTGGTTCGCGTGCGATTTGAGCTGCGTACCACGGCTGCAACGCCAACCGAGGAAAGCGGCGAGCAGAGAGCGGAGAGCGGCGAGCAGAGAGAGTAGAGCGGAGCCGAGAGCGGAGAGCCGAACTTTCATTCATTTTGAGCCTGGCTTGGGCGTGTAGGGTAGGATTTTTACAAAACTATCCCGATCCCGAATCCCGTTCCCGAGCTCTTTCCCGTTCCAGACCCCGCCCTCTTACGCTCACCGTCGTTTGTGCTTTACACTTTGTGGGCACGAAAGGGTCATCCTGAGCCCCTTTTTTTCCTGAACCCTGAACCCTTTTCTTTGGAGTACTCAATGGCTGATGTCACAATTCGGATGCGACCCAATGGCCCCTTTTTGGTGGAAGGCCCCGTGCAACTGGTAGACTCGGAAGGCAACCCTTTTCCCCAGAGTTCGGAGAAGCCGATGATTGCCCTCTGCCGTTGCGGCGCATCGGAGAAAAGGCCGTATTGCGACGGCGCGCACAACCGCTGTGGATTTGAGTCGGACGAGCGAGCTCCGACCTCTTAGGCAGCGGGATAGCGACAAGTTTTCCCCATCGGAATGGGTGGTCTGGCATGCCGCGGGTCGCCAGGCTAGTTGGAGTGATGCGCGATTGCCCTTGCTGTAGCGGTTGTTCTGGCGTGAGTCGGGCGGATTGGTAATTTCTTTTTCCTGGTGGCGAGTTGCCTGGTGGATGGATGGAACGGGAGCGTGTTAGAATCCCGGGCCATTGGATTGTCAGTAGTTCCAAACAGTGGCCGATGAAGCCGACCCGAGTCGCGTGCTAGCTGCTAAAAGCACCCTACTCCGGGCGGCTTATCGACCTGTCCAGCGTAGGGCTGAGTAACAATTTGGAAGCACTGAATGTTGCTATCAAGGAGACTTCGCTATGTCAGACGACCCCACAGTATCGCATGAAGAGAGTTCGGCGCCACAGAATATGGCCGAAAGCACGGTCCAGACACCGGCGCTGGATGGAACGGCGCTGGACAAAAAGGTCCAGGATATGGCGACTCCCTTTGTTGGCCAGTGGAACCAATTGGTGAGTACCACCAATTGGGAGAAGGGCCGCATTATTTGTGAATGGCGGCAGGCTTTGTTGACCAGTGGTCAGCCGGTCACGGATTATTCTGACGAAGCGTGGGCCCAGTGGGTGGGCCATGTGACCAGCCAGCATGTTGGTCGTTTACGGCGCGTCACCCAGCGTTTCGGGGATGTCCACCAGCAGTATGAAAGCCTGTTCTGGAGCCATTTTCAAGCAGCCTTGGATTGGTCGGATGCGGAGATGTGGCTCGAGGGGGCCATCCAGAATGGATGGTCGGTATCTCAAATGCGCGGCCAGCGGTGGGAAACCCTCGGGACTTCTGCGAGCGAGCAAGCCGAGCAGGAGGCTCTCGAGGCGGCTGCCCAGCAGAAAAGCCAAGACGAAGAGGGTGCCGACCCGGTTGCTCAGGTGGAGCCACCTGGCGTGGAGCCGGTCAGCGATCCGCGGACGGACGAGCCGGCTGCCGATTCGAATGCAGCCGTGGGCGCTGACGATACGGTTGCCCCTGATGCTGATACGCCTGGGCACGCTTCGGAAGAGCCGGTTGCCCAAGCGGCAGCCCGTCAGCAGTTGGGGGTCGTGTGCGACGACTTGCCCGACGATGTCGCGGAAGCTTTCGAGCAATTCAAATTGGCGATCATTGCTCAGCGCCGTGATGGGTGGCGAGCCATTTCACGCGAAGGAGTCATCGAATGTCTCGACGCGTTGAGGGAGTTGGTAGGCGCGAGTTAAGAGGCGCGAGTTGGGCAAGAAACCCTCTTTTAACTCGCGCCTCGCGCCTATTTACCGATTCGCCGCGTATTGCTCAGCGAAAGCGAGCGTCCACTGTTCGACCAGTTCTCGGAAACTATCCAGGTCGACTTCATCGAGCGAGCGATAGTGGTTGCGGTGGAAGTTTTCCTTGTTGCAGATGGTGCCTTTGGCAACCAGGTCGAGTACGTGATATTTCGTGAAGGGGCCGACCAGGATGATATATTGGCTGAACAGATTTTTACGCTGGCCACCTTCCAGCGACAGGTCGTCTCGACTTACGGACGCCCCCCAGCCTTTGTCGTTGTTGACCGTTTTGAACGAGAATCCTGGTATGTTGTCAGCCAGTTGCTTAAGGCATATTTCCGCATGATCGCAGATCTCGAGCCGAAAATGGGAGTGTCGCCGTCGCCATTCTTCCTCGCTTAAAGCCTCGGCTGCGGCTTCCGCGGCTTGGGCCTGCTTTGTTTGTCGACCACGATCGCTAGCACGTTGTAATCTCTCTTTGAAGTCCATCGAAGGGTCCGGGGGCCTCTGGGGTGGGGATTGGGGCAATTTACAATAACAATAATAGCACTCCTGGTGGGAACCAGCCAAGAGCCCCAAAGCTGGGGGCTGGGAGCTGGGAGCTGGGAGCTGGGAGCTGGGTGTAACCGGCAACCCGCCGAGGAATCTGGAAATGGTCCGTCCGCATGATCAGAGAATTGTCAATAGTTATTTGTCAATAGTCATCTATCATTGGAGGGAATGAAACGAGCGTCTGGCTCAGAATGGTCTGCCGGGCCGAGCTGATGATGGCGGATCTACTTGCAGCACGGATCGACGAAAACCAGCAGCTTTGCCGTATCCTCAATGTCTCCGTCAAGACAGCGAAAAAGAAATAGAATCGTCAACGAATGATCCCCCGTTGAAACTAATGACAAATGACTATTGACAAATAACTATTGATAAATGACACGTTCCAACGTCCCAATTTGCTGGCGGGATGCCGGTTACACCCCTGGGGACTGGGAGCTGGGCTTTGTTACGACCATCATCAAAACCATCGGGATCGCTATCGGGATCGGGATCGGGATCGAAATAACACGGGTCTGAGACACGAAGAACTGGCTGTTTACCGCCTCTCGATAAGTTACGTTGCACTCGGTCAAAGAAGATTCCGCTCCTGATGCATTCGTGGACTTCGATAGCGATCCCGATCCCGAGTCCCGATGAAATAAGAAGCAAGGTTGCCCCTACACGCCCATGTTCAGAAAATGGGTGTCGGGTTTCAGGACTCTTGTGTCAGCAGCAAGAGCAAGAGGATGTGAGCCGTACGCGCTAGCGTCGGGTAGCGGGGGATAAGAGTTCAGTGATCCGAGTTCAGGATAGGGCGGAAACAGGGTATAGGATCGAGAGCCTGGGTATCAGGGGGCTGGTAACAAGAGGGCATGAGTCGGATTGCGGGGGTGTAAGAGCCCGCAAGTTCATGTGGATAGCCGGCACGACCGTGCTGGCAGTTACAGGCGACAGAAGCCGCAGTTTCCTTCAGATTGATGTAAAGCGCATGCGCCTGTTCTGTCGATAGCAAGAAGGTGTAATAGGGAGGCAATGATGGCGTTTTCGTAACCTCACGGCACACCCTCTGGAAGGATCCCTCGATATGGCAAGCTGCCAACTCAAGATTTACCACGGCCCCAGCGAATGCCGACCTCATGCGCTCAGCAAAACCGATGCTGGTGAGAGCCGGATTACGGTTTCCTTGGGGGAAGTGCTTCCATTGCTGGCAGATGCCGTGAACAACCGCCGTACCTGGCTGGATGACTTCGATGACGATGATATTACGATGTCAACCGATCTGTTTGAGGTCTTGATGGCCTACCAGTATTACCGCCGTCCCTCGGCCTAGCCTGGATAGTTCATGAAATATTCGGGGCTAGCGGCTGCTTAGTTCGTGGACGATATCGACCAGGGCGCGGGCATTCTCCACGGGGGTTTGCTGGTGCACGCCATGACCCAGGTTAAAAATGTGGCCTGGTTGCCCCGCGGCCTGCTTGAGTACCTCCGCTGCGCGCTCGGCTAAGGTTTTGTGATCGGCCAACAAAACGGCCGGATCGAGATTGCCTTGGACGGCCCGCTCCGGCCCCACCGCTCTCCAGGCATCGGCCAGGCCGATGCGCCAGTCGATGCCGATCACATCCCCGCCCGCTTCGGCCACCAGGGGCAGCAGGGCCGGATTTCCGGCGGCGAAATGAATCAGAGGTGTCTCTGGTGCCAGGTCGCGGACGATTTGCTTGATGTAGGGCATGACAAACGTGCGGTAGTCCTCGGGACCAAGGCAGCCTACCCAACTGTCGAACAACTGTACCGCTTGTGCGCCTGCGGCAATTTGTGCGTTCAGGTAACGGACAATGGATCGGCTTAAACGTTGCATCAGTTCGTGCCAGGCGGTCGGGGCACGATACATGAGCGTTTTGGTATGCAGAAAAGTGCGGCTGGATCCGCCCTCGATCACATAACTGGCCAGGGTGAAGGGGGCGCCGGCGAAACCAATCAGGGGGATCGATTCGGGTAAATCGCGGCGCGTGGCGGCAACCGTCTCAAAAACAAAGTGCAGTTGCCCGGTATCTTCCAGTTCCAAAACCCGATCGACATCGCCCGCGACTCGGACCGGGTTGTGGATTTTAGGCCCATCGCCAGGCATGAACTCCAACTGCATCCCCATCGGTTCCAGGATGGGTAGCAGATCGGAGAAGATGATCGCCGCGTCGACTCCGAGTCGCTGGACGGCAGTACACATTACCTCGCTGCAGAGTTGAGGATTCTTGCAGAGATCGAGGAAGGCTGTCTCCGCCCGCACGGCTCGGTATTCCGCCATGTAACGTCCGGCTTGCCGCATCAGCCAGACTGGCGTGTAGGGAACCGGTTGCCGGCGACAGGCTTGCATGAAAGGGCCATTTTCGGAAGGATGGGGAGTGGTCATGGCGGTTTTCAGTGTGGTTGCCTTGGTTTGGACGGCCATTTTTTTCTTCTGAGCCATCAGTGTTTGGGCTTCGCCGACCACTTCGTGGACAAGCTGTCCCATTTTCGAGTGCGAGGGGACGAAGTCGACGGCGATACCCTGGGACCGAAGCATCGTGCTGGTGGTGGGGCCAATCGAAGCGACCACGGCCGACTGGAATCCATCCAGCAGGGACTTTTGTAAATCGAGGGTGCGGGCGATTTTCAGTAGATGGACCACTTGCTGTGCCGCGGTAAAGAGCACGATGTCGATTTCACCGCGGGCGATCCGGCGGACATTTTCGCGCAGTGGTTCGGTCTGTTCGGGTAATTCCCACCGATAGATTTTCACGGCTTCGACCGCAGCGCCACGCGCCTCGAGCCCTGCGGTCAAACTGACATTGGGTACGCCGTATTCCTGGACTGCCACGGTTCGATTTGCGACCGGCAGGTCGGTATCCAGAATTGCCAGGATCTCGCGCCAGGTGTTAGGTTCTGCGGCGCAATACGTGGGGGTGACTCCCAATTCCTTCAAGACCACTTGGGGCTTGGGGCCTCGGGCAATCGTTTTGATGTCGCGCAGCGAATCGAGAAACCGCTTGCGAGGTACCTGTCGTTCGATGCACTCGACTAGCAATCGGGTGCCAATACCCGTGAGAAAGATGACCAGGTCGATTTGCCCGGTCAGCAAATGATTGGCAAAATCAACGATCTTGCGATCGGCAGCCAAGGAGACTTCACGCATGGAAGGACTCACATGAGGTACGCCTCCAGCACGCTCGATCAACTGAGTCATTTCAGTGGCGCGCCGACTCTCGAAGGAGGCGATGCGTAGCTTGGGTTGTGGGTCCGTTGTGTGCGGCATGTTGAAAAAGACCGTGTTTTACCGAGTCTGTTGCAAGTTTCTCGTCTGCCGGGTGAGGAATCACCCGGCCAGGCGGATTTCCCGGAAAACCTTATGCTAGCGGTCTTGCCATGGGATGAACAGCCTGACGCGTGGATAGGAGGAGCAGGAACGCACTTGGCACGGGGGGGTAAGCGGCAAGCTCCCGGGGGTGGCACGCCCTTCGGCACTTTTCGATTTTGCGAGCAGAATAACACCGGCCCACATCCCCCCTGGTCTTCTGCGTCTGATCTTGGCTTGCCTTAGAACGCGAGCACTCGAGACGGAGTGCGAAGTGCGTTTCCGCACTCCGTGGTTCAGGGCGATAAGCCGCTTGAACCTCACGTTTTCAATAGCTGGCGCGCCCGCCGGGTCGGCTTCATCGGACATTCTTGGAGCGTTGGACATTGATTAACCCAAGGAATTCAGCCGCAAAAAAAGTTGCTTGACACACGCCGTGAACTTCGCACAATAGCCACTGTTGGAGGATGGACCATTTCGGTACGGCCGGAATATTTTTTTGATGATTTCATGGGGGCGACGACTGACGGATCTATAGTCGGCGTTTTACGTGGCCCGGATGTCCCCCCATTTTATTGGTGTGGTTGTGATGGTCCGTTGTCTGATATCGCTAGGATCGAATCTTGGCGATCGGGCGGGCACTCTGCACCAGGCCTTGGCTGAGATGGCCATGCTGGCCCATGTGCGTTTACTTGCCCGCAGTCGTTGGCATGAGACAATCCCGATTGGCGGTCCCTCTGGGCAACGCGCGTTTCTCAACGGCGCTTTACTGCTTGAAACCCGTCTGCCAGCTTGTCAGTTGCTGGAACGATTGCTGGAGATAGAATCGAGATTGGGCCGTCAGCGTGGAGTCGCAAGTTCCCATGGGGAGGGCTCGAAGGAAGAAGATGGTATCAATGCGGGGCGCTGGTCGCCACGAACGATCGATCTCGATCTGCTTCTCCATGGCGTTGAGTGTCGTGAGAGCTCGATGTTGCAATTGCCCCATCCGCGGATGTCCTACCGGCGTTTTGTTCTTGAGCCGGCAGTGGAAATAGCCGGATGGATGCCCCACCCGACCAGCGGTTCGGTGCTGGCGCGGTTGTTGTGGCATTTGAATGAGGCACAGGACTATGTGGACATCATGGCTATCGGCCCGCAAGATTCGGCCAGACAGGCTGCTCAGTGGCTGACCCGCGAGTTGGCCTTGACGTTAGGCTGCCGCTGGTGGAAATATGAGGGGCCCGTCGAGCTTTGCCAGTTTCCCGGAGGCACACTCGCCGGTGGTCTCTGGCCATGCGCGCGGGTGCAGCCTTGTCCGGAGGCTGGTGGGATACAGAGTGAGAAGCCGAATATCCAGTCTCTGCGTTGTGCTGGGCCGGCGGGTCTTGGGCTGACGGGCCCTGGGAAGGGAGAGCCTGGAGCAGACGCGCAAGGGGGCCGCAAGTCGTTGCTGGCCAGGCCCAAACTGATGATCGCATGGGAAAAGCGAGCTATCAGGGATAGAATGACGGAAACAGTAGGATTGACTCTGGGTGAGGGCCCGTTTTACGGTATGCCTGGTGAGAACGCACGAGTCCAGAAGGTACGGGCTCGCGGTCCCATGGCGTGTATCCTTACCACCGATCCGCGGCAAGCCTTGGCCGAAGCCCTGGCCGCCGTCCAGGCGACCTGGCCAGATACGATCCCCCAGGCATGACATGTCCATTGATTTCAAAGTGGTGACACGTGCCGCCGAAATGCGCCAGGCGATTGTGCACGCGCAGCAGGCAGGTAAAGCGGTGGGGCTGGTGCCCACGATGGGGGCCTTGCATGGAGGTCATTTGAGTCTGGTCGATGCGTCGCTGGCCGAGTGTGATCGGACTGTGGTTACGATTTTTGTAAACCCGACTCAATTTGGCCCAGGTGAGGACTTTGATCATTACCCTCGCACGATGGAACAGGATCTGGCTCAGTTGCGAGAGCGCGGTTGCTGGATGGTCTTCGCACCCACGGTGGAAGAGATGTATCCGGCGGGTCATGAGACGATTGTTGATGTTGGTTCGATTCGCAAACCCTTGGAGGGGGTAGCTCGTCCGAGGCACTTTTTTGGCGTGGCGACGGTGGTACTCAAACTGTTGAACATGGTGCCCGCGGATCGAGCTTATTTCGGTCAGAAAGATTATCAGCAGACTCTCGTCGTACGGAAATTGGCCAGCGACCTGAATGTGCCGACGGAAATATGTGTCTGTCCCATTGTCCGCGAAGCGGATGGCATGGCGATGAGTTCGCGCAATGCGTACCTCAGTCCCTCGGGGAGACGCCAGGCACTGGCCTTGTCGCAATCGCTGGAACTGGCCAAAGAGATGTTTACGGCAGGTGAAACGGATGTTGCCCGGCTCCATGCGAAAATGTTGGAATCGATTCAGGCCGTGGGGGGAGTCGAAGTGGAATACATTGCGTTCGTGGCTGCCGGGACGGTCGACCTGGTGCAACAAATCGAAGGGCCCACCATGATCGTTCTGGCCGGACGGGTGGAGAACACGCGTTTGCTGGATAACTGCCAGATAGGGTTTTGAAGGGGTCCTAACGCGTGCCGAGCGCGCATGATACTGAGTATGGTTTAAGCGAGGCGGTCCTGAAATCCGCAATCCGCAATCCGCAATCCGCAATCGTCTTCATGTGTTCCGAACTATTTCGTATTCCTATCGAGTGGGGGGGTGTTCGCCTCTTCGGATTCGGCCTGTTGCTGCCGGTCTGGTTCGCTGTGGCCATTGTCTGGTTGCTCAAAACGGGACGCCGTAACGGTTGGTCCGGGGAGACCTGGAACATTTTATCACCTGTGGTCATGGTTGGGGCGGCCATTGCCTTGCTGCCTGGGGTCTTTCCGGACGGGTTGCCGATTCGCGGCTATGGTACGATGGTGTTGGCCGGTTCCATGCTGGGACTCTGGCTGGCCACGGTTCGCGCCCGGCAGATCGGCTTCGATCCGGAACTGGTTCTATCGCTTGCCTTCTGGATGTTTATCGTGGGAATTGCCGGGGCCCGGTTGTTTTATGTGATTGAATATTGGGACAGCCGTTTCCAGTTCGACGATGCTTGGACGGCGACGAAAGAGATACTCAATTTTCCCCAGGGAGGTTTGGTTGTTTATGGATCACTGATCGGCGCGACCGTGGCTTTTGTCCTGTTTTGCTACCGTCGGCATTTGCCGTACCTGGCCCTGGCCGATCTGATCGCCCCCAGCCTGGTGGCCGGTCTGGCACTCGGACGGATTGGCTGTTTGCTCAATGGTTGCTGCTATGGGGGAGTGTCGCACAAACCGTGGGCGGTGACATTTCCCCGAGATAGTATTCCTTACATGGAGCAAGTGCAGAGTGGGCAGATGTATGGTTTTCGCTTGACCGAGAGGAAAAATTCGGGTACTCATTCGAATTCAAACGTTGCGAAAGGGGTGACGGTCTCTTGGGTCGCCGCCGATTCACCGGCAGCCCGGATGGGGCTGGTCGTGGGAGATCAGGTTGTGCGATTGGAGAACTACCCGGTGCAAAACCTGCTCCAGGCCCATGAAATCCTGTACAAGAATTTTTATTCCCAGGTGCCTTTGGAGATGAAGACGAGCACCGGAACATTGATTCGGTTGCCCGCGGTCGCCGTCCCCGCCCGTAGTCTGCCGGTCCACCCCACGCAACTTTACAGCGCCATCCACGCAGGGTTGTTGGCCTGGTTCCTATGGTCGTGGTATCCGCTGCGCCGTCGCGACGGTGAAGTATTTGCCCTGCTGATCACGATTTATCCGGTCGCCCGATTCCTGTTGGAAATTATTCGTATCGACGAATCGGCCGTTTTCGGTACCGGCCTGAGTATTTCGCAGAACATCAGTCTGATCATGCTAGCGGGCGCGGCCTGTTTGTGGATCGTACTTCTCCGGAGTGAAAAAGGGGGCGGGAACCTCGTATTTTCCCAGCCCCCAGTCGATGTTAACCGGGGACCTGGTATTTCAAACTAAGGGGTGACCGCCCCCTTTTTCACTACGCCTCAACTGTCCACAGGCGGCGTCGATGCGGTTGCCTTTTCGGTGGCGGAATTGCACTTGCAGGCCGTTTGACAGCAAGATACGGTGGAACGTTTGCTGGCTTGCGGAGGAGGGAGTCTGGTAGGGCAACCCGGCGACCGGATTGTAGGGAATGACATTCAGCATCGCTTCGCGCCGGCCCAACAGGCGGGCCAGTTGCCGGGCATGTTCAGGCTGGTCATTGATGCCTGCCAGCAGTACGTATTCGAACGTCAGGCGTCGGCCCGAGACGTCGAAATAACGGTCCGCCGCCGCCATCAGCGATTGGAGCGGCTGGCTCGTAGGAACCAATTGGCGGCGCAGTACGTCGTTGGGCGCATGCAGCGAGATGGCCAATCGATAGTGCGGCTGGCTGCCCGCCAGTTGGTCGATTGCGGCGGGAAGCCCCACCGTGGAAATTGTGATCCGGCGCGTGCTGATGCCCAGCCCATCGGGGCGATGCGCCTCGGCAAGAGCTGGGAGCAACGCGGCCAAGTTTGCTAACGGTTCTCCCATGCCCATGACGACGACATGACTGACCCGCTCCTTGGCTTCCAGGAGATGCTGAAGCCGTAACATTTGCTCGACGATTTCACCGGTGGAGAGATTTCGCAGGACCCCATCCAGGCCGCTGGCACAGAACACACATCCCATGCCGCAGCCCACTTGGGTGCTGATGCAAATCGTCCTCCTGATCTGGTCGCGTAACAAGACGCATTCAATTTGGCCACCGTGGGTGAGCGACAAAAGCAACTTTTCGGTTCCATCTTCCGCTTGGGTATGGCCAGCGATCTGGGTCTGCCAGAGAGGCAAGCCCGCGGTCAGCGCTTGTCGCAGTTTTTGTGGCAGGTCGCTCATGCGATTCCAGTCGACTGCCCGTTGCTCGAACAGCCAACGCCGGATCTGTCCGAGGCGGTAGCTGGCCTCGCCCCGGGTTTCGAGCCAGTCCTCCAATTGCCGATCGAGTGCATCCAGGAGATGGAAATGGCCAGACGCTGTTTCTTTTGCGTTTGCCTCTTTCGTCGGGTTTCTGTCGGCTGGAGTGGTCATGTGGTAGTAGGTCGATCTTAATGACTCAGACTGAAAACTGCCTTCCCGTTTCTCTTGTAAAACAGCGGAAAACGAACCACGAATGAACACCAATCGACACGAATAGGAACGGGAAATAGCGGTCCTAGCCCGTTAACGGTTACTCCCAACGGTATCCCTTATCCACGGGTAACCCGTACACAGGTAGTAGGCCTGGGGTGAGGCCAGACGGAGCAGGGAATGCAAATCGATGCCCGCGGCCTGGGGAGGTCGATTCAGGTGGATTCCCAGTAGGGTGCTGAGCGAAACGGGCGGTTTGTTGTATTTGACGCAGCGTAGCTTGTCGAGTTCATGGCCAGACAGTTTGGCAACTCGCTCAATGGCCTCTTCGATGAAACCGATTTTATCAATAAGACCGAGCTCCAATGCCTGCTGGGCCGTAAAAATTTGCCCCGTGGCTACTTTGTCGAGGGCAGGGTCGTCGTTTTTGAATTTGGGTCGGCCATGGCGGACAATGTCCTTAAAGCGGTCGAAGCTTTTATCGACCAGGGTTTGCAGTAAAGCCCGTTCCTCGGCCCGTTCCTCGCTTGAGAGCAGCCGAGTGGGGCTACCCATCAGTTTGAATTTATGGCTGGCAACCGAGTCGTCTTTGACGTCATAGCGTGCTAGCAGACCGGACAGGTCGTAGTGTGGGATGACCACGCCAATTGAACCGGTCCAGGTGGTCGGTTCGGCATAGATAGCATCGGTCTGGTCGCCAACCGCCATCGCCAGGTAGTACCCGCCACTGGCACACATACTTCCCATGCTGACCACCAGCGGTAATTTACGCTTCTCGATTAGCTTACCCAGGTGGTGGTACAGGTAATCGCTACCTGTGACCGTTCCTCCAGGGGAATTGATTCTCAGCACCACGCCCACCACATCGTCATCCTGGCGGACCTGATCGATCTGTTTTTTAATGAAGCCATCTCCTTCCAGGATGGTGCCCGAAACATGAATGACGGCAATTTTTTTTGCGGCCGTTTTGCTGAGGGAGTGGTATTTTTCCTGCGGTTCCCCGGGAGGACTGAAATAGCTTTGGTATGCCGCGCTGAGCCCCAGTAGACCGATAACGGCGATCCCTAATGCCAGTAGTAACAGCTTCCCATAGCGGCCGAAGAGCGAGGGAGGCTGTTGCAGGATCCACTGGACAGGCTTCTCGCTGCCGGGCTCGTGGTGGTTCGTGGGTTGAGGTGATGGGGGGGAGGAATGGGAATCGGCGGGTGGGATCGAGGACACCGTAACTTCTCCTGGGGCGATAGCAACGAAGGGTCAATTCAGTACTTCCAAATCGCCACTTCGCCGGGACGTGGATCTGGGCGATAAGCCGGTGCGGAAACCGGCGTTTTTAGTTGCCAGCACGTCTCCCGGGTCGGCTTCATCGACCACTGCTTGGAATTACAGACTTTATTCTAGCGGTTTCTGTTGCATGGGACAGCTTCGGCCCATGCAAATTCTTCATGTTCCAGACTCAGTGGGGCGGGCTGCCCAAGGCATTGTTTTCTGGATCGATGCAGGCCGGATCGGCTCCAGCCACTGGATTTGGCCCAACTTTGCACATTCTCGCCGTCGAGTCCCAGCTGTGCTGCCACCCCTTTCAGGGTGACGGGTGTTGCTTCCACCGTGGTGCAACCGCTACAGTAGCCATACTCAGTGAGGATTTCCCTTAAGGATAAGATCTGCAGGAAAGGGTTTTGGACCGTGATTGTTTGCGCATCGATTGAATGTTTTCCCGATCTGCCTCAGGAAGAGGTGCCTGCCACTCTGGTCGAGTTGCATTTCAATGCGGTGGAGATACCCATCCACCAGCTTGGGGGAGGGTGGATCAAACCTGCCGACGTATTGGCCAATCTGGATGGAGCGGTGGACCGATGTCGAGACATGCAACGCCTGAACATCGTAGCGTTGAGCGTGGATCAGGGAGACGCGGATCGTGAACAGCCCGTCTCCGCTGGGCCCGTTGCCGAAGAGCGTTACTATCAGCAGTTTGCCGCTTGTGCGAAGTTGGCCAAGTCGCTGCAGGTGGTGCCGTTGGTCGTACCTGCTGCTCCACTCGGTACACCCTTCAACGAAGAAATCGAACGGCTGCGCCATCTGGTAAAAATTGCATCGCTCGAAGGGGTGCTCGTTGCCCTGCAGACACAAATTGGCTGCATGACCGAGAATCCCGACACGGCGGTAGTCTTGTGTGACAACGTCAAAGGCTTGGGTCTGGCACTCGACCCAAGCCACTACATGGCCGGGCCTTGGCAGGGTCGTGATTTTTCTAAAGTGTTGCCTTACGTCTACCACGTGCGCTTGCGCGATTCGACCAAGTCTCAGTTGCAGGTGCGCGTGGGCAAGGGGGAGGTCGATTACGGCCGGCTCATCTCCGATTTGGAGAAGGTCAGGTACAACCGTGCCTTGTCGATACACATGACACCCATCGAAGGGTTTGAGCATCGAGCCGAGATGCGGAAGATGCGATTGTTATTGGAAAGCCTGCTGTGATTACCGAGTCGACTGCCCAGCGCTACACGCTGCAAGATCCCGATGTCCGCTTGATGCTTCAAGTGCGCGATGATGACGACGCCGTGGCGTTCGAGGAGCTCATGCTGCGCCATCAGAACCGCATGGTGTCGCTACTGTCCCACCTGGTTGGCAGCCGCGATATGGCCGAGGACCTGGCCCAGGATGTTTTTCTGCGTGTCTATCGGGCGCGGAAGCGTTATGTGCCAGGTTCCAAATTTTCCACCTGGCTCTACACGATTGCGCACAATGTGGCAGCCAATGCGCTGCGTGGTCTGTCGCGCCGCAAGGAGGTCAACCTGGCACCTCAAGCCAGCGGTGAATGGGTTGGCAACCCAATGGATTTGGCGGCGGTCGCGGCCAGCGGGTTGATGCCAGCCCGGCAGATAGACAAGGCCGAATTGTGCGATGTGGTGAAACTGGCGGTGGGAACTTTGAACGAACGGCAGCGGCTGGCCGTGCTACTCAATAAGTTTGAACATCTCAGCTACGATGAGATTGCCGAAGTGATGCAGCTCAGCGCGCCGGCGGTTAAGTCGCTTTTGTCGCGAGCACGGGCCAACCTTCGCGATCTGTTGGAGCCTTACTTGCTGGACGGGCAGGGGGGCATGGGCAAAGGGAGCGGGAAGGTTGGCAACCCATCATGACCAAGACCAATCCGCCCCATTCGACGCAACCGCTGGAAGAGATTGTCGCCTATCTCGATGGCGAACTGTCCGAGGTTGAAAGCGCCCAGGTGGAGCAGCGTCTCTCCACGGATGAAACGTACCGCCGACAAATGCAGGGTTTCGACCGGGTCTGGTCGGCATTGGACGAGTTGCCTGGGGTGACGGCAAGCGACCGATTTTCAAAGACGACGATGGAAATGGTTGTGATCGCGGCCGAGGAAGAAGTACAGCAGCGCACCCAAGCCATGCCGCGATTGCGCCGTAAGCGGCGTGTTGCCGTTGGCGTGTTCGTTATGGCCGCCTTGTTTTTGGGATTTTTGGGTTACGGCTGGTCTTCACCTGATTTCAATCGGATGTTGATCGCCGATTTGCCGGTGATCGAGCATGTCGACATCTATTCACAATTTCAAAGCAGCCAATTTTTGCGACAGTTGCGAAAATCGCTAGGTGAGGAGGGTTGGATCGGCAGTGCACGAGCAGACCAGCAGGAAGGGTTCGAGTCGCGGCAGCAGGCTGAATTGCCCGTGGCAGCAACATCATCGAAAGATCGTCGCCGCTGGATCGACCGTTTGTCGTCGGACCAGCAATTGACCCTGCGGACGAAGTATAACCGGTTTCGCGATTTTTCTCCGAAGCATCAGCAGCAACTCCGGCAGTTGCATCAGCAGTTGATCTCCGCGGCCGATGCGACACAGTTGCAAGAGACGATGTTCCAGTATCAGCAATGGCTGGAGCGCCAACCGCCCAGCCGGCAATTCGAATTGCGCGAAATGCCCGAAGAGGCACGGGTCCAGGCCATCGCGGGCCAGGTCCGACAGAGCCGAAATTCGATTGTGCTGCAATTGACGGACCAGCAAATCGAGCAAATGGTACGGCAGATACAGCGTCGCATGCCAGATCTCCGCGATCGCATGCAAGCGGAAATGAGCGTAAAAGACCAGCGGTACATGGCGTCCATGGAAGGCCGTAAACGCTGGTGGGCCCTGCTGCGATGGATGACCCAGCACCCCTCCGCCGCGACCGACGAATTGCGGCTGGCTATTTTGGAAATATTGACCGAATCGCAACGTGAGCAATTCCAACAGTTGTCACGCCATGACCAGTGGCGAAATTTCTTTTTCTGGTTGCATGCCAGCAGGTTCCAGAATTCCAACAACAGCAGACGTGGGGAGGTCGGCGAGCAGGATTTGGAAGATTTTTTTGCCGAGGAGCTGGACGCCGCCCAAAAGGAAGAGCTGCTGGCGTTGCCCCGGGATGCCATGCGCAAACAACTGGAGCGTTTTTATTGGGGGATGGAGAGAAGGCCCGATTTCGACGGTCGGACCGGTCGACCGCCAGGGCCTTCCAGCCGGCGTCCTCGAAATGGTCGGCCAGGCCCTGGCCGCATGCATCCTCCGCGTGACGGATTTCGAGTGCGTGACCGCAGTCTCCACGATGGCCGGCCACCACGCAATCGTTCCCAGGGCCGGGATGGATCACGGGGTCAGGATAGATCATTGGGCCAGGAGTGAAAAGCGATAGAAACCAATCGCTTGCATCGGCTGATCGTCAAGCGTCTCATTGACAACCCGTTGGATGTTGGTCCGGAGAGTGTCGAGATCCGGTTCTTGCAGCTCCTGGAGTTCCAATTCGCGCACGGCGATGAGCATGCGATGTTCCAGTTCAGGTCCTCGTTGTTCGATCGCCTTGGCGACCTTCTTGTAGTTGCCACGAGTGACGCGGCCAAAGGCATGGAAATCGACCACCATGGAGGAAATGGAGTTGGGTCGATACGGTAAGGTGACGAGAAACGCACCCAAGTCAATTTCTTCCAGACGCGTGAGTTGGACAAGATTATGTCGTGAAGCGATCATGGCATCCGCGTCGAAACAGCCGGCCAGCAAACTCAGACCACCGAGCAGCATCAGGGCGGCCCACTCGCGTGAGCGAGGAGTGCGTGTCAGCCGATGGTTGCGGATGGGGTTGTTCATGGGGCAGTAGGAGTAAGCAGTAAGCAGGTAAGTCGGTGTTAAGAAATAACTTCGGTAAATCGTGGTATTCTAGTAATGAAACCATCGTACTCAGCCGCTTGCGGCGGTACTCGTACTCGAATCGCATAGCGGGTATCACACGGTCGTCGAGTACGAGTACCGCTTCGCTGAGTACGAGTACGAAGGGAAGCCGAAATATCCTACTTAAAATCGGCAAGTTATTTTTTAACACCGACTAAGCCATGTCAGGTGGTGGGACCCGTATAATCGGCAGGCCGCCTGGTCTACCTCGGGCCTCTCTCCAGTATAGGTCGCTTTCGTCTCCGTGGGCTTGTCGTATGCTTCAGCAGGGAAATGCTTGGGCAAGCTCAGCCCAACACGAATTCGCCCTGGAGCGACACGATTCACAAGGGTTCAGCGACAGGCTATCTGGCTAGAGGCAGCAGGCATTCATGGCAGATCACAGCAGCCTACCGACCAATCGGCACAAGGGAACCATAGGCTGGTTTATCCTGCTGCTGTTGGCATGCGCCGTAGTGGGCTGCAGTGCCGAAAAGGATGTGAAACTGGAGGATTACCTGGAGGAGATCGAGTATGTCGCGCCCCTGAATTCGACGGTGGAAGTAGCACTCGGCAAGTATTCGATTCCCATTGCGGCACG
>JAJRWS010000350.1 GCA_024276705.1 Planctomycetota bacterium | reverse complement strand
GGCGAAGGGCGTGGTCGGCGCGCAGTGGACTCCGGCGCAGCGCTCCGAGGTGACGCACCACGCCCTTCGTACCTCAGGGACGTGCCACACAAGGCTGGGTGCGAAGTGCGTTCCTGCACTCCCTCGCTCCCCATTCCAAGTCGCTGTGATACGAAACTGGGCATTCCAAACCGGCGGCGGTATACCATGATCTATCCCCCCACAACCCGAAGCTAGCTTCGGCTCAAGCCTCTGGAATCCTACCTCAAACAACCTACACTTCCTTGCTTTTTACTGCCCCCTACGCTGGCCCAGGGCGATAAGCCGCCCGGAAAACGGCATTTTCAACTGCTGGCACGCCCTGCCGGGTCGGCTTCATCGGCCACGGCTTGGAACAGCTGATATTCTCGATTGACGCGTCTGGATAACCTTTCTAATCTCCCTGGCTGTGGATCCTAGCCAGGCACCGTCGGGTTGATCCACCATCGCTCCCAGAAAGGCGAGACGAGACGTAAGACCGAGGAGAATCGATGAACGATCGCGCACCCTACCCAGAGCCCCCCCGGACATTGCCAGTCCCGATGCTGGATGTCAATCGTCAGAACGCTCCCTTGCAGCAGCAGATCACCGCAGCCATGGCCGAAGTCTGGCAAACGGGTGCATTTGTCCATGGCCCCGCCTGTCGCCAGTTGGAGGCGGCGATGGCCGACTATTGCGGAACGCCTCATGCGGTGGGCTGTGCGTCGGGCAGTGATGCGCTGCTGTTGGCGTTGATGGTGTTGGGAATCGGCCCCGGAGATGAAGTGGTGCTGCCCAGTTTTACCTTCTTCGCCACTGCGGGTGCGGTGGATCGTTTGGGCGCCAAACTGGTCTTTGCCGACATTCTACCTGGCACGTTCAACATCGATCCGGCTGACATCGAACGGAAAATCACCGCCGCCACCCGAGCGATCCTCCCCGTCCACCTGTTTGGCCAGTGTGCGGACATGGACGGAATTGCCGAAGCGATCCGAAGCCGGCGTGGAACGGCGGACGCGATTCCGGTCATCGAAGATGCGGCCCAGGCCATTGGGGCCCAATATGGCAACCAGCGGGCTGGCAGCCTGGGAACCTTGGGATGTTTTTCGTTCTACCCGACCAAGAATCTGGGCGGCTTCGGAGATGGCGGGATGATCACCACGAGCGATGCCGACCTGGCGGCCAAATTACGCGCACTGCGTGACCATGGCCAGCAGCCTCGCTACCATCATCATTTGGTTGGCGTCAATAGTCGACTCGACGCATTGCAGGCAGCTGTACTGAATATCAAGCTCCAGCACCTGGACCAGTGGGCGGAGGCACGCCAGCGCCACGCGTGCCATTATCAGGCGGAACTGGACCGTCTCGATTTGAACGACCAGTTTGTCCATCCCCAGGTAGCCACGGGATGCAATTGTGTCTGGAACCAATACACGATACGGGTACTCGGCGGTCGCCGGGACGAACTGAACGAAGCCCTCTCAACCCGTAAAATCGGCTCGGCCGTTTACTACCCCATTCCGCTCCACCTGCAAGAATGCTTCAAGGGATTGGGATACCAGCCGGGTAGTTTGCCACACACCGAACAAGCGGCGAATGAGGTCCTCAGCCTGCCCGTTTTCCCCGAACTGACCACGGCCGAACAAGATCGGGTCGTGGCCGCCCTGGCTGCCTTTGGCGGCCTGGCCTCCTTGGACGAGGTCTCCGCGGACCACGCAGATGCCGATGCGCAAGCACAAGACGCGGCTTAGGAATGCTTCAAAAATAACTTCCTGCTTTTGGAGAAGCCATGGAGAAGCACGCCATACCGATGTTTGAAGTGTGATCGATGATTGCTGAACTGCTTTAGGATCTATCCCTTCAGATCAACAATCAAACATCTCACATCACTCATTCTCTTCTTCACCAGGATGAAGGTTACCGCGACTTTGTCTGGAAATGCCGAAGTTACTGATGAGCCGTCCCTTAGGCTCTAGTCGTCTTCGTCCTTGCTGCGCCGAATCTCCTTTTTCCGACCACTGGCACGCAACGCACCAAAGGAACCGAGAATAACGCACAAAATCACAAGTCCCCATGCCATGTGGAAGTTCTCCGCCTGTAGGTGTCGGGTTAACCGTTCACGGCCGGAGGCCGCGTGAGAATCTTTGCCCTGGAACATGCGCGCCGTGCGCGCATGTTTTTTTGGTTGTACACTTGCATTCCGTTAGACCGCGGCATTCCGTTCATTCCGTTGGACAGCGGCATTCCGTTGGACCGCGGTATCGAGATACGCCTTCGCTGATACAGCGCTACGCTCTCTGCTATCCGCTCTCTGCTATCCGCTTGATGCTATCCGCTTGATGCTAATTCTAGTCTAATTGCTCGCCACGATTTCGCCAACCGGGAAATGGGCCCTCCGAGCCGATTACTCTGTACTCAAATCATCAATAGGAAAGGGTTACCAGGCATCATCCCAGGAGCGCACTGCAATCATCGCGATCGGGATCGGGATTGAAGGAGCCCGCAGATAACGCAGATTGACGCAGATGATGGTCAAGTGAGTCTCCTCCGGCAGGGCCCTCATCGTACCACACAATCAGTAAGCCCGGAGGGCTGATACAACCCTAGCCGGTACCGTGAGGTTCCGGTTCCAGGGGGCGCAAAAAGGGGGCGCAAAAAGGGCGCGCAAAAAGGGCGCAAAAAGGGCGCAAAAAGGCGCAAAAAGGGGACGCAGCTCATTGATTGGTTTGGTCACTTTTCTTCAAGGGACGTCCTCGTGATCGCAAGGTATGTTTCAACTGCAATCGAACGGCTGCTTGACTCACGAATCGGTCATTACCGAATGGGCTTCCTTTCCTCACGCATCGCCGAATCGCCTTCAGTTCGGCCTCGTTCTGCGGTCGGTTAACCATCGCTCTCCAGGTTCTTGGACGTTGTATCGGCCAGGGACTCAGGAGTCGTTTCGAATCCGCGTCTCCGTGAACATTGCGCCAAAGGCTGCAGTATTTCCAATCCTCCGCAAATTCACAGAGCGAAGCACGTAATGGGTTGCGTTCGACGTAACGTAGTACGGCTAAAAGGTGTTCGCCTTCTTCAATCGGAAACGCTTTGAAT
>JAJRWS010000349.1 GCA_024276705.1 Planctomycetota bacterium | reverse complement strand
TGTGATCCGTCGGGATTGCCTCTGGGCGCATCGCGTGGCAAGCGATTCAAAGCTTGCATGCTCGACATCGGCCTCTGCCAGAGGCTCTGTGGAATGGATGCCCATGCCGAGTTGGCCGAGAACGATCTGTTGGCCATGTATCGCGGCATGTTAGCTGAGCAGTTTGTTGCCCAGGAGATGGTTGCCTGGCACAGCGGGGAATTGTACTACTGGGCTCGCAGCGCAAAAAATTCCAACGCAGAGATCGACTACTTGACGGTTCGAAAAGGAAAGATTTATCCGATCGAGGTCAAGTCTGGCCCGGCGGGCAGGCTCAGAAGCCTTCACTTAATGCTCCAAAGCTATCCCAACTGTCCACGAGGATGGGTTCTGCAAAGCGGGCCTTATCGGGAATTGCCGGATCAGAAACTGGTCTTCTGGCCGCTTTACGCCACCCCGCAACTTGGCGACGGTAACCAGTTTCCGGAATGGTCATAATCGCCACACGTCTGCCATGCCCGTGATATCGGGGTCGTCGTAGCGTTCGACTGTCCTAACCCACTCAGGTATCTGAGTTCTCAATTTTGAGCTTGGTGTCGATGTGTAGGGGATCCGCCCTTCCCAATGCTTGACTCAAGACGATCATGGCGCATAATTTCTTGCATAATTCTTACCTGGGCTATTCCTATGAATACGACAAAACTCTCAAGCAAAGGGCAGGTAATCATTCCCAAACCGATACGAACAGCCCATCGATGGGAGCCCGGGCAAGAACTTGAGGTGATCGACACGGGCGACGGGGTGCTGCTTAAATCGAAAACCCCTTTCCCGAAGACCCCTATCGAGGAGGTGGCCGGTTGTCTTGCTAGTGCCGAAAAGCCAAAAACGCTGGAGGAGATGGAACAGGCCATCCGGCGCGGTGTGATAGAGCGATTCGATGATCGCGGTTGATACGAATGCCGTGGTCCGACTGCTGACGCGGGATGAGGATGTCCAGTTTCAAAAGGCAGTTACTCTGTTTGAAAGCCACGATATCTTTATCCCCGACACGGTCATTCTTGAAACCGAATGGGTACTGCGCTACGCTTACGGTTTCGGACCAGTCGATATCGCGGATGCCTTTGCCCGATTGTTCAGACTCGATCATGTACACCTTGCCAATCCCTCGATAATCGCCCAGGCTACCGGGTGGGCCCTCCAGGGATTGGATTTCGCCGATGCGTTGCACCTTGCCCAAAGCCAGGCATGCGACCAGCTTGTCACCTTCGACAGTCGTTATGTCAAGAAAGCTCAAGGGCTTTGTCGATGCACGGTGCGGAAGCCTTGAAGCCGGCACTACCCTGCCATTATCCCTGAGATCCCCATGGGACGTTGTTGGGCGGACCTGGCGTAATGTCTTCCTTCCCGGCTTGTTCGTTTACGGGAAGTCGATAAACCCCGCGGGGACACTCTCCGTCAGCCAGATACCATTGGCGCTGACGAAGAACTCGTGCCCTTGCAGGTGCATTTCTCGCGCATGGATCACCAGGACGACCGGTGGGCCATGCCGGGCACCCACTTTATTGGCGGTCACGACATCGGACGACAGATGCACATGGTGTCTGTTCCGCCTCTGCAGACCCTTGGCTCGGATGGAGAAGAGTGCGTGGGCGGAAGTACCGTGGTAGAGGGTTTCAGGTGGCATCACGGCTTTCCAACCCAGTGATACCGAACGTGAGTGGCCTTGACGGGCACGAATCCTTTCCCCACCGTCGTCGTATTCAAATCTCTGTTTGTCGTTTTTCGCAACGATCCGTGCAAGCAGATCTTTTGTCATGCCATGTCGCCTGACGCCGGGTGTGGCAAGCAGGTCATCGATGCCGACCCACCCGCATTCATCCATGGAAAGGCCTTCCGCCTCGGGATGATGACGCAACAGATAGCTCAGAAAGCGGCTCATTCTGACCAGTTGTTGTTCCATGATTGCTCGCCGGGTGCGGATCCCTCCATCCATTCACCCACCTTCACTCAAGATCTTCATCGAGGTTGGTTTCCGTCAGCTTGGGCATCAGGTCCGGCAGTTGCCTCCGCAAATGTGAAATGTTGCTGTAGTAGATGCAGCGGTGACTCCTGACATCGAACTTCAGTTCTTGGCCTTCCCGAGCGACCAGCAAAGTGGGAACCCCCTTGCCCCAGGCATAGCCGACCTCGAGATAAACATTGCAGTTCGCCCCCGTCATATCCTCCACCACTACGGTCGCTGTGGCAATCCGTTTCTTGATCCTGTCCAACACATCCCCGGTAAAGACGGAACGATCACAACGCTCACACAGACACCCCGCGGCGTTGATCGGTTCACGGATTCCGAACTCATGCAGGACAAGGTTTGCATCCGGAAATCGATGTGGTTTCCGAACGGAGGGTGAATTCCAATACGTAAAGCGTTGAATTTGGGAACGTATAAATTAATCCAAAGCGACGGCTGCGCCGCCCCACCGATTTTTCTCGCAATTTGCCACTATTTACCAGTCGCCCAGGAATTCGAGCCGGTTGCCCATTACATCGCGCTCGAGTGACCGGGCCAGGTGGAACAAGCGACCTAATATATCGCCGATCTGACGCTGTGCGGACACAACAATGCCTGCGTGGCTCCGGTCTCGTTCCATCCAGTCTCTGTGGAGCTTCGCGAAGTGGCCCACGTTGAATGTCACAAGAACGCGATTTTCGCTGGTTGCCCAAACCAACTGAGCTTCATCGTTCTCACCGAGGCGATTTGCTTCGGGTGTTGAGATCGCGTCATACCCTGAGTTACGAAGGGCAATCGCGACTGCCCCATAAACGTCTTCATCCGTGAAAAGACGAATAGGAACCATCAGGAGCGATCGTCCTTTGAGAGCCTCGCCTTCACTGCTAGCTCATCATCGGCGCGCAGATGGCCGTCAATTTCTTCAAGGTGATCGTACGCATAGGCCAAAGCATCGTGGACATCTGAAGGCCTGAGGGGATCATATTGCTGAACGATTTCCTCAATATTCATCCCCTGGCGGTAGCAAGTTAGAATGGTTGCGACTCGAATCCGTGTACCCGAAACAACTGGCTGGCCCCCGCATCGGGCCGAGTATTTCTCGATATTGCGATAATCCAACTTTGGCATCGGCAGCTTCTCCCGCGGTTACCGCCCAATGAGGCGTCGGCTTCACGCCGCTTGTTTGGACATATCATGATTATATCCTGTACAGCGGCAGCCTCCAACATCTTTTCGGTTTATCACCGAATTTATTGGGTAAGGGATTCATCGTCGATTGGAGAAGTATTGTGCAAAAGTACCAGTTTCGCGTAAATAGTGCGCTGCGTCAGGCTCCGCCGTTCCGGCGAGTCTCGTGCTCGGGGTCGTGCTCGTAATCGTAATCGTAATCGTAATCGGGGTCGGCATCATACCCTACGGGTGGGCCTCCGAAAATACGCGTTTTTCTCGGGAAAACAGGTTCCAGGTATTGATCGATTATTGTTCTACTTGTCATCCTGAGCACAGCGAAGGATCTCCTGCTTGCAGTACGCAGCAATCAGCCCCAACGAGAGATCCTTCAGTCGCTTAGGCTCCATCAGGATGACAGGATGGTTGACAGAAAACCAGCATAAGAACGTAACGCGAATTTTCGGGATCCCAGCCCGTAACCATTGATCGCGCGAGTGCCGGTGAAGTCCCGACAGTTCTTTCGCGATGCCGAATGAATCGGCAACGTATTCGACCGCCAATCGATAAATGTCCAGCTTCTCGTGATCGAAGATCGGAGCCGCCATGGTTACACCTTTCGATTACGAGCACGAGCACCGCCGCAAGCGGCTAAGAACGAGCACGATTGCTTCCTGGTCAGTACAACGTGTAAACCGGCACGGCCTCAGCCTGGGCGATTTCTTTCCGCAAGTCGCGGAGTTTCGCAAAGAAAGCAAAGTCCTCAGGGCTGAGGATTTCCTTGTAATCCTTGCCCCTTGGCTTGGAACCACGCCCCGCTTTTGTCTCCGCTGAGGAGCTCTCCAGACAGTCGATACACAGCGACCAAAATGATTCCGTCCCCAGATCGACCCAGCGTCGATCCACGGCCAACACCCGATGGCTGTGCAAAAAAACGTTCAACTCCGAGGTGGCAGTACCCTCGTCCCTGACCGGTACGCAAAAGAACCGGAAAGGCATCGTGATTACGCCATTACCTACATTTAGTATACTTTTTGAATCGCGATTTTACACTGCCGCGCTACGCCTCCGCTTACTTGCTCACTTGCAGACAAAACTTGGGCCACACGGAAGCCCAGGTAGTCGTCGCGGAGCGACGGAACGTACCCGTAGCGGTTCGCCGACCGACAGCTCCTGGCGGTATTGACCCAGCTCCCGCCCCGGTTCACCCGGATCGAGCCCTGATGTGGACCTCGCGGATTCTCCATTAGATGTTTCGCGGGGTAGCTCCCGTACCAATCCTCACACCACTCCCAGATGTTTCCGTGCATATCAAACAATCCCCAGTTGTTTGGCATTTTGCTACCACATGGTTCCGGTCCATCTGTTCTAAATACCGCGTAGCTCCGAAGCAGGTCCTCGTCATCGCCACACGAATATTTGCTCGTTGTTCCTGCTCGGCAGGCGTACTCCCACTCGGCCCCGGTAGGTAGCCGATATCCGTTCGCCTCCGCATCGATTTCAACATCATATACTTTTCGTTTCGGGTCATTATTACTTGCCGCACTGGCGGGGGACTTGGCCTTTAGCTTGTAGCAGTGGTTCCTGTTTTCTTTTGTGCTAAGCCAATTGCAAAACATCGCAGCATCGTACCAATTAACTTTAGGCACTGGATGCTCGCTCTTTGGACTCTCTCCCGGATCAGTATTCCACTCTTTCAGTTTTTGCCCGTTAAAGCTCTTGTCGCTGATGAACTCCATAAATTGACCCATCGATACCTCACGATCGCTGATGTAATAGGGATGGGTGAGGCGTAACGTTTTGTCACTCGAACTCTTTTTCTTAAGATCTTTGAGGGCTGGGATCTTCGTCTGCCGAGTAAAGCTACCTGGCAACATCTTGAGCATCGTCATCCCGACACTGTTGACGTACCAGTCCTGCCCCTTGGCTGGTCGCCCGGAGGGTTGGAACGAAGGTAATTCCAGGTTCCACCGTCGCAGGGCCCAACCTGCCGCGCTGTGCGTGCCCGTTTCAGAGCCCTTTTCGTACCAGGTCGAAAAAATCGGTTGCCAGACACGTTTTTCAGCC
>JAJRWS010000348.1 GCA_024276705.1 Planctomycetota bacterium | reverse complement strand
GCAAAGCGGTACTCGTACTCGAACCCGACTGGGAGGCAAGGTCGGTCATCATCAATATCCATGGCCTTATGTTTCTGTTGAATGCAATGGTTCCAGTCGAGTACGAGTACGAGCAATATCACTACGGAACTGTCGAACTCTACCAGTCCCCCGGCAAAGCCGAGGGTTTTCTTAAGGAAATAAAGCACACATGCATACCACCACCCCACGAACCAGGAGACCAGCCATGAATCGCCGTGATGCGTTACGGGCGGGAGCCGCCGCGATGGCCCTTTCGACGCTCGGCCCCAGCCTTTACGCCGCCCCGGCCAGCAAGCAGCGGCGGGTGGGACTGATCGGCACCGGCTGGTACGGCAAGTGCGACCTGACTCGACTGATGCAGGTTGACCCGGTGGAAGTGGTCGCCCTGTGCGATGTCGATCGGAAACTACTGGCAGAGGCGGGCACGCTGATTGCCGCCCGGCAGGTCTCGGGCAACAAACCGAAACTCTATGGCGACTATCGCCAGATGCTCGCCGCCCATGAGCTGGACATCGTGCTGATCGACACGCCCGACCACTGGCATGCGCTGCCGATGCTCGAAGCGGTCCAGCGCGGCGCAGACGTGTTTGTACAGAAACCGATCAGCGTCGACGTGCTGGAAGGCGAGGCGATGGTCGCCGCCGCCCGCAAGCAGGGCCAGGTCGTCCAGGTTGGCATGCAGCGCCGCAGCACGCCCCACCTGATCGAAGCACGGGACCGGGTAATCCGCGCAGGCCTGCTCGGCGACATTGCCCAGGTCGAAATGTACTGCTACTACCACATGCGGGCCCGGCAGAACCCGCCGCCGATCGAACCGCCGGAGTGGTTCGATTACGAGATGTGGACCGGCCCCGCGCCGATGCGACCCTACACCGAACTGACCCACCCCCGCACCTGGCGGGCATTCATGGAATACGGCAATGGCATCATGGGCGACATGTGCGTCCACATGTTCGACATGGTCCGCTGGATGCTGGAACTGGGCTGGCCGAAAAGAATTTCCTCAAGCGGGGGCATCCTGGTCTACCCCGACAGCCTGGCGAACATATCCGACACGCAAAATGCCACGTTCGAATACGACGACTTGAATCTGCTCTGGACGCACCGGACCTGGGGCGACCCGCCCGATCCGCAGTATCCCTGGGGCGCGACGATACTGGGCGACCGGGGAACGCTCAAGCTGAGCATCCAGCGGTATGATTTTATTCCCCATGGCAAGGGTCCCAAGCTGCATGGCAAAGCGCTGTTGGAGCTGGATGCCTACCCTGAAGATATCCCCGACGTCGCCGCCATCCGCTTGGAGCAGCCGGTCGCCTCGGCCATCCGTGGCCACATGCGCGACTTCCTGCATGCCATCGACCAGCGCGGCCGGCCAGTCGCGGATATCGAAGAGGGCCACATCTCGGCAGCCAGTTGCATCCTCGCCAACCGGGCCCTCAAGCTGGAGCGAACCATTGCGTACGACCCGGCCAGCCATACCGTGCCGGGCGACGAAGAAGCGACCCGCCTGCTGCGTCGGCCCTACCGGCCGCCCTGGCAACACCCAGGCTAGTGCTGTCGCGCAGGGGCCGAAAATGCCCTGCTGAACCCATTGAGGGTTCAGGGTTCAGTATTAAAGCAAAATGTCAACTTGGTCTGCAAACGATTAACTTGAAATTGCACATTTCTATCGGCATATTATTCCATTTTCTTCCCTGAACCCTGAACCCTTCCAAATACCGAAGCGATTTTTTAAGCGTTCCTCACACAAAACCGGATAGTTATTTCTCGGTCGCCCCATATTTCTCGGTCGCCCCATAATGGTGGAATTGCGGGACTGGAAGGACTAGAATAAGCTACGGACAAGGTTCCACCGGGTTCTAATATCGTGAATGTTTCATGAACCTTGTAGCAGATGCCTTATGAAATCTGGGGGCCAGCTGTCTTGGCGTGCGTCGTGCAATTTGAAGAAAAATCAAATCGAGGGCAATGATGTCTGTATCGATCCCATTCGATTGGACTCAAGCGTACCCACCTGGTGTTGAGCCGGCATGGGAAATCGCCTTGTTGTTCCCTCCTCAAGGCGGTTGGAGCATCGATGATTATCTCACCCTTACGGAGCGAACCAACCAATTGGTCGAATTCACGGCTGGCAGAATCGAGGTGCTGGAAATGCCCACGATCGAACATCAACTGATCGTTCTCTATCTGATGGATGCACTACGGGCGGTGGAGCAGGGCAAACTAGGCATTGCGCTGATGGCGCCTCACCCAACCTTGCTAGGCTCCAATAAGATTCGAGAGCCCGACATCGTATTCAAGCTGCAAAAAAACAAGCCGCTGCCGGACGCGCGGTACTTTCAAGGAGCTGATTTGGTGATGGAGGTCGTGAGCCCCGATAAGAGTAGCCAGCAAAGAGACTACTGCCAAAAAAGGAACGATTACGCTGAAGCAGGCGTCTCCGAATACTGGGTCGTCGAGCCCCAGGCAAAGAAGATTACCGTGCTGGCGCTCGAAGATGGCAAGTACGTCGAGCACCGTGTCGCCGGACCGGGCAAGCACGCCAAGTCCCGCCTGCTGGATGGATTCCTTGTCGACGCCGATGCCGTATTCGCGGCCGGCAAGCATCGGTAGTCCATGGTTAGGCATGGCTCAAAAGTCATGTACCACCCGCATAGCGGGTGGCTTGAGGAAGGCTCCTCAAAGGAGCCGAGAAGAGAATATCGTACTCGTACTCAGCAAAGCGGTACTCGTACTCGAACCCGACTGGGAGGCGAGGTCGGTCATCATCAATATCCATGGCCTTATGTTTCTGTTGAATGCAATG
>JAJRWS010000347.1 GCA_024276705.1 Planctomycetota bacterium | reverse complement strand
GGAGAAAGTAGAAAGGAGAGCCAGCAGCAATAGCCATGCCCTTTCTCGCTCTCCTGCGGTCTACTCTACTCTCTTCTTTCCTGATACCCGACACCTGACACCCGACACCTGACACCCGACACCCGCCACCCGACACCTGACACCCGACACCTGACACCCGACACCTGACACCCGCCACCTGACACCTGACACCTGACACCTGACACCTGACACCCGACACCTGACATCCGACACCTGACATTCCCAAATCCTCGACGACCAGAAACACGCCCTAACCACCATGCCAAATGCCGACTATTCATCACTGCTGGAACACATCCGTGAAACATCACTGCTCGACTCGACCGCCGCGTTGCTCGATTGGGACCAGGAAACCATGATGCCTACCGGCGGCGGAGCCGTCGATTATCGCGCCCGGCAAATGGCCCAACTGGCAAAGCTCGTTCACCAGCGGAATACCGACCCGAAGATCGAGCCATGGCTGGCTGCGTGTGAATCGGACAAAACTTTGACCGCCGATCCGACTTGCCCTACCGCGGTGAATCTGCGGGAGATTCGGCATCAGTACGATCGTGACACAAAATTGCCCGCGAAACTGGTCACCGAATTCAGCCATACCACCAGTCTGGCCAAACACCACTGGGCCGAGGCCCGCAAGAACAACGATTTCGCCACGTTCGAACCGTGGCTGGGAAAGACTATCGAGCTGAACCACCAGCGTGCCCGCTGCTGGGGCTGGCCCGAAGAGGGCGAGCCGTGGGATACTTTGGCGGACGGGTTCGAGCCCGGTATGACCGCGGCGAAGGTGGAAAAAATCTTCAGCCCATTGCGCGATCGCTTGACGCCTCTGATCGCGGACTTGACCGAAGCCGAGACCAGACCATCGGACCGGTTCAACCAGGTCAAACTGCCGCTCGACGAGCAGCGCCGATTCGTGCGGGAGGTCATCGCGCAAATCGGTTTTCAATTCAATCGGGGCCGACTGGACGAATCGACTCATCCCTTCTGCTCCGGTACGCACCGCGATGACGTGCGCTTAACCACCCGGTTTCACGAGACCATGCTCAACGATGCGCTCGGTTCGACCCTGCACGAATCGGGCCACGGGTTGTACGAGCAGAACTTGCCGGACGGCGAACACTTGAACACGCCCTACGGTTCGGCGGCCGGTTTGGCCGTGCATGAATCGCAGTCGCGGCTGATTGAAAATCAACTCGGCCGCTCGCATGCTTTCTGGACGTGGTGCCACCCCAAACTGAGAGAATATTTTGGCACAAAGGTGGCGGACTTGTCGCTGGACGATTGTTACCAGGGCGCCAATCGGGTCACGCCCGGTTTGATCCGGGTCGAAGCTGACGAAGCGACGTACAACCTGCATATCATGATTCGCTTCGAGCTCGAACGGGCACTGGTTCGGGGCGACCTGTCACCGTCGGACTTACCAGGGGTCTGGCAAGAAAAATACGCCGCTTATCTGGGTGTTGAAGTACCCGACAACGCCCGCGGCTGCATGCAGGACATTCATTGGTCGATGGGGGCGATGGGTTACTTTCCCACCTACACGATCGGCACGATGCTGGCAGCGCAGCTCTTTGAAACCGCGTTGGAGCAAATCCCCGATCTGTTCGAGCAATTCAGCCGCGGCCAGTTCGACGCTTTGACCGGTTGGCTAAACCGAAACGTTCACCGGCGAGGTCGAACTTATTACGCCGAGGAACTCTGCGAAACCGTCACCGGCCAGCCACTCTCGGCCGACCCGCTGATCCGGCATCTGGAAAACAAGCTCAAACCATTGCACGGGCTGGCATGAGGAAGCTCCGTAAAAAGGGCTGGAGAAAAACTATCGTACTCGTACTCAGCCCAGCGGTACTCGTACTCGATTCCAAGTCAGAGGCAAGGTTGGTCATCATCAACATCCATGGCATCCTGTTTCGTTTGCATCCAATGGTTCCATTCGAGTACGAGTACGAGGCACGGCAGAGCCTGATGGGTACTCACTCCCCAGAGCTGGTGGTTTACGGACGAGAAGTACCACCGAACCTACGGACCGTGAACGGTATGGATCGCTACCGTTCTTCCTCTATAAACCCGTGGTACAACCCCATGTAGTAGGGCAGCAGGTAGACCGTGCCACTGGCCAACTGACGTCCATCGCCACCATAATCGAGCACCCAGGGATTGGTGTTCCAATGGTTGAAATGCCGGTTCTCCACCGGCAGCACCTTACCGCATACCCGGTAGCCAAGGCGATCGCTCAGCGGCGTGATCACCTCGATCATCTGCTGGCGCGGCAACCGAATCAGGTCGATACGGTGGCTGTTTTTGCAGGCCCAATTGAGCCGGTCGAGTGAAAATCCCTGCAAGGTGGCCATGGAATCTTCCAACCAGCCGTCCCACGGTTCCAGCGAATGGGTGCCCCACTGATTCGAAACCGTTCCACCCAGCCCGAAAGCCGCGTAGGCAAAATTGAAAAATGGATTCATCTCCGGCTGTTCGATGACCCACGCACTGTAAAAGGAGAGCAGCATCCGTTCGCGCAGCGCTTCGTCCTTAGTGTATTTGAGCAGGTTGTAATAAGCCATGATGGCCATTTCATCGTCCGACTGGTTCCCCGAACCGATCCCTCGGTGGATCTTGTAAATCATCGCGTTGGTATCATACGCATGATCCTGCATGAGTTTGTCCATCTGCTTGCCGTAACTCGGATCGCCCGTGACATGCTCCGCAACCGCCAGGTAGGAGAGCATGCTCAGCGACTTCAACCCGCGTTCCTCCCACCAGGCCGGATCGTGATTCATCGACTCCGGGTCGTAATAGCCCCAGCGCGTGGTTTTGCCATCATGATCGACCAGTTGGAAATCGTGCGAGATCAGATGATCGGTCAGGCTGCGCACCACCTCGCGGACTCGCTCTTTTTCCTGTTCGGTCTCCGCCACCAGGTCGTAGTACAACGGGTAAAAGAAATAATGGCCATCCAGCTCATCCGAGCTGGTATCGCTCTTCCAGTACCATCGGCCATCGGCGCTCTTTGGCCAGCGCGGCTCATAGACTTTCCAGAGCGCATCGCCATGGTCCCGAGAATGCTGATCGCGTTTCAGTCGGCCAATATTTGGATCGGGCAGTTCGACCGAACGGATTGTCCGGGCCACGTAGCCAGGTGGCGGACTGTGCTCGGACCCTTGCGGGACCTGCTGCAGGAACCTGAGCGCCTTGAAAGCCCGGCTGGCACGGTCCTTGGCCTTGGGATCCCCCGTGGCGGCATAGGCAAAACATTCACCCGCGCCGTACATACTGGTCCACAGGCCGTCGTTGTCACTGTCGTGATAACGGATGTGGCTCTTGTCACCCGGTTTTGCCAAACTGACTTCGGAAACATAGCCGAACGGCGTGCGGCGAATGTACCGTTCCATCTCGTCTTCGTAGAATTCGGCCTTTTCCGCCAAGGTCATCAGACGTCGCTCAATTCGACCTACCCCTCCCTCGGTGGCAAACCAGGCGTTCCCGAGTGCGTCGACGGCAATGTCCCGGATGTCATCGTTTGGCAGCCAGCGACGTCCCTGCCGGTAGGCCCACTGCTGGCCATCTAAACGAACCGCACCCAGATGCGTCCCAAACCAAACTTCGCCATCGGGGCCCGCGGTGACGACCGTGAAGTCGTTGTAGGGCAAGCCTTCTTGCCCCGTGTAGAATTTCCAGCCCGCGCCGGTCCGACAGCCCACTCCGGCCAGGGTGGCAAACCAGAATTGCTGTCGCGAATCGAAGGCAACCCCACGCACATCGGAAGTCCCCCAACGGCGTCCCAGGCCATCTTCCACCACCAGCGGCTCCACCCGGCCATTCCGGCGAACCAGCAAACCCTTGTCGGTCGCCCAGACGATCTGCCCTTTCGCGGAACGGGCCACCTGGTTGACCTGAGCGTCGAACGAGGCAGGCAGTTCCTGAGTACTCCGGGAGACCCCTTCGGGTGGCGTGGTGGACGGCGACCAGCGTTCACCGCGTAAGACCGCCCAGCCCTTGTCGGTTTTCGCCCACACTGTGCCCGACTTATCCAAATGGACCGCCTCGACATGGTTCGAAGGGAGCCCCTGCTCGACCGTGTAGCGAGTGGCCACCTCTTGCGGAAAATGGCCGATTTTCACATGCGGCACCTCCGCTCGACTCCAGGAGGCCAAGATTGACAGCAAGAGGACCACTCGCAAGATGGCTCGTGGTGACAGGCAATTGGTAAGCATAAGAATTTTCTTCCTGTAATATTTCAGCTTCCAGCACATAAGTAGCAGGCCGTGCCAGGTTTTTCTTAATCTTACTCTTAATCTTACTCTTAATCCAATACTGCTATCAACCAATCGCATATGTCGGGCATCGCGGCTAGGAGAGTCAGAACGGATTCCCACCGACCAACATGGAAACGATTTCAATAGACAATGCGCAGTCGGGGAGTAAGATTAAGAGTAAGATTAAGATTAAGATTAAGAACGGAAAATTACCCCTTTTCCGTGAACGCTTACCTAGAAACCAGACGCTGAATCAAACCCATGATCACCCTATTGGATTACGGAGCCGGCAATGTCC
>JAJRWS010000346.1 GCA_024276705.1 Planctomycetota bacterium | reverse complement strand
GTCACCGCTTCGCTCTTCGGGTCTTTTTCGCTCATCGGGCCTTTTCGCTCAAATAGGTTTTTTCGCTCTTTGGGCATTTTTGTTCAACTGGCCATTTCCAGTACTTCCAAATGGCTGCTCAGCCGGGACGCTGGACAGGGCGATAAGCCGCCCGGGAACCGGCGCATTTAGCAGCTAGCACATTGCCCGGGTCGGCTTCATCGGCCATCCTTAGAGCTACTAAACTTTAATTATAGCCGTGGATTCAACTCCAGGCAAACCAGCCGGTCCTTGCCCTGCAAGTAAAGGAACCCGTGCGATAGCACTGGGGCAACCCAGCAGGGGCGGCCGAGGAGTGAGTGCCCCTGGCCGTCACGCAATACGAATTCGGTGATCAAAACACTGAAACACCGCTTACTCGGCAAACACGACGTAAATGGACAGGACACTCAGGACCAACACCATGGCCAGTGGCCAGGCAGGCTTCCAGGGTGTCAGGTTTACCTCCTGGGAATCGACCAGTTCCCAGGCGGTCTCACGAGGATACAACCAGCCGACAAGCAACATCAAGCCGACCAGGCCCACGAAGACAGCCCCCACGAAGTGAAATTCATGCATGGCATCGACATACTCTGCCAGCGACGGTTCAAAATATCCCAAGGCCGTCACCAGGCAACCAAGTACCAGGGCAAACTTCGCGGCCAGAGGCGGCACCCGGCGCGACAACAGCCCGACCAGCACCACCGCAAAAATTGGCACCAGATAGAGTGTATTCATTTTCTGTAAATAGGCGAAAATACTTTCCTGTTCCGCCAACAAGGGCGCAACACACATCGCATTGATAGCTACCAAAACGCCTAGTAGCTTCCCGACTCGTATCACCTGCGTTTCGGTCGCATCGGGCTTGAACAGATTCTTGTAGATTCCCAGGCTGAAAAGAGTCGCCGTGCTGTTGAGGACCGAGTTGTAAGAGCTGAGAATGGCCCCAACCATCACGGCCGCGAAAAAACCGGTCAGAGGTGCCGGCAGAACTTGCTGGACCAGCGTTCCATACGCACGGTCCATCGGAATGCCTTCGTTGTGGTAGAGGTGGAAGGCAATGATCCCGGGCAGTACCAGAATGATGGGGGCCAGTACCTTGAACACTCCCGCGACCAGAACGCCTTTTTGACCCTCCGCCAGATTACGGGCACCCAGCGTACGCTGGATGATCTGCTGATTCGTGCACCAATAGGAGAGGTGGAGCAACGTCACTCCGGTAAACAGAGTGCTGAAGGGAATCGATTGTTCCGGACCTCCAAGGGAATGAAATTTTTCCGGATGAGCCTGTTTCAATTCCCAGAGCGCCGTCCATATCCCCTGGTCACTGACCGCATGCAAACCGAACAGGGAAATCATCACCCCCCCCACCAACAAACCCAGGCCGTTGAGTGTGTCCGAAACAGCCACCGTGCGCAAGCCGCCAAAGATGGCGTAAGCCGAGCCCAACACGCCGATCAACCAGACCGTCATTCGCAAGACCTGCGCCGGCGACTCGATGCCGGTCAGTTGGCCGATGTTCAAAATGTCCGTCAACCCGGTCGCGCCCGTATAGAGAATGATCGGCAGCAAGATGCCGGCATAGGCAATGATGAAAATAAAGCTGGTCAGCGTGCGGGTCTGGGAATCGAATCGCTGTTCCAGAAACTGGGGTACGGTGGCAATTCCGCTTTTTAAATATCGCGGTAAAAAAAACAAGCCCATCATCACCAAGGCCAGGGTGGCGTTGATTTCCCAAGCCATGACGCAGATGCCATCCGCGAACGCCGCCCCGTTCAAGCCAACAAGTTGCTCGGTGGACAGATTGGTGAGTACCAGAGAACCGGCAATGTACCCACCCGTGAGCGTTCGCCCAGCCAGAAAGTAACCGCGGGCTGTGCCATGGTCGTCCTTACGTGTCAAAATCCAGGTGGTGAGCCCCACCAGACCCGTGAAGAACAAAAAAGAGCCCAGCGTCAAAGCGTGCATCCGCTACCTTTCCTGCGTCAACCCCGAATGAGAATTATGCGAGAATTATGTGGAAAGCTACCATAGACGAGACTGGCGGAGCAAGGGGGAAGGAGACAGGAGTTGAACCCTCAACTCTCAACCCCGCCCCAAACGTAACATCGCGGTGCGCAGCTCACGCCCGGTCACAAATCCAACCGTTCGGCCCCCAGGATCCACGATATGCCCCAACGCATCTTCCGCCTGACTCATTTTTCTCAGCGCGGTAAAGAACAAGTCGTTCTCGGACAGGGTAACCAGGGGGGAGGGCTCGGGGAGCGTGGGAGAGTCATCCAGATAGAGATCTACCGTACGCAGATAACCGATCAATCGACGTTTCTGCCGTAGGTCTTCCACGGGCAGCAACGTACGATGATGTTGCTTGGCAATCCGCAATACTTGACTTTTGTTCATGGTCGTCGTAACACGGACCACGCGACTGGCGGGTGAGGCAAAATTCTTAATCGGTTGGCTGGCGACCGAGAGCATCGCCTGAGCCAGGGTTTGCTGAACCGGTCGCAGCAGTCCCACCTCATGCCCTTCGGACAGCATTTCCGCCAGTTCTCGCCGGGCCAGGGAAAGCCGAACTTCCCCCGGCGACGTGTGGGTGAGGAGCCGTACCAGCCAGCTAAACACCCACAACAACATGGTCAGAGGGGCGAAGAGCACCCCAAATGCAAACAGGGGCAGCGCGCTGCGGCGCAACAAGCGATTGGGAGCCGAATAAAACAGGAATTTCGGCAACAGCTCGCCGAGAATGAATACCACCGGAGCCATGACCACGGGGCCAAGAAGATCGACGGCCGTTCCTCCGGAGGGAAACAATTGCTGAGAAGCCATGACAATCGCCAACGACGTTAAATAGTTGGCCAGGTTGTTCCCTACCAGAGTCGTGGCAACAAATAGTGTGGGCCGATTCGAGAGCCACAACAGGCCTCGCGAAGGCAAATCGCCCTCCATGGCATCAATGACCAGACGCAGACGGGTAACCCGATAAAAACCTGTCTCCGAGCCGCTGAAAAACGCACTGAGCAGCAAACCGGCCAGTAGAAGAAATACGATCAGGATCATGTGGAAGGATCCCCCCGGTGCCCCGCATCCTGCGGCCACTCAATACGTTTCAGTTCAACCGTCATGGCTCCTTGCTCCTTGAGGTCGAGTACCCGCAGTTCAAATCGGCTCCACCGGACCTTGTCCCCTGCGGACGGCAGACGTTGAAGCTGTTCCTGCAAGATACCCGCGATCGTCGTGCTCTTGCTCGGCGGGAGTTGAACATCGAAGTGGCGTCCCAGACGACGCAAGCTCGTAATGCCCGTCACATGCCACCGATTCGTTCCCACGGAATGGATCGACGCCATTTCCATAAGACGTTCGCTCCGACTCGATTCGTCTTCAAAAACGGTTTCGAGCACATCCTCAAGCGTAACAATGCCAATGGTTTCGCCCAATTCGTTGATGACGGCCGCCACTTCGCACTGTTGTTGTTGCAACTGCTCCAATACATCGGCCACGCAACTGCACCAAGGGACATAAATGACTGGCAGGGCATGGTTTTCAAGATGGTGATGTGGAATCGTTGGCAAAAGTTTAAGTGGAATGGCCCCAGCAATTTCTTCACTATCCATTTCGGTCACCAGCAAGTAACCGCTGCGAGTAATTTTCCCGCCGAGTTTTTTTAGATGGACCGGTGGCCGGAACGATTGGTACTGAGTACGAGGCCGCATCAACTCTTCAGCGGTTAGATCCGAGAGCGAGAGGATGTTTTGCAGGGCATGGTGTTCTTGCGTAACAAGCTGCCGATCTTCGGTGGAAAGCGAAATGGCGTGTTCCAAATCACTCAGTTCCAGATACGGCTCAGTGCTGAACCCAGGCAATATCAGTCGTTGCAGTGCCCGACTGATGGCCCCCAGGGCAGGGAGCACCGGATCGAGTATGCGTACCGCGGCTGCCAGCGGCAAACTGACCAGACGGGCAACCGCCCGGGGCTGCAAAACACCAATGGTCTTGGGGAACATCTCGCTCAGGAAAATGATTGCCAGCAGAGAAACCAGGACAAACACGCCCGCCTCGGATCTTCGGCCAAGCGTTTCCAAGCGTATGGCCACGACAGAAGCCAAGGCGAAATAGACAATGTTGATAATCAAATTCCAGAACAAAATGGCCGTGAGCAAGCGATCGGGCCTGGCAAGCAGCAAGGCAGCGGCCCTTTGAGCCTTATTGCCTTGTTTCAACGCACGGCGATCGCCGGTTTGCAACGAGAACAGGGCCGCCTCACTGCAAGAAAAAAACGCCGACCCACAGGCAAGCGCTACCATCGCTCCCAGCAAGGGACCAAATTCCCGCAAAATAAACATAAGGGGGGGGGAAGGAAAAGGGTTTGGGACTACTGCAGGGTCCGCGAGTAAATCAATACCGGCGGGTTTGGGGGGGAACCCCCCAATGAATCGCTAGACGGGTGGCTACTTCGTTGATGTTCATTCGCTTTGCTTAGTTGGACAGCGCCACTTTTACATGGAAGCAGACGAAATACAAGGTGCGAAGCGCCAGCGAGTGTACCAGCCGTAAGTTGTTCATTCGCTGGCGCTTCGCACCTTGTATTAGGAAAAAAGTGGCGCTGCACAATTAGGCCTGGCATCTTGGCTCAAATCAATCACTTGGCCGCGTTAAGTTTAGGTTTTTTCGCTCACCGCTCACCGCTCACCACCCTCTGACCTCTGATCTCTACCCTCTACTCTCTACTCTCTACTCTCAACTCTCTGACTTCTGACCTCTGACCTCTGACCTCTACCCTCTGACCTCCGCACTCCCACTCTCCTCATTCCGCAATCCGAATTCCGAATTCCGAATTTCTCTCACCCTCCATCCGTGGTTCTCCCGGTGGCAACGTCGAATTCATAAATGGCCGGCACCAGCAGAGCCATGATGGCAAAACCATAGGTCGCCACGGCAACCAGAAATGCCGAGCCGTAATTATGGTCCAGATAACTCGTGATGACAAAAAATGTGGCAAACGGCGACAGGAACGAGGCCCAGCCGATCGCGCGGGATGGGTTGCGGATCCCCAGAGCACAGTAGAGGCCAATCCCACCTCCCACCATGAAAGCGGAGAAAGCCTGCAGTTGATAAGAAAACGAACTTTGAAAAGCAACCATCATGCGCATGCAGATAGCAATACCCAACAATAGAAACAATAGCGTTCCCAGGCTCACGGCCACGGCAATGCGCGAATTGGCATACGTCATGCCCGCATGAATACCCAGGATGGCCACGAAACCATCCAAAACCAGCAACCCTATTGTGAAAAATATAAAGTTCTCTGTCCCCAGCCGGCCCATGGCCCACAACCCAATGGCCAGGACGATGGGCAACAAAATCATCTCCTTGGCATTGTAAAATATCCCGCCCAATTTTCCGAAAACGATTTCCTTGGGAGTCAAGTCAGTCACCAGCAACAAGTCGAGTGCGCGAATATCCCGTTCTCCCGTCAAGGAAGTCACGGCCAGCGCGTTGACCAGCAACAAGCCAACCACGATCAGCGAAACCACGGGCCTGGCGGTGGCTGGCAACAGATCGCCGGCAGCCGATCTGCCCGACTCCTCACCCAACATGGCTACGAGTGACATCGCACAAACGGCAAACACCAACAGGTAGGCAATTCGTACCACAATGATCTTTTTCCCATAGGCCCAGGTACAAATTTCCCGCCACAGGATGGGATTATCCCAGACGTGGCGTGTTTTGATATCCACGGCGTGCACATTCCGCACCGGTCCATCGCCGGAATTGTTTTCCGCTTGGGGCTGTAATTCTTGCGACGGATTCCACACTCGCACCCTGGCGATGGCGATCAGGTTAAGCAATAGACCGGTGGCTGCCGTCACCCACATGAACATGGAGACCGGTCCGCCCACCCAGGGCAATCCGGCCGATTGCGTGTGAAAAGGTTCCATGGCGGCGAATATTGCCCGTAAAGGAGTCAACCCGGCCGCCCACTGCGCGGCAGACATTCCCAGCCACGCCCGTCCCAGCACTCCCGCGGCAATAACCTCTCCCCCCAGCAACCAGAGCACAATCATCAATGCGGTCATGGCCAAGGTCTGAAACGATTTTTCTCGCCACAATGCCAAGGTCGAACCCAAACTTCCTGCCAGCAGGGCCGCAGTGAGCGTAACCCCCACAACCCGGGCAATTTGCATGTAAGAGACACCGCCAAGCAAGGAAATGAGCATCAGCAGTGGAATGGCTGCGACAATCAGTACCAGAACTCCCAGCATACTGGCCAACAGTTTGCCCAATACCAATTCGGAATTGGTCAGATTGGTCAGTAGCAGCAGATCGAGTGTCCGCCGATCCTTTTCCTGGGCAACTGCCGCCGCGGTCAGCAAGGCCGAAAAAGCTATGGCCATGGCCAATTGGAGCGGGGCTATCACCGCGAAGACGGCTGCTCCAAATCTCGACAAGTCGCCCAGACTACGAACCTCCTGAGAACCAATCAGGATCAACCAGGCGGTCAGTACCAGTCCAAACAAGGCTGCCACATACAACGCGCGAGAGAAAAAAAACTGCCAACCGCGTGGAATCGTCACGATTTCACGAGTAAATACCGGACCTATGAACAAACCAAATCCTCCTTTCCGCAGGCCAGTATATCAGTCCCCCTGCGGCCGCGGGAGCCGTGTTCACTCCCACGGAAAATCTCGCACCAGGTTCCACGACCGTCAAATCCAGGACGAAAATCAGCTAAAATCCCTTTTTACAGCCTCTTCACGGCCCCCCGTTGGTGCAAGGGATGAATAATTGGTCTAGAATAGATCCCTTCGCAGTCGTCACGGTTTACCAGAAACATCCACCTTTCCCGACCCAAGGTATTCCCATGCCCAAGCCCCTCATGCCGCTTTTTCAAGCGCATCCGCATTATTTCCCTGCCCGCACTCGATACCCTGTCGGCAGCGTCAACGTTGTGAATCAGGGACTCACGGTCTTATTATTCTCACTCCTGGCCCTGCTTCCCAGCCTGGTTTCCGCCCAACAGGCCGCGACCGATAGACTGTCGCAAATTACTCCTGCGTTCCTCATCGGAGAAGCCGTCTCACTTTCGAACCAAAGCTATCCAGACATCGACAATGCCATTCAGCGATTTCGCAATGGCGATTTGCAAGGCGCTCAGCTCTTCCTGGAAAAGGCGGCGGAAAAATACCCAAATCTTCCTCCTGCGGAAATTACCCTAGCGAAAATGCAGTCGGTGGTCCGTAACGCGAAGGCCGTGCACGTCCTGCTGGAAAGCGCGGTGACCAAGCATCCGAATGACCCGGAAGCCTACTTGATCCTGGCCGACCAGGCATTTTCGGGAGGACGAACTACCGAAGCCAATGTCCTGTATGAAAAAACTGAGGAATTGCTTAATAAATTCGACAAAAACACCAAACGCAAACGCAATTTCACCATCCGGGTACTGGCTGGCCGGGCAGCAGTCGCGGAACGCCGACGGCAGTGGGAAGAAGCGGCGGGCCTGCTGAAACAATGGGCTGAGCTGGCACCCGAAAATGCAACGGCCCATCAGCGGTACGGAATTGTGCTGTTCCGTTTGAAGAAACCCGCCGAGGCCTTTGGGCAATTTAAGAAATCGCGAGAACTCAATCCCAAGGCACCCCACCCTTACGTGCTGGTAGGCAAATTGGCGGCCCAGGAAGGCGATTCGGAGAAAGCACGCGAGGCTTATGAAAAGGCTTATGCCGAGGAAAAATCCAACACGACCACGGCCCAAGCCTATGCGGAATGGCTAATCCAAGAAGACCAACTGGACAATGCCCAGAAGGTGGTCAGCGACTTACTGAAAGGAGATCCGAATTCAATCTCCTCTCTTACCCTTTCCAGTATCATTGACCAAATGAATGGAAAGTCGGAGCAGGCGGAAAAATCGCTGCAGAAAGTCCTTACGCTTGCCCCTGGCAATGCCAGCGCGACCAATCTCCTGGCTCAATTGCTCATCGAACGCGACGATCCATCCGCTCGGGACAGGGCACTCAGCTACGCTCAAGCCAATGTCCGAAAGTACCCCAACAATGGTCCGTCCAATATCACCCTGGCCTGGGTCCTTTATAAGTTGGGCCACCTCGAACAGGCTAATACCGCGCTGAATGCGGGGATTCGAGCAGGCGGCTTGTCGACCGACTCCACCTACCTGGTTGCCAGGTACCTGGCCGAAAATGGCAAAAAAGAACATGCCATTAAGGCCCTTACCCAGGCCATCGGCAAGAGTAGCTTGTTAATCCACCGCAAAGAGGCAAAAGAGCTGCTTGCCAAACTGGAGGCGGAGAAATAGAAAAAAAGGTCATGGCAAGTCGATCCGTCGTCTTGCCATGACCTTTATCCTGAAGCAAAACACATACGTGTTTCGCCCTCCCGTAAGCTTTATAACCACTATATCGGCAGCAACTGCTGTACTCTTCAGCCCAATTTTGGCGAATTTACCGTCCGCCCGCACACGGTTCGGGACAGGTGTCGAGTTTGACATGCATCCATTGATCATCCTGACCATTGGGCTGGTGACGGTCATTGGCATGATCGTCCTGTTTCGCATCCATGCATTTCTGGCACTGATCACCGCGGCCATGGTGGTCAGTTTGCTGGGACCGGGCGATTGGGGCGTAAAGATCGCCCGCGTGGCCACCGCCTTCGGTGAGACGGCCGGCGGGATTGGAATTGTTATCGCCCTCGCTTCCATCATTGGCAAAGCGATGATGGATAGTGGCGCCGCGGATCGCGTGGTCCGGATGTTCCTGGCCTTGCTGGGAGAAAAACGCGCTACGTTGGCGCTGATGGGAAGTGGTTTTACACTTTCCATCCCCGTATTCTTCGACACGGCCTTCTACCTGCTGGTCCCCTTGGCTCGCTCCCTCTATCGCACCACAGGCCGACATTACCTTGGCTACCTGCTGGCGATTACCGCGGGTGGCGCAATCACTCACACCCTGCTGCCCCCCACACCAGGGCCACTGTTTATTGCCAGCCAACTGAATGTCGACTTGGGCATGATGATGCTGGTGGGAGCCGCGGTAGCTCTGCCGGCAGCTCTGGTAGGCCTCCTTTTCGGGGCCTGGTGCGACCGCCGAAAACCGATTGCGATGCGGCCCTACAGCAGGCAAACCGAAGAAGCCGGGCCCATCGACACGACTCTGTTACCACCCTTGTGGCTGGCCCTACTACCCATCGTCCTACCGATCGCTTTGATCACCGCCAACTCGATCGTCAAAGTTGCAGCCACGGGCGCAGTCCAAGCCCAACCAGCGATTGTCCAGGGGACCGCAGCGGAACCGTTTCTCGTGGATGGCCGCTTGCAAGTGATCGTCCCACGTAAGGAAGGCGAGCCGTTGCATCGGGTGCTGAACGACCGTGAATGGACCAAAGTACTCTTGGCCGTATCCGATCAAGGGGCCGTATCCGATCAAGGGGCCGTATCCGATCAAGGGGCCGTATCCGATCAAGGGGCCGTATCCGATCAAGGGGCCGTTTTAGACCAGGGATTAAATTGGGTCCAAGCGTTTCAGGTCACCAATCTGATCGGAAATCCAAATTTTTCCTTGCTGATTTCCGCCGTACTGGCCTTGGGGACTTATCGGCGGCAACGAAAACCGACCAGGCTGGAAATGGCCAATTCCATCGAAGCGGCCCTGATGAGCGGTGGGATCATCATCTTGATCACCGCGGCGGGTGGCGCTTTTGGCGCCATGCTCAAAGTGGCCAGACTGGGCAACGCCATCGAAGCGATGGTCAGCACGGACGGCGGCCAAATGTCAGGCCTGCTTTTCCTGCTGTTATCCTTTGGCGTGGCAAGCCTGATCAAGTTTGCCAATGGCTCCAGCACTGCGGCGATGATCATCACCTCCGGGATGATTTCCTCCATGCTGCCTGCAGCTGGAGTGGGCATTCATCCGGTCTACCTGGCCCTGGCCATCGGCAGTGGGTCGCTGGTCGGCTCCTGGATGAACGATTCGGGGTTTTGGATCTTCTGCCAGATGGGAGTCCTTACCGAGGTGGAAGCTCTCCGCTCCTGGACCCCCTTGCTGGCCATCCTGGGCATCACCAGCATGGCCATGACGGTATTGCTCGCCTGGTTATTACCCATGGCCGGGGGCTGAGGGAACGCCAACGCACAGTCATTCTCAAGCCCTCGATTCCCGGTTACAATGGCCGCTAAGGACCGTTCGAGAAATAACTGTCCGATGTCCCCTCGCCCCTTTGGGGAGAGGGCAGGGTGAGGGGCCTGGAAATATGCCAGTTATTTCTCGAACGATCCTAAGCGTTTGCGCATCACTCAGGCTATAGCTTACCTATCTTCCTCACCACCGTGGCACCGACTTTCAAAGCCGTTCACCAATCCGAACTACCGTCGCGAAAAAACATGGAAACACCATGCACCCTGGAAACGCTTGCCAACCAAACCGCCCAAGCTTTTCGCAATCATTTTGGCCGTGAGGCCAGGTGGCTGGCGGCAGCTCCAGGTCGAGTCAACTTGATCGGCGAGCATACCGACTACAACGACGGCTTCGTACTGCCCATGGCGATTGAACGCTATGTGGTGATCGCCGCGGACGAACCCCTACCCGATGCACCGGGCAATGTCGTTCGTGTCTTTAGCGATTTGGTAGGCGAGCAACAAGCATTTTCCAGCGCCCGCTCGGATGGTGGGGGACCAGGAGCCGGTGGCACACAAGAGTTGGCAGGCCGCCAGAAATCGGACCACCCAAGCTCCGATGCCCCAACGGGAATTACGTCCCATCCAGCCGATTCAACTGCAACTGCTTCGGTGCTGGTGGATTCGTTACCTACCTGGACACGGTACGTTCAGGGAACCATCGACACCATGGCTAGCGTGGGAATCGGTCCGGCCGGATTCGACGCACTGATCGGTTCCAACGTGCCTCTGGGAGGGGGCCTGTCGAGCAGTGCGGCATTGGAAGTAGCTACGGCCACATTGCTCGAAGGGATGGCCGACCGGCAAATCGAGCCGGTCACCAAAGCACTGCTTTGCCAGCGAGCGGAACATGAGGCCGTGGGAGTACCTTGTGGCATTATGGATCAGTTCAGTTCCACACTCTGCCAGGCGAATCACCTCATGCTGCTCGACTGCCGAAATCAGCAGATCGAAATGATTCCGTTCACCGATCCGGACATCACGGTTCTGGTGGTCAACAGCAACGTGAAACATGAGCTGACCGGGGGCGAGTATGCCCAGCGCCGGCAGCAGTGCGAAGAGGCTGCCAGCGTGTTGGGGGTCGCTTCCTTGCGCGATGTTACGATGGAGCAATTGGAACAGACCAGGTCGAAACTCGGCGAGTCACTCTACGCGCGTGCCCGGCATGTGGTGGGAGAAATCGAACGCACCCGCCAGGCCGCGGCGGCCATTCGGCGTGGCCAGTGGGACGAGGTGGGCCAGTTGATGGTTGCCAGCCATCGGTCGCTACGCGATGACTATCAGGTCAGTTGCGACGAACTCGATCTGCTGGTCGATCTGGCCATGGAACTGGGACCCGCCCAGGGCGTGATCGGATCACGCATGACCGGGGGTGGCTTTGGCGGCTGCACCGTGTCGCTGGTGCGCACCGGACAGGTCGAGCAGGTTGCCGCCGCGCTGGCCGGTCGTTACCAGGAAAAAACCGGAATCGAGGCCAGCCCCTTCACCACCCGACCAGCGCGTGGGGCACACATGATTCAGGCAGGCACCTGACACGAATGGTCGCCCCTAAAGGCAATACCGCCCGATGCAACCGTTCACGGGTCGGTGTGTGGATATTAAGGTTTGTGTGAGCAAGAAACTGATCTGGACTCAAAAAGGCGAATCGGTAATGACCTAGGGCATGTCGTCGCCAAAGCCTTCTAGC
>JAJRWS010000345.1 GCA_024276705.1 Planctomycetota bacterium | reverse complement strand
CGCGCAGCCTTCCGCACTGCACGACCTGGGCGATAACCGCTGCCCGTTGCGGTTGATCATCCAGCGATATCACTGTGAAAGCATACCAACGGCAAGTTTGAGCCAGGAAGGATCACTTGCCATCAGGCGTTGGGAGCAAGGGAGGCGGAGGCATATCCGGGTCCACCGCGGCCCGGGCCAGTAGTTCCACATCGTCGGTGACGTTCAGAACGCCGTAACGGGTCCGTTTCAGATTGGCCCAGGTGGTCGATGTGGTAAAAGGGCGCAAAAGTAATTGTTCGATGGGATCGTCGACCCATGGTCCCATGGGAGCGATGTTGATTGTGCCATCCTCGTTAAGGGTGGTAACGATACCTTCCAGAACTCGCAGGCCGTCAGGCAAGGCAGGAGTCGCTGGCAATCGTGTCGGCATAAGAAAACCATGTTGTTCAAAAGGTAACCGGAACGGTGGGGGGAAGATACCTGGCAGGGTAGGTCTGTCGCATTTCCGCGAATTCCGCTGAGGGGAACGATTCGGGCAACGGGCAGTTTGCCAGCCGCAGAAAATTGCCCAACAGCGGATAGCCATGTTCGGTAAGTATCGCCTCGGGATGAAATTGGACTCCGAACACGGGAAAGTCGGTGTGTGCGACGGCCATGAGCGTGTCATCGCGGGTCCATGCGGATGCTTGCAAAGAATGAGGGAGAGTGGTTGCCTCGACTACCAGCGAATGATATCGGCAGACGGTCATTGGTGATGGCAGGTCTCGGAACAGACCTGTTCCCGTATGCCGCAAGGGAGAGGTACGGCCATGCATGGGCACTTTGGCTGGGAGGACCGTGCCCCCCAATGCCTCGGCGATCACCTGGTGCCCCAGGCAGACCCCGAGGATCGGTAGTTCAGTGTGTAGATTACGAACCACATCGAGCGATACTCCCGCTTCCCTGGGCGTGCAGGGGCCAGGAGAGAGGACCAATGCCTGGGGTGCCAATCGCCGAATTGCCGCGACATCGATGGCATCGTTTCGTACCACCTGAGTCTGCTGGCCCAAACGCTGGAGATAGCGAGCCAGGTTGTGAACAAAACTGTCGTAGTTATCGATTAACAGAAGCATGGGATTGAAGTAGGCAGTAGGCGGTGGTACTTGAACAGAAAACAATTTGAACCACGAAATACACGAAAGGACACGAAAAAGGTGCATCTTGGCTCCATTTTCGGCTTTCAGTTCAAGCTCGCAGTTTCTGTTTGCGATACTTATGTTTTCGTTTGTTTCGTGCCTTTCGTGGTTGCTATTTTCACTTTGAGTAGTGGTAGTTTACACTTTACATCATCGTCTCCTATCCACCAACTAGCGATTCACAACTAGCGTTTATTTAACTTCTCAACGCTTCGAGCATGCCTTGTGCTTTGTGCCAGGTTTCCTGGTATTCGTCCTCGGGATTCGATTGGGCCACGATGCCGCCACCCACGGGTAGTTGCCACCAACCGTGCGCCACGGTGATGGTACGGATCAGGATGCTGGTGTCCATCTGACCGTCAAAGCCAAGGTAGCCGAGTGAGCCACAGTAGGCGCCACGGGCCGTTGGTTCCAACTCGGCGATAATTTGCATGGCCCGAATTTTTGGCGCGCCGGTGATCGAACCGCCGGGGAAGCACGCTCGCAACAGGTCGATGGGAGTTGAGGAGGCCGTGAGGGTGCCGCGGACCGCCGAGACCAGGTGCTTGACGTATGCATAGGTTTCCAATTGGCACAGTCTGGCGACATGGACGCTGTCGGGGGTGCAGACACGAGACAAATCGTTCCGCATCAGATCGACAATCATCACATTTTCAGCCCGGTCCTTTTCGCTTTGTAACAACGCATCGCCAGCGTACAGGTCGGCTTCCGGGTAGGACGAGCGGCCACGAGTTCCCTTGATGGGCCGGGTTTCCACTTGCCGATCTCGTACGGTTAAAAAACATTCGGGCGATGCGCTGCAGACCTGGGCGGTGCCCAAGTCGAAAAACCCGGCGTACGGCGCCGGATTGCGCTGGCGGAGACGCAGGTAGAGGTCGATGGGAGATGCGTTGGGTTGGCAGATGAGACGCTGGGAAAGATTCACCTGAAAGAGATCGCCCGCGTGAATGTAATCGATTGCCCGCCGGACCATGGTGCGGTATTCGACCGCGGACAGATTACTTCTGAGGTAGGCCAGGTTGGTCTTTTGCCCAGCATCCCGCGGTACGGCTTGGAGGGTCGCCTGACGAACCTGGCTGGTGGCTCTCTTGCGGTTCGAGATCGGGGACGGGGTGAGAATCTGCTGGCGGAACGAATGCAGCCGCATTGCAGCTCGCTGCCGGCGTGCTTGTGGCTCCGTTTCAGGGAATCCTTGCGAAATAATCCAGGCCTTATTCAGCCGGTGGTCGAAAGCGACCACCGTGTCGTAGCAGCCGATAGCCAATGCGGGCATCGGCAAATCATCAATCCGGGCGGCGGGTACGTTTTCCAGGCTACGGGCAAGCTCATAGCCCCAGAGGCCTGCCAGGCCACCTTGAAAGGGTGGCAGTTCGGGATGTGTTCTGCTTCGGCAGGCCCGCCAGGCCTGTTCCACCTCGGCTAGCGCTTCGCTGCCGTCGGCGAGTCGCTCAATCCATGCATACGGATCGGCCGCCACGAACGAGTAACGTCCCAGTTCCTGGTCGGGCAACGCACTGTCAAGGAACAGCACATGGGGCAAGCTGGCCAACCGCTGAAAAATGTCCACGCAAGTAAGAGCGGGCGGCAAACGTTCGACTAGCGGAAGTTCCGAATGAACCAATTCTTGCCCGTCGTGCGATGCCCTGGAATGCAGCGTCATGACGATGAGCCCTGCCGGTCGGGTTGTAATCGATGCCGTGTTTCCGGGCAGGCTCCAGTTTGCGGACAGCTCAGCAAGCCCCAGTCGAGTGGTTCATCCTGCTCGTAGTTTTTCCCCAAGGTCAGGGCGATGGAGGCCTTGCACAGTTCATGGCCGAGGTAGAAGGCATGTTCGCTGGTCAGAGCCTTGTACGACGGATCCTTGGCGAGGTGTTGTAGCAACTGCCGCATCAACAGCATGGGGTCCGCGCAGCGCAGGTGCAGCTGCCGGCCTATCAAATGGATTTCACCACGGGCCGTGTGGATACGCCAGTTGTGATCACGAATGTCCGCGGCCAACCGCCGCATCGACTCCTCGGACGGTTGCTCTACCCGTGGGTCACGGAGCATGACCAGGCTGGAGTCGAGATGTTTGGGTAATACCCGCTGGTGCACCGAATGATACATCAAGCGGCGGGCCAGGTCACACTCCCTTACGCTGGATTGTGCCCAAGGAATGACTTGGGTCGTAAGGATACTGGTGATGCGCAGTTCCTGGCAAAATCCTAACAGGAGCGTGTTGATGCCGGCCGAGTCGACTTCGGTCAGCTCCGTCAAATTGCCGATGCCCATCATCATTTCGGCTTCGGGATAACGTTTACGGATGGCCAGGTAGCGGCCCAGGCTGGCTGCAAACCCAAAGCTGATAGGCTCGAGAATTGGATCGATACGGAAAGACACTCCGTGGCTCGATAAGTGCTCGATCGTGGTATCCAGGCCCAGGAGAGTTTCCGGGTCATCCGGTACCGCCACGATTTCAACTCCCCAATCAGCAGCCGCGTTACGATTGGAATGGTTGACGCTCAATACGAGTTCCGCTCCGGCGCGGATTGCCTCGGCGACTTCCCGTGGCTGGAAACTGTCAATCGAAACCTGGTGGCCATCCTCACGCAGGGCGCGAACGGTGTCGTAGACGCCGAGCCAAGGATCGCCGGGAGAACACCCCACATCAATCCAATCGGCACCATCCTGGGCAAGCTGGGCTGCTTGTAGCCGGATTTCGGCGAGCGACAATTGGGGGCAGTTGTTAATTTCCGCCAGGATCTCAATGTCGTAGCGGCCGTACTCTTGCGGGAGGGGATCGGCGTGAAAGAAATGGGCCAACTGGCTCAGGTCCCGGGGGCCAACTTCCACCGGGAACGAAATGGCCGATTTCAGCGGGGCCAGATCACCCTGGCAATAGCCTGGAATGAGGATGCGTGTCGCTCGGGCCGGTATTTGTAGATGCCTGGCGATCCAGGCGGGGGTCATCAGGGCCGCCACGGTGATGGGCAGGACATCGATACTGTACTGAAATCCCACCTCCTCGGCCAACGGTTCCACGATATCGCGTAAAGCGTGTTGCGCCAGCCGACCGGTGACGAAATGGATGTGTTCTTGGGGACCGAGGTCGGAGGTCATGGCTGCGGGTTGCCCTCCGGGCCCTCTTCCGGGTGGCGGCAATTGGCTTGGGGCTGCTTCGTAGTACCCGAGAAACCTCCATTGAGTGGTAAGATCTGGCCGTTGATGAAAGCCGCTTCTTCGGAGACCAGGAATCGGGCTGCCCGGGCGACATCCACGGGCGTTCCCCAACGGCCGACCAGCGATTCGTTGATGGCCTGCTGCTGCCACGCGAGTGGCGCCGTTTCACCCCAGGCAGTACGAATCCAGCCGGGAGCCAGGCAGTTGACACGGACCTTGGGGGCAAGCGACCTGGCCAGACTGAGGCTGAAGGCCATGACGGCCCCCTTGATAGCCGCGAACATCTGGCCGCTCTCCCCGGCCATGCCCGTTTGGGCTTGATCCCAACCCATGTTTAACAGGACACCGTGGCCCCGGCTCACCATGCGCTGGCCCACGTCGCGGCTCATGCGCATGGTTGCCTGGACGTCGACCTGCCAGAGTCGATGGAGCCGGGTTTCGAACGACTCAGCCGCCAATGGGCCGGTCAGGACATCAACGCCCGCGTTGTTGATCCAGATATCGACGGGCCCGGATTTGCAGGCTTCGTTGACCAGCAGGTCCTGATTCTCCAGGCTGCAGAGGTCAACCATCACGAGATGGGCTTTTCCACCTTGTTCCCGGATGGTCATGGCGACTTCCCGGGCTTCTGCCTGGTGGGAGCAACCGTGAATGACAAGTTCGGCTCCTGCAGCGGCAAGTTCCAACGCGATCGCCCGGCCAATGCCCCGGGAACTTCCGGTGACGACCGCCCGCTGGCCAGCGAGAGGAAGTTGGTCCGTTCGTGCGTGGGGGGGGTGGATCGTCATTCGGGAAAAGGAGTATCAGTCCTTGGTTTGGGCGCAGCAGACCGTTTCGCGTGATCTTAATCTTAATCTTAATCTTAATCTTAATCCACCATTGGAGTCGAAGCACTCGTAAGGACGCTAATTCCCGTCCGTAAACCACCAGCTCAGCTGGTGAGTACCCATCAGGCTTCGGGCGTTTCGTCGTACTCGTACTCGAATGGAATCATTGGATGCAAACGAAACAAGAGGCTATGGATGTTGATGATGACTGAGGTGGCCTCACACTTGGGTTCGAGTACGAGTACCGCTATGCTGAGTACGAGTACGATATTTATTCCCCAGCCCTTTTTAGGGGTTTTCCTCAAGCCACCCGCCAGGCGGGTGGTACGTGACTTTTTACTTGCCGTTCTGATTTACGTCCCAACCTGGCTGTAAGCTCCGAGAAGATTTCCATGGAAAATCCTCGCCACCCATCCTCATTCCAAGGTCCGCGCCGACGAAAGTTTCTGCTGGCCTGGATCGTGTTGTTGCTGCTCGTTTGCCTGGGTTACGCGATGAGTGATAAAACCCAGGATGTAAAACACCTGGCATACCAGGTCGCCTTTTTTTGGGCCTTGATGGGGATTTCCATTTGGATCTTTCTCAGCAGTGGCCTGCCACGCCGTTGGCGTTGGATTCTGGCTCTGACTCCTTGGATGATGCTGTCCGTTTGGTTGTCCCAGTTCGAAATGGTGAACAATGGCGATCTCGAGGCGGTTGACTGGCAGTGGCGTTGGAAGCCGAAGGCAGACCAGCGGTTGGAGATGCCGGTGGTTTCCAGTTCGAGCGCCCTGGTCGGGCCAGGCGAAGTGCCAGCTCAGAGCGACCCTTGGCAATCGGCCGAAACGGATTACCCGAGCTTCCTGGGTGGTGGCTATTGGGCCGAAGTGCCAGGTGTACGGCTGCAAACCGATTGGCAGTCGCATCCGCCCCTGCTTCAATGGCGGCGCAAGATAGGGGCGGGTTGGTCGGGATTTGCCGTGGTGGGACACTTTGCGATCACCCAGGAACAACGGGGTGAGAATGAGATGGTGGTCTGCTATCGGGTAGATGCCGACAAACCCGAGGGTGAGGTCGTGTGGACGCATCAGGATCGCGTCCGATTCGCTCCGGGCGGGTTTGGAGCGCTGGGATTTGTGGGCCCACGGGCAACACCCGCCATTGCTGGTCAAAACGTGATCACGCAGGGAGCCACGGGCATTGTCAATTGCCTTGACCTGCGCACCGGTCAGTGCCGCTGGCGGCATGACACGTTATTGGAAGCGGGAACCAAGAATGTAACCTGGGGAAAATCGGGTTCGCCCCTGGTCGTGGACGGTCGGGTAGTGATCAGCGTGGGAGGGGCGCGGGAGCAATCGCTCATCGCCTACGATATCAGTACGGGCGAAGTTGCCTGGTCTGCGGGCAGTCGCCGGTCGGCCTATGCTTCTCCCGTACTGGCGGACCTGGCCGGAGAGCGGCAGATTCTTGTCGTCAACGAGGATTATCTCACGGCCCATCGAGCTGAAGATGGCCAGGTGCTATGGGAGTATCCATGGCCAGGCAACAGCGATAGTAACGCCAGTTGTTCGCAACCGATTCCTTTGCAGGGAGATCGTATCTTTTTATCCAAAGGGTACGGAATCGGTTCCACCTTGGTCCAAGTGCTACGCGATGCCAACGGCGAATATCAGCCGCGGCCGCTCTGGTCGCCCGCGCTCAAGCCGGTCATGAAAACGAAAATGGGCAATGTGCTGATGCGCGATGGATACGTCTATGGCCTCGACGGAGTCGCCCTGGCATGCTTGGAGTTGAAAACGGGAAAGCGGCAATGGAAACGCCGCCGCCGTCCACCTTTTGGGCATGGCCAGATCATGTTTGTCGGCGATGTCATTCTCATCCTCACCGAACAGGGCCAGGTAGTCCTGGCGGAAGTATCTCCCAAACGTTACCGGGAGCTTGCCAGTATGCGCGTATTCGACCAGGAGCAAATAACCTGGAACAAT
>JAJRWS010000344.1 GCA_024276705.1 Planctomycetota bacterium | reverse complement strand
CGGGCGGCTCCCGACCGGACCAGAAGGGGGTATCGGTCCCGGCTCGGGCCGAATATTCCCACTCCGCTTCGGTCGGCAGGCGATAAGGTTTTCCTTCTTTCCTGGCAAGCCACTCACAAAAGTCGACTGCAGCTTGCCAGCGAAGTCCCGTGATCGTGGGTGCTTCAACAAACGAACCGCGGAAATCCGGACGAAATTGCAAAAATTGTTCGATAGTGACTTCGCTGGCCGAGATGTGGAAAGGCTGAGTGATCCGCACCTCATGGGCAGGCGTTTCATCCCACCGATCCCCTTCCGCCTTGACGCTGCCCATCTGGAACTGGCCCGCGGGGATGGGCAGCATCCGCATTCCGAGCATGTTGGTAAACGGTTCCCCCTCGGCAGCCCCAGCTACTCGCGTTGAACCATTCGCGACTCGGCTCAGAAATACCGCCAGGAAAAAAGTGGGATAAACAATTGCCAGGGAACGTCTCAAGAATAATTTCAGTATTGCAGACATCTTACCAGACACTGTTTCTGCTTTTGTATCAGGTGACAAAATGGGCTGCCCAGCTAAGGAATTGATCCTAACTGGGCAGCGTCACTTGTTGAGACATTCCTTGGTTAGGGTTAGCCGATAAATAACTGTCCGGTTTTCTGTAGGGAACGTTCAAGAAAAAACTTCGGCAATTCGTTCTGGTAATGCAACCATCGTACTCGTACTCAGCCGCTTGCGGCGGTACTCGTACTCGAATCGCATAGCGGGTATCACACGGTCGTCGAGTACGAGTACCGCTTCGCTGAGTACGATGGGAAGCCGAAATATCCTACTTGAAATCGGGAAGTTATTTATCTGCCGCCTCTTAGCCGGAAGGAAAGAAAGCCGGGCTATTGGTCTGTGGGTCTATTGGTCGGTGGGCCTACTGGTCAGTGGGCAGAGTCGGGAATGGGCTCGTGTTTTCTTCTGGATTTGGACTCTCTGTAACCGGTATGTTTTCACTTTCGGTCACACCGGCAATTCCATCGTCTGCGACTGTATCCAAACCTTCTCCCGTTTCCAAACCATCTGGAGCCGTGAGATTCTGTTCTGAATTGTCGGAAGCCGACGTTCCATAATCAGGCCCTGCGGAATCATACTCTTCGTAGTCAGACGTTTCGGAATCAGGCCCTCCGGAGTCCGAAATGTCGTAACCAGATTCTCGGGTATCCGTTACCTCGACTTCGGTCACTTCGGTGTCGGCCGCATCCACATCGGCAACATAAGGACTGCTTGCTTCCTGATGATACTCTAAACGCTCTGGCTCGCCGTAAATGACGTCGTTGAGTTCGTTTTGAATGCCACTCAGGCCGCGACGAAACTCGGAAAGGCTTTTACCCCAGGAGCGCGCCACGTTGGGCAGATCGCCCCCATAAAGAAGCAGGGCGACGGCAGCCAGAATCAGCATCTCGACTGGGCCGGGACTCCAAAAGGCCAATAATCCGATAGGCAAGAAAAATGCGGGCATCATTGCGGCTGCTGTTGATCTTCGATCTTATCGCTTGGTTCACTCGAATCGGGTAATTCGCCTTGAATCCCTTTTTTGAATTCCGTGATCCCAAGTCCCAGGGAACGCATCACCGAGGGCAAACGGTTCCCAAACAGCAACAAGACCACCAAAAGAACAAAAAGCAACTGGATCGGTCCGGGAGAAAACATGGCTAACTTCAAAACTTTAAGGGAGAAAGGGAATTCAACAGGCTGCAATGGCATTCGCTAATTTACAGGCTACCCCTAATTCTACTGGCAGGCGGGCACAAGTCAAACGGGGGAAGAACCCCCAGATCGGCGCGCAGGCGGGAAAATGCGAATTCCGTCCTTCCAAATGGCCACTTGATCCTACGAGGCCCCAGGGCGATAAGCCGCCCGGGAACCGCCGTTTTTAACCGCTGGATGCTACTCGGGTCGGCTTCATCGGCCACTGCTTGGAACTACTCGAATTCTCATCACCTCGGGACCGAACGCCAGCCTCCCCGCCGGGCCATGTTGACTGTTGGCCTGGTGGGCCTGTCAGGACTGTAGCGATAGTAAACTTCCAGGCAAAGAGCTGCCAGGGCGGTCGTATAAACCCGACCCCCATAACCTCCCCAGACGGTCTTGTTATCCCAACTGCCATCGGCTTGCTGGGTGGCCAGGAGTGTCTCCACCAGGGCCTGGTTCCATAGTTCCCATGCCCGACTAGTGGTGGCCGAATAATGCTGGACCCGATGCAAGGCCAGCGTGGCATAGTACCAATAATAGAGGTTCATGCGATCGGACATCCGTCCATGGGCGGGAATTTTGGGTCGAATGGCTACCAGGGAACGAACAGCTTCTTCCACGGCCGCCATTTGGGTCAACCCGGAGGCATTGCCTGCGAGAAGTTCCCTGCAATAGAGCGCCTCAGCCGTCATGGTACGGCTGGCGGGGCCCTGTGGCCGATAAGCGGCAAGTCCACCTTCGCTACCACGCTGTACATGACGTAAAAATCGATCAATGCGTGTCCAGGTTGTCGATGGGAGATCGATTCCGGCCAATTGAGCACTTTTGAGTGCCATCAACTGCCAACCCAACTGGCTCGTGTCCCCGGCATCCCCAGGCCGATAACGCCACCCCCCCGTATTACGGTTTTGGATTTGCAGCGAATAGGAAGTCGCGGCTTGAGCCATGGCCGCCAAATTCGAATCCTCGGTCAAAGCATATGCCTCACAAATCGCGAAAGTTGCCATCGAATGGCAGTAGGTCCTGGCAAACAATTGCGCATTGCCATGCAGGGCTCCCTCGGCCGTCTGCTGACGACGCAGAAAATCGATCCCTGCCGCCACCTGTTCGGCATACGCTCCATGACGATGCGTGTGGCCAGATCCCAAAAACGCCAGCAAGGCGAGGCCGGAAATCCCCGTGTCGGCATGAGAACCGGCCCCATGGCGATTGTGTCCTAATACCCCATATTCTTTTCCTGCCCCATGTCGGGCTGCATTCCACTTGCCTGACTCCGCTTGGGCTCCAGCCAGCCATGCCAGGGCGGAACGGACCGACCTCTCGGTTTGTGCGTTGCCACCTCGTTCGGCAACCAGTTGTGGGCGATTTTCCGCAAACCGATCCGCGTAGATTGGAGTGGAGACCGGTGGTCGGGGGATAGCCGTTTTGGGATTGGCAACAGGAGTTTCGAGGGCTGCTGCCGAAGACGCGGGCGCTAGCAAGGGGCCCTCCTGGGGAGGCAATTGTTGCGGCTGCTCGCGTTTGGGTTCCGCAGGAGTTGTGATGGCTTCTACCGAAGGCTTCCGTGCCGTGCTTTCACCCGTGCTTGATTCGCTGATGGGAGCCGGCGGGGCAGGGGAGGGGGGATCGAGAACTTGCTCCAACGCACTTTCCACCGCCACGCTATCGGGCGTGTTTTTTCCGGGCTCGGTTCTGGCAATGGCTCCAACTCAGGCGCTATCAAGGCAGGCTCTTCGGGCCGTAACAAGTCGGCAGTTTCGGTTGCTGGTTGCAACGAAGCGGTTTCATGGTATTCCATCGGCAACACGGCAACACGAATCGGCTGACCGGGACCGATGCCCGGACTGCCGGAGAATATCTGCACCATCGTCGCCAGGCATGCCAACAGCACATGCACCCAGAGAGACAGAAGGGCGCACTTCTTGAGGGGTCGCATTTCCTGCCAGCGGGTGCGCAGCAGTACCACCAAACCAACCGTGGCCATGCTCAGCAAGGCCCATACGATCCACCAGGTGGAAAAAGTGAACATGGCAGGATATCCCCTTGGGTAACAACTATCTTCTCACCGTTTGCTCTTTGCCGGCGATTCGCACTGTGATCCCCAGCTCGGTCACGTGGGCATCCTTACACGCGGCCAGAGCCGCGGCAACGTGCTGGAAGGGGCAGGCCGCATCGCCGCGAATCACAACACTCAACTGCGGGTATTCACGGCAGGCTGTTGCCAATTGGGTCGTCAGCTCCGGCAGAGTAACCGTCTGGTTATCCAACGTCGTTTGGCCATCGTCGTGAACATTGACCATTCTCTGCTTCGGTGCGGCAGTCAAGGGGACGGCAGAGGCCACTTCGGGCAGTTGTAGATCAATATCGCGTTCCATCTCCGCGAACTTGGTAGCCACCATAAAAAAAATAATCAGCAAAAACACGACGTCGATCATCGGCGTCAGGTCGAGATGCACGCGGTCGTCATGCTGTATTTTCAGAGGCATGATAGGAAATTCGGAATTCGGAATTATCGTAGTTACAAGCTCGGCGGTTGAACAGGCCCATGGGCTTACGTCTTGAGTGATTCAATGACAACTACGAAAAACACGAAATAACACGAAACTAAAGACAAGGCAGGCAGATGGCAGAGATTATTTGCAAATAGAGCAGGAAGGCCTGGTCGTTGAATTTTTCGGGTCATTTCGTTTCTTTCGTGGTTGCTAAAATTCATTGCTTGTACACGCAAGAAACATGTTCAGCACGGAAATATAAACGACATTAAATGATTGGACGATGCTTAGCGTCTGCGGCACAGTTGTTGGAATGGCCAAAGTAAGTATCATTCGGTTAACGCTCACGGTTCAAAAAATGGCATCGGACCTCAAACCCTCGCCACTCTCCACTCTCCACTCTCCACTCTCTGCTCTCCACTCTCTGCTCTCCACTCTCTGCTAATCAATATCCCAGCCGACGGGGGCGGCGG
>JAJRWS010000343.1 GCA_024276705.1 Planctomycetota bacterium | reverse complement strand
GCGGACAACAGGAGGAACACAAGTCAATAAGACATCCCCAACGATCGGGATTGACAATCCTGGCTTCGCTCATGCTACGGCTTGAAAACAGCTGGCAGCAAAAATGGGAAGATAATTCTCATCGCACCTGCGGAAAGTACGATCAACAGCTACTTAGACCATAAAATTGACACCAATAACGACGCATCGACCCGGCACGCCCTGGCGGCTCTGGCGGTTCTGGCAGAGGAAACCGGCTGTGCCATTCTGTTCATACGCCACCACAACAAGACCGTGGGCCAGAAGGCCATGCACCGGGGGATGGGGAGTGTTGCCTACACCGGGGTTGCCCGTAGCGTCCTGATGGCCGCCAAGAGCCCAGACGACCCCGACCAGCGGTTCCTGGCACGAGTCAAGGGAAACCTCTGTGCCCCCCCTGCTGTGCTGTCCTACGAAGTCGAGCCCGTGGGCAAAACGTCCAGGATTGCCTGGACTGGCGAACGTCCCGACCTGACCGCCGATGCGATTTTGGGGACAGGGAAGAAACCAGGCAAACAGGTGGCAGACTTAGAAAGCCGACTAGAGGCCGACCGGACAGCCGTTTGCCGGACGTTACTGGCCGGTCCAGACACCAAACGGGGCATCCGTGAGCAATGTGCCATGGGAGGGACCAGGATCAAAGAGGCGATCGAAACACTACTTGAAGATGGTTACGTAGGGCCATGCAATGTTACCAAAAATGGGGCTCAATTGGATGGATTTAAGCTACTGGAAACGACCGGGACAAAACACCGGGACAACCAGGACAGTCCCGGCGTGTTTTGACTTGGGGTGGAAACCCCACGGGACTCGCCCTTACTACGTAAGGGTGGAATCCCGTTACGAACGTGAACCGGGACAAAACGCATCGACTGGACACCGGGACGGACGCCTACGGCTGTCCCGGCTACCCAGTCTCAGCGAGGCAAAGTCGTGAAAGAATTTGAAGCCATGAGAATCCAGCAAACACTATCATTCGATCTTGGCGGCCCGTTTGAGATACTCGACTCCCAGCCAAGCCCGGATGGCAGCCAAGCCCGACTGGCCAAGGCTCACGCATTGTGCGATGGCTTCCGCCGAGCGAAGGCCCAGAAGCCCCATGCACCCCAAGCGATTGATTCGTTATCAAAAGGCCACGCCTGAAAATCCCCAGGAAAACCATTCAAAACTTCCAACCGTCACAAGATCGTTACCAAAACCAATCCCCGAAAGGATGCAAAATCATGCCAGCGACAGCACTTAGCCGACCCAAGACCAGCCGCCTATTACACAAGAGATCCGACCAGCTAGTAGCCGGAGTTGAACCTTGAATAAGTCACGATGTAGCCGGTTAGCCAAACTGGAACGGCAAGCCAACCTCCCAGCGACAACTGATGGCCGACCACTCGGAATGCTGGAAGTTTACAATGCCCAGACGGGAGAGGTTCTCTATCGAAGCGAGTGTCAACCAGGAGGGCCGCTTTTCCGCTGTCCAGACAATGGCCGGTTCGATTGGTCCAAGCTGGAAGGTGGCCGATAATGGCCGATTTTGGCCGACGAAAAGGAAATGCTCGCCTTGTCGCCGAGTTTGCGGCAGGTCGAACTCTCCGGGATGCGGCCCGGGCTTCGGGATTGAGCGAGCGAACCGCAGGCCGAAGGTTGGCCGATCCCGAGTTTCGGAAGTTGGTATCCGATGTCAGATCCGAAATGATTCAACGTGCCGTTGGGGCCCTTGCCAGTGCTGCCGAAGAAGCGATTGCCACCCTACGGGATCTACTGTCCGACGATTCATCAACCGCCCGTTTGGGGGCCGCACGGAGTGTTCTGGAGTATGGAACCAAGGTGCGGGAAAATGTGGAGTTGGAGCAACGAATCGTTGATTTGGAATCAAGGCTGTGCAGCAAAGGCTAATCGGGTGTGAATTAGCTGGATGCAGTTCTAAGCGAATTAATCTCTCATGTGCTCAATGATTTGGAGCATTCTGAAAAACGGATTTCCAGAATCATGGGTTGTGTTTTTTGCCAACAATCTTAATTGCTCGATGCACTTTTTGTATTCGCCGTTAATTACCAATTCGAGACTATTAATGCTTGCTAAGTGATCAGTGATATAGCCCACTGGTACCACAGGCGACCAAAACATGAATTTATGGTTTTTGAAATTGGTTAAATGTTTTTTTGCATATTCCTTTTGGCGTTCATGTTTCCTTTTTATTCGGTCCACGGTTTCCTGATTGCTTTTGTACTGCAAGCCTCGTATATGAGTCGTGACCTCACATAAATAAGCGGTCTTATCATGGAAATTCAGCCCTACTACGTCCAATTCACCGAGCCCTTTTAAGCCTCCCCCGGGTTGGCGAACGTTATAGTCAATGAAATCGCATTCCTTAATAAGTTTAAGGTGAGCACCAACCGTATATTCTCCAATGTCAGTAAGCATGGACTACCTGTTCCTTAATTACTTAGGGCTAATTGGGATCGTTGTTTTTTTGTGTCACCATCATTTGTTCGAATGCTTCCCGAAGCTTTCGAACATCCTCATGTAATGCGGAAATCTGTTCTTGTTGGTTCGTTTCCTCTGGAGAAATAAACAACGAAGCAACATAGGCTGTAAATGTACCGAACAATCCGATGCCAGTAATCATTAGCACTGCTGCTAACACTCTACCTGAGGATGTGACTGGGAAATGGTCGCCATACCCAACGGTCGTGAGGGTAACAAATGACCACCACAATGCGTCAGGAGCCGTGTGGATGTTGGCTTCAAGGCTGGTCTCCAAATGAAGGATGGCAATGCTGCCGAAAATTGTTACCAGAATCGAGACCAACAACGTTGCCCACAATGCACTTTCCGCCCGTTTCTCAAGAGCGAAAGTGGCTAGGATCTTAGCCGCCTTCAGACCACGCAGCACACGGATTATTCGAAACATCCTGGCGGCCCTACCCCATCGCAACCAGCCCACTGCGGGAATGCTTGAAATTAAATCCAGCCAGCCTCATTGCAATAGATACTTAGGGCGATTCTCTGCCTTGATTACACTTCTGATAAAATCAAGGAAGAATGCAATACAGATTGCAGTGTCGGCCGTATCAAGGATGGCAATCGTGTTTTCGCTCAACTGGAATACTGTTTGGGCAGCCAACGTGGCCAGGACGTAGAAACACAGACCAAGCATGAAAATCTGGTACGGGCTGGATGTGGTTTGACGTGGCACAGCAAGTCTCCGTAATAGGCATGATATCGGTCTATCCATGAAGTCTCGCTAATTGAAGCCCACTTAACAAGATAACCGCTGGCGACTGACCACGAATCAAAAGGCCGGGGCCGGATTCCCCGAGGAAATGCCGGTTCGATGGCCGACTGTTACCCAGATTGTTACTTTTGATTGACAATATCGGGCGGTCCCGTACCATGAAAAGCGGGCCGCCGAAGTGGTGGAACACAACGACGGCCCTGACCACGAAACCTGGCGAGAGGTTCCAATGGCTCCCAAAATTCTACCGTGCTTGTGCGTTTCTCGGAACGCCTCTCCGCACGTCGGACCGCTGCAAACGCTGGCGGTTCCCTGCCCTCACGTTTTCCCCGCTGGCGACCGCTGGCGGATTTTCCTGTTCCTTTTTTTTCAAGGAGTACCGATGGACGCATTGAAAGTGAAAGTCGTGAAGTATCCCGACCGAAAGTTTCTGGTCCTGAGATGGGTCGACCCTGAAACGGGCAGACAGCGGACCCAATCCGCCAAGACCACCAGGCATCGAGATGCCGAACGAAAAGCTGGGAAGCTGGAAGCCGACCTTGCAGCGGGCAAGCTGGACAGCACGACCAGGATAACGTGGTCGGAGTTCAAAGACCGATACGAAAACCAATTCCTGGTCGACCAAGCCGATAACACTTGCAACATTGTTGCGACCGTGTTCAGCAAGCTGGATGCCGCCTTCCCCGCCCTGGACAAGCTGCGGGACCTGAACCAGCGGAAGCTGGCACACTTCCAGGAAACGCTACGATCCGAGAAGCTGATCATCGAGACCATCAAAGCCTACCTCCGGCATGTCAAGTCGTTTCTCGGCTGGGCGGTCCGCCAGAAGTACCTGGCAGCGGTTCCCCATGTCGAGATGCCGAAGCGGAAAAAAGGTGGACGCATGGCGAAGGGTCGGGCAATCTGCCTGGAGGAGTTCGAGAGGATGCTATCGGCGACTCTGCCAGTCGTGACCGACGTTGGGAGACGCCGCAAGAGCGACAAGCTGACCGCTGAGGAAAAGCGACCGACCGCCGAGGAGCTGACGGTTGCCGAATCCTGGAGGTTCCTCCTACGTGGATTGTGGCTGTCTGGTTTGAGACTGGGCGAAGCGGTCGCCCTGAGCTGGGAGGTTGACGCCCCCCTGTCTATCCGCATGGGCGGCAAGTACCCGCAACTGCGGATAATGGCCGAGGGCCAAAAGGCCAACCGGGATGAATTGCTACCGCTGAGCCCCGAGTTCTGCGAGTTTCTGGAAGCGGTTACCGAGTCCGACCGCCATGGTCGAGTATTCCGACCGATGGCACGTGATGGTAGCACCGCCCCCATGGGATCAGATTGGGCGGGCACCGTAATCAGCCGGATCGGCAAGGCCGCTGGTGTGCGGGTTGCCGACTGTAAAAGGCTGGGCGAGGAGCATACCAAGTACGCATCAGCCCACGACCTGAGGCGGAGCTTTGCCACCCGATGGGTATCCAAGGTGTGGCCCGCCACGTTACAGAAGCTCATGCGTCACAAGAGCATCCAGACCACGCTGGACTACTACGCCGAGGTGCAAAGCGAAGCGGTTGGGGATGAGTTGCGACGGCTGGAAGTACCAGCAAAACGAAAAAGTAACACTTCTGGTAACAGTGGCCATTCTGAGGCCACCGGGGCAAAAGAAGAGAGCCGTGAAACACCTTGTTTTCACGACTCTTTTTAGTCGGGCCGACTGGATTCGAACCAGCGACCTTTTGACCCCCAGTCAAACGCGCTACCAGCCTGCGCCACGGCCCGATTGGAATTGCTCCAAGTGCGCCAGTATCACAAATTCAAGGCGATTTGGCAATGCGGAAAGTTTCGAGCTTTTCGTATTCAGAAGTCCTCCATGGGGCCCTGTTTTCGGGGTACGGCCGCAATGTGAAACAAGGACTCGGGGTCCATTGAGGATTGTCATGGTTAGAAGGTATACTGGGTATCACCGCACCTGGCTGGTAGCCAGCCAGGCTTGAGATGCAACCGATTGGAACAGGGAGGAAAAAGTGATTCATTTCACGGATGAACTGGCAGGGGCTGTGCGAAAACGTGGAAATCCGGTCGTGGTTGGCTTGGATCCACGCTGGGAAAGCCTGCCAGAAGGATTGGCCGATCTGGCTGCCGGCCGCGATTCATCCAGTACCTCGGGAGCGGACCTCTACGCGTGCCGTGCTCAGGCTTACCAGCAGTTTTGCTG
>JAJRWS010000342.1 GCA_024276705.1 Planctomycetota bacterium | reverse complement strand
TGGATCATGTTGGGAGAACAGCTCACGAAGTCTTTGAGTGGTTTTGGCCAGGGTAATGGGTTGCAAAGGCGATTCTTCCTCAGGAGCCATATCTTCACCCCAGAAGGCCAGTCCCGTAGGATCCACGACAACCAGTGTGCGCAGGTGGGTACCGAGCTGATTGGCCACGCGCCAGCCGCCCTCTGTCGGCTTGATGACAAGTCGCCTGGTGGTCTGCTTCGCGGCGATCAGCATAAACTGAGAGGGCATACGCGAAGGTAACCAGCCGCGGGTCAAGTGTTGGGATTGATTCCACAGCAATTCCCGTCGCCGGCCCGCGATTCGACGCGCCAGGTGCGAGTTCCGTCCCCAGGAGGGCGTCAATGGGTAAACGGCCGTTTCCCGTGAGAACTCCATGCCTTCGGCGGGTGCCATGCCCGCATAGTAGGAAGCGCGGGTCCAACTGACCGATTCGCCCGTGGGTTGATCGAGCCATGTGTAACTCCGAGCACGCACCTGGACCCCCAGTCCGTCCGCGAACAGCCCGTAGGCAAACAGCAGCAGCGTCACGCCGATCGCGGTCAGCGGAACGGTCACCAGCAACAGGGGCAACCGATCGCGGCGTTTGAGGAGCCAATAATTCAAGGGGCCAATGGCCAGGACAAAACAGGTGATCAGGAATTGGAATTCAATCACCGGGGCGGTCCCCACGCCTGGAATCAACCAGTTGTTGAATTCGATGTTGGGCGTACTCAGAGCGAATCCATGCCGCGCCTGCCAGGCCGCTTGCTGCAGCAAGGTGAGCCACCGGTTGTCATAGTCTTCTGGCGGAAATTTCGCGGATGGGTCGAGTGGAAGCTGGCTGATGCAGACCATTCCCATGCCGAGCGGTCGCCAGAGGAGCGGCTGCACGATCGTTCGAGCCCGTTTTAGGCTCCGGGGCGATCGGTCGCTCTGAGTCGGTGGCTCATTTCCGGTTGGCAATGCCCGGACTGGTTGCCAGTCTCCGGATAAGGGATCGTTCTGAAAGGATGGAGCCAAAGCTCCTTCAGTCGGCAGCACATCCTCGACGGCTGGCAGTTTTTGCCAACGATTTCCTAAATCGTGGATCCACAGATTACCTCCTGTTCTTAGCCAGCGTACGATGGCCGCCCAGGCCGCGGGATTGGTTTTCGTAATTGTGAGCAGATCGGAATAGGTCAAGATGATGACATCCAGGCCACTGTAGTCGATCCATCGTTCAGGCAATTCTGCCGTATTCAGCTCGAAATAATTCGTCCCGTCATTGGTCAGGCGCTTCAATAAAGTATTAACCCGATAACCCCCTGGCTTGCGAATGGCCAGTACGGCGAAGGATTGATTGGTCGAGCGGTTACTGGTTGGAGCCGCGCTGCTGGAGAGCGCATCTTCGTGGACTCCATCCACCCATAAGTCCCAGCCTACCGTTGTCCAAGTCGTCAGTTGGGGGACCGCCAGAGTGGTCGTGGCGGTTGTCGCGCCTTGAGACAACTGGAAATCTTGTTCCATGCTGATGGCGCGGCCGTCGTTGCTCCGGTTCCCGGCAAACAGACGGAGGGTCAGCAAGCGATCCGAAGGTGAGGGGCCAGGAGCGCGGATCGAGACTCGGAATGGCCGGTAAGCTCGATTCGCCGCCCAAGTGGAATCGACCTGAAGCCGCAAGCCGGATTGAGGCGAATAGAGAGTGACTGGTGGAGTACCCGTTTGGCCGGCTCGGACCAGGCTGGTTGGTGGTGGAGGGAGAACGGTCACATTGCCAGTGACGGCCCATGCGCCAGGTCGGCCTGCGGGTGCGAGCCCAAACCATAATAAGGCGAAGAGCAGAAAGCGAAGAGCCCAGAGCGGTGCAAAGTTGTGCGTGGTTTTGAAGCGAGGAGTCATCACTTGCCACTTCCCGTGCATGGATTCCCGGGGCCGGTGCCAGAAAGCGGAGAGCAGAGAGCGAAGAGCCCAGAGCGGTGCCAGACGATAGGTGCTCGCGAAGCTACGGTTCATGGCTTATTCCCCGAGCGTGGCCCCTCGGGGTCGGTGCCAGAGACCACGCTGCCACGACTGGTTCGCGCCCGGACCGATTCGGTGCCCAGCATTTGACCGGCGAACGTTACCAGAACAAAAAAGATGGCATAAGAGAATGCCGCTGCCAGCAGGCTGAGGACTGCCACCGTGACTCCCAGTGCCCATGCCTGGCCGCGTAGCGCCTGGCCCACGACCAAAAAGAAGCAGGCCCAGGCGGTGATTACCCAGAGAACTCGGCGGAGTGAAAATTGTGGCAGAAACATGACGTCATTCTCTTGCGGCTCGAGCCATGATGCAAGTTTGTTGTTGAGATTTTTCGAGACTCCCGCTCAGCTTCCCTGTTTTTCTTCGCGGAAACGGCTGTTCGGACCGATTCAAGATGGGTAGCATGGGGGATTTCACTGGTCGGCAAATGGAATGATAAGGCGATGAGATCGAAAAGCACTCTCCAGAATCTATGGTTGCCCGCCCGCGGGCGTGTACGCTTCCGAACGCAGGGAAGGCATGGTAGCTTGGAAATCGTGGCAAGCCGAAACCGTCTGCGGGCGGAGGCACCATCTCGATGGTTGATGCCACTGCTCATGCTGTTGCCCATTGCCTTGCCCGCCGCAGCAGCCAAGGCCGAACTACGTTGGGAAGCTTATGCCGGCGAGCCTTTTGGCGTGGGACAAGTGACGGTCGCTGTCGATCGTGGCCAGCCCGTCTTGCCGGCAGGCGATGAACGCTTCACGGTCATCGGGAGTGAGGGGCGGGTGCTCTACCCGGTGCTCAAAGAGGCTCGG
>JAJRWS010000341.1 GCA_024276705.1 Planctomycetota bacterium | reverse complement strand
TTTAGAGCCACGGATTGAACACGGATGGAATGTTGGGATGTTGGAAAGATGGGTGCGGATAGCGATCCAGAGGGTTTGAGCCGTAGGCGCTAGCCTCGGGTAGCGGGGGTTAGCGTTTAGGTTTAGAGCCACGGATTGAACACGGATGGAATGTTGGGATGTTGGAAAGATGGGTGCGGATAGCGATCCAGAGGGTTTGAGCCGTAGGCGCTAGCCTCGGGTGCCTCCGGGACAGCGTATAGCCCTGAAATACCCGAGGCTTCGGCTCAGGGTGGTTGGAATTGACAGTTGTGGTATCGAGCTACGGATTGAACACGGACTTAGCACGGATGGACTTTAAGGGAGGGCAGGCTACCCGCAGTTTGCTCAAGGACATAATGAACAAACACAGCGTGACCCACAGAGTATTGATTGCGGTCCTATTGAGTGGGGTGACCCTGCTTAGTGGATGCTACTCCGGCCTGAAAATGAAACGGGAGCAGGAGCTCAGTTGCCCAACCGACATTCGCCAAAAAGTTCCTTGGTGTGCCGGAGAGGATGCGATCTTTGCTTGCCCATGCGGCCCCGATAGCGAATTTTATGGCATGAAGCCTACCTGTTGGAGCGAATGGCCCGCTTCGGGAGCCGATTGGCGCAATGCCTTCTGTGGTTCGCCCGCGGAAATATACCCATTGTCAGTGGGTGAATCAGTTCCCGGCGTACCGGTGCCAACTCCTGTGGCTGCCCCGGATGAGTTTTACAATCCGTTCGGAGCCAATCGGGAAACGAAGCCAACATCCAAGTCGGCAACCGTGCCGGTTCCAGCCGACAAGCCGCAACGTGTACCAGGTGTTGAGGGTACGGACTCGACCCCGCCAGTTCCTGAGGTAACTCCGGGGCAACAGGAATTGCCGGACAAGCAAGGAGCAATGCGGCGATTGCCGGCTGTTCAGCCCGGTTCGCACACCAGTGCGGTAAGCTCGAAACTTCGAAACCCAGCAGCAAGAGTACAAAGCCCACAACAGGTTGCGCAAACCCAGTTGATAATTCCAGCGGCTCCCGTGGCGGACAGGTCCTCGGGTGTGGTGTTGGCTGAATTACGTTTGCGAGCCAGGTCGGACGGGTCCCAGGCTGTTGGTGGATCTGTTCAGGGTGGACCTGAGGAAAGTGTGGCCAGGCGTACGGAGCTGAGCAAAGAAGAATCATCGACGTCTGCGACCACCGCAATCTTCGAATGGCCTGCACTGCCGAACCGCGACAGCGATAAGAAACCGCCGTTGCAAATCGACGTGATTCCGGTCTCCTTGCCTCAGGCCCCCGCGGTGGAAAAGAGTGGCGGCTCGGTTCAGATTCAGCTTCTGGACAACACCGCTCGGAGAGACAAGTCGCCGATGTTCACGAAGTGATGTGCTAAGCGGGCAACTGTCAGGTGTGACGCGTTCCCGACAGGTGTGGCACGTTCTCGACAGGTGTGGCACGTCCCTGACAGGTGTGGCACGTCCCTGAGGAACGAAGGGCGTGGTTGCATCACCAGATGGTGTTATTTTCCAAGTAGCACGCTAACCCGGTAGTGGATCGCCAATCCCGCAAGGGCAAGCTCAACTCACCACGCCCATCGCCGGAAGCTCTGGGGCGTGCCACACGATACTGGGCGTGCCACACGATACTGGGCGTGCCACACGATACTGGGCGTGCCACACGATACTGGGATGTGCCACACGATACTGGGATGTGCCATCCTCCCACTTCGACCTTCATCACTCCTTGTTCGATATTCGATATTCCACTACTTCACCATTCCCCTCACAACATTTCCATTGCCTCCGATCTCTGGTTTCTGGTCGCTTCCGCATAGTTCGGCTTTGAGCAGGTCGGCGCTTTCCACCACATGCAGGGCCAGCTCGTGCATCGGTTGGCGTTTGTTACGCGAAGATTGACGTAGGTGGTGCCGAGCTTCGATTTCGGGGATTCCACCCTGCCGGGCAAGAATCGAGACGGCCTGGCCGATCAGGCGATCGTGACGAACTTGTTCTTCTGCTTTGGCCAGCCGTTCGCACATGACCTGTTGCGTCTGGGCCATGTGGTAAGCCGACAGAACGTCGGCTGCTAGCGTTTCACAACAGCACTCGCGGGTCATCACCACCTGGGCTCCAGCCGCCAAGGCCGGTTGCAAACCGGCTGCTGTGGTCGAGATGGCAACGATACCGATGGCCGAGTCAACCTGGCGTAGTGTGCCGATCGCCGTGCCGATTTCCATATCGTCGTTGGCGACTACCAGGACATCCACGCTGCCAACCACAAACGATGTGGCCGTCGATATATCGGCGAAACGTCCGACCACGACAATGTCGTAGTCGGCATAGAGGTGTTCACGAGAAAGAGAGAGAGTCTCTGGTATATCTTCATTGTCGGTGACTATCGCGATGCAGATTGTTTTTCTGTTGTCTGTCACGAGAAAAACTCCAACATGAGAAAGCTTCGACACGAGAAAATTTAGGATGACCTGTAAATAAACCGGTCCAACGGCAAGAGAGAATCTCCCTACTACATAGATGCCTTTTGAGTCCCAATGTGGACGCACAATCTCGAAATTTTCCCGGAATAATTTGCATGGGCACTTTTCTGGTCAATTCTTGTAACTGCGTCGAAGGCGCTAACCTCGGGTTTTATAGGATTTGCGTTGTCTCCAGGATACCCGAGGCTAGCGTTCGGCTCAAAGTAAGTGGCATTGGGCTAGCGCCTACGGCTCAATATTAAATGGCATTGAGTGCAAGTGGCATGGGCTAACATTTACTCAGAAAAAACCCACCGATCATCCAGCTTTTTCTTGACTGCCGGGGGCATATCATTAATACTGTGGGTTTCCGCGGCGCCCCCAATTGTCGCCGTGCTGTCAACGGAGTTTCAGCAATTGCTCCTGCCGTCCATAACTGACGTCATCTTTGGCTGTCGTTGCCAATTCTGCCACGGTGGGCCCATGCTCTTTGAACGCGAGATTGTTTGACCTTCTCGGCGTAGCGAAGTCGTTTCAGCAGCACAGCTTTGAGGAGTACCATGGTTGATATTGCGCTGATTACTAGAGCTAAAGCTGGCAGGGCCAGCGGATTTTCATGCCGATGGCGTAGGACTTGTATATTTGTCAGTTTTTACACATTCGGCATAGTCCCCCCAGCCCGGTCGGAAAGGCCTGCGGGGAGATGATTTCGTTGATAATAGTGTGAATAAAATCGAGTTAATGGTTAAACTGAACCCAAGGCGGGTTGCCCTGCGGAAACGGATCTTCTGCTTAGAAGGTGTTTTAAAATTCAGAAAATCGGCCGTGCAGCGGCTCCTCTAGTCCCCTCGCCCGCTTGCGGGAGAGAGCTAGGGTGAGGGCATTTGAATTTTAAAACACCTTCTAAGATACATATGGTTTTTTGGATTGAAAAAAGCGGAATGAATATGGCGAATAGTGGTGTGCAACTTGAGAGCGAAGAAACCGGTTGCGTCAGTGCCGGCGTCTCGGATGCAGCGGTCGTTCAGGTGACTGATAGCATCCAGCTCCCTTATCTCTATCCGGCCAACTTGCTTCAGCCCGGCTTCTCGGAGTTGTCTGTCCGGGAGCCGTCGTATCGTGAACGAGAATTTATGGAATTAATGGAACAAGAGGTTACGGAACAGGGGTCTTTGGAACAGGAAATCGAAGCGAATCTGGACGAACCTTACTGGTGGCTCGTTTACACCAAGAGCCGGCAAGAAAAGAAACTGGCCGAGCAACTTGCCTCACGCCAGGTGCCCCATTTTTTGCCGGTGGTCAAACGCAAATCACTGACCCGCGGCAAAACGAGAATTGCCGAGATCCCGCTCTTTTCAGGATACCTGTTTTTTCATGGAAACGACCAGCAACGCATTAAGGCGCTACAAACCAATCGCATCGTCGCAATGACCCAGGTGACCGACGGAGAACAGTTGCGGGGCGATTTGCGTAGGATTGCGGAGCTGATTGCCCTCGATGCGCCGCTGACGCCCGAGTCGCGTCTGGTCGAAGGGCAGCGAGTTCGAGTAAAAGCGGGTCTGTTTGCTGGCTACGAAGGAACCGTCTTGAAACGACGCGGCAAGACGAGGCTGTTTGTGGCGGTTGAATACATGGAAATGGGCGCGTCGATGGAGATCCAGGATTACCTGTTGGAGCCAGTTTAGCGAGGAGAGATGGAAAGAAGATTGCGGGTGGCAATCCAAAGGGTTTGAGCCGTAGGCGCTAGCCTCGGGTGCCTGCGGGAACCGGAATTGCCGGCACAAGTCCATCGTGCAGAGAACAGAGGTGGCAATCCAGAGGGCATGAGCGAATGAAAATCGGAATGTTATTAACCATGCATTTTATCGGCCCCCATAAAGTGGACAGGGCGGTCTTATTTATTGCTTTGCCTAATTTTGTCAGGAGGGTCTTCGAAAGAATGTCAACCGGTAGAGATTTGTTGGCGATTTTGGTTTCAATAAAGAAGCCAGTCACTGGAAATTCCGGTGGTTTCCCGCTATAATGGCGGCGTTATTTTTTGCTACAACGTGAGGTTAAAAGAAGATGGCTAGAAGCCTGGCTTGATGCAGTGCATGGCACGTACTTTGTCGATTCGAACAGCTGAGCCGAAGACGCTAGCCTCGGGTTTTGTGAAGTATGCGTTGCCCCGAAGGCACCCGAGGCTAGCGCCTACGGCTCAAAGTAAGTGGCATTGGGGTCGGTTTCAGTCACTTGAGCCGATCGCGGATGGAGCGGAGTGACAAGGCGCAAGCGGCAATTGCAAGAGAACATGGGCGAAGGTGAAATGGCAGGCATTGTTTTTCACCCCAGCAAAAGAGTTTGTGGACAATAGCAATCGAAGCAAAGCCGCAAGTGTTCGGAGGGATTTCTGGACACAGCAACAAGCAATTCACATGGATCAGTGGATCAAATTAATCAGCTCAGTAGGGACTGCCGAGTTGCTGTCAGTTGTGCCGTTGCGCAACTGAGGGGGACGGAGTCCGCGCCGGCCGAGCGTTTTCAGGCACTGCTTGACAGGCCAGAATGCTGAAAGTAGGACACAGCAATGCCCCCTCGCCCCTTCAGATGACAAAACGGTAATACCGGAATCATGAATATCGAACAAGGGCTGGGAATATCGAACAAGGAACAAGGAGTGTTGAAGGAAGAAGTGGTATGGCGTACCCAGTCCCGAAGGGACGTCCCTATACTAGCCCAGGGTGAAGCGCAGCGAGGTACGAGCAAAGCGCAACCCTGGGACAATATTCATCCCCCACAATAACCCCGAAGGGGTGGCCCTAATTTGCCTCTTGGCACACTCTCCAGCCAGCTCAGAAGTGAAGAGCAGCGGCTAAGCACCGGCGTATTAATAACTGTCGTATAGTCGTTGTTCGCTCCGCGAACAAAACGTTTAGTTCGCGGAGCGAACAACGACAATTATTGATGCGACACCCTTAAGCCACTTCCCTTCTTTCCTTCCTTCATCATTCTTCACTCCTTGTTCCTTGTTCGATATTCCACCATTCCATCATTCCATCATTCCCGCCTCCCATGACGCATGTCACACAAACATAAAAAGAAGCGACACCAGGCAAACGGGCAAGCGGCCGTGAACTCCGACTCACAGTCAGCCGACAAGCCCGTAGAAAGCCTGGCCGAACCGCCTGCCGCGCCGATCGACACACGCTGGTTGATCCTCGGAGGTCTGGCCATGTTGGCCGCAGTGGTCTGGTCGTATTGGCCAACGCTGGCCGGCATGGTCCATGCCTGGATCCAGCAACCCGACTACTCGCACGGGTTTATTGTCTTGCCGGTCGCGATTGCTTTCCTGTGGTTGCGGCGCGCCGACTTTCCGCGCGATGCCATCCGGCCAAGTCTGATCGGAGTGGCCTTGCTACTGGTCGTTGGCGCGATGCGTCTGTTCGCGGGTATGTATTATCTGATCCCGTTGGATGGCTGGACTTTGCCGCTGGCCATCGGGGCGTCGGTCTGGTTGCTGTATGGGGCCCAGTGCCTGCGCTGGTGTTTGTCGTCGATTTTGTTTTTATGGTTCATGGTGCCGATTCCCTACACGGCTGAAAGCTGGCTGAGTGTACCTCTGCAGAAAGTCGCTACCAGACTCAGTACGGTTTGCCTGCAGATGCTCGGCCAACCGGCCATCTCCGAGGGGAATACCATCTGGCTGGGCGACCAGCAGTTGTTTGTGGAAGAAGCCTGTTCGGGAATGCGTATTTTTGTCGGCATTCTCGCCCTGGCTTTTGCCTATGTGTTGTTTTCCCGCTGGAGTTGGTGGCAGAAAGTGATGGTGCTGCTGGCCGTTGTGCCGGTGGCCATCATTGCCAATGTTACGCGAATCGTCGTTACCGGATTGCTTTATCAGTTTGCCTCAGGCGAAGCGGCCCACACATTCAGTCACGACATCGCCGGCCTGGTCATGATCCCCTTTGCCGCGCTGCTCTTCTGGTTGTTCCTGGTTTATCTTGGGCGGCTTTTCCCCGAAGTGGAAGACGTAGCGCCGGTAGGATACGGAGCTGCGTAGTATTTTCCAGGGTTGGAGGGACAGTTTATCCTGATTGGTTTGCCAGAGTTAAGGATTCGGATAGAAGTAACACCCCAGATTTTTTAACGGCTATCAATTTCCTGGAGCGGACCCCACTTTCACGTCATTCTGAGGGAGCCTAAGCGACTGAAGAATCTCAGTGGCCAAGAGAGAGCTATCAGTCACCATAGATCCTACAGGATAGCGATTACCGGAATTAAATTCTGTACATGTCCTTTGGCGATTGGCATGGCGTATTCCACGCCCTTCGTTCTTCTCACGATGTGCCACACAGAATTCCAGGACATGCCAACAAAGATCGCACCAAATCACATGAGTTAGCGTAACCACCAAGGCGCCCGAGGCCAGCGTCCAATACCACACCACACTCCCCGCCACGTCCTACCCGCACCGATGAATCTAGCAACCACGTAACCTACCATGTCCGATTCAGCTCCCTTCGATCCTCAGCCTTTGAACAATCCAAAACAACTTCCCGTGCGCAGCGAGCCGGCTCCCTTGGCCCGACCCGTGCAACGAGTGCCCCGCACAACCGCAGTTCCGGCCAAACAGCAGGATGCTGGCCTGGGCCCGGCCTTCGTGCTGTGGGTCTTGCGCCAATGGTGGAAAATCGTATTCCCCGCGGGACTCGTGCTGGCGGGGATTACCGCCGCGGCCATCGTCTATTTCTACGTGCCTAAGTACGAAGCTTCGGCGCTGGTGGTGATCGAGCAGTCCACGCCTTTCATCGCCTTCGATCAGGGCAAGGTGAGCAATTCGCGCGGTAACGACAGTTACATTCAAACACAGGTCGAATTGCTGCGCAGCCCGGTCGTGTTGGCGCCTGTCCTAAGCAAGCCGGAGATCGCCAAACTGGAAGAGTTTCGAAAACAAGTCGACCCGCTGAAATACTTGGAAAAGAAGATTTCAATTAAACAGGTCGGCAAATCGCAATTGTACCAGGTGCGCTACGTGAGCCCCTCGGCTCGGGCTGCGGCGGATGTGGCCAACGCGGTGGTCGCCGAGTACCTCGACATCCAGTCCAACGAGGAGTTCAAGCGATCGCAACGGGTGATCGAACTGTTGGAAGAGGAACGCCGGCGCCGCTCGCTGGGAGTCGAGCAGCTTCGGCAGCGGGTGCTGCAGTTGGCCAAGGAAGTGACCGGCAAAGATCCATTCGGAGGGGCGGTGCTCGACCTCGAAAAAAACATGGGCCCCATCGGCAGCCTCTATCAAGATCTGACCGAAGTGGAAGTGAACCAAGAAGTTCTCAAAGCCGAAATCCAATCGTTGCGCGACGCGCCGATGCTGATTCCCGATCATGCCGAGAATTCAGGGTTGCTCGATTTGAATGTGGCCAGTCATCCCGAGGTTCGCCAGCAGCAGGCTGTGCTGGACGAAATAAGCGATCGGATGGAGCAGCTCAAGGGAATGGTGGTGCACCTGAAATCGCATAAAGCATACCAGCGGCTACAACGTGACTTTGAGGAGGAGACCAAGAAGCTTGCGGAGCTCAAGACCGTACTGCGGGAGCAGTTAAGCAACCAGCACGAAGATGGCCAGGCCAAGGATCGCAAGCTGGCCATCGCCGCGATGGGGCGGGAGATGACCAAACTCGATGTCAAGAAGAAATATCTGACCAGTCGGTTTCAGGAGCACCTGAAAGATATCCAATCGGGTGGCGCCAAGAGCGTGCAGTTGGAATTTTCGAAAGCCGAATTGGGCCGCGAAGAAAAAGTGTTCGAACTGATTGCCGCCCGCAAGTTGGCTCTGCAGACCGAACTGCGGGCTCCCGCCCGAGTACGCCTGCGGCAAGCCGCCACGGTGCCAAGCATTCCACTGGAGCCGATTCCCTACAAAATACTGCTGCTTGGCTGTGTGGCAGCCATGGTGGCCCCGCTTGGAGTCGCGGTGGCCCGCGAAGCGATGGTTCGCCGCATTACCGATGTGGAACAGTTGCGACAGGAGTCGCAGTTGCTTGTACTGGGCGAAGTGGCCCGTTTTCCGATTCGGCCAGTAGCGACTGGCACCCATGCGCTGACCAATCGCATGCAACGCGAGATGTTCATTTTTGCCGAATCGGTCGACAGCCTGCGCACCAACCTGGTCCTCTCTGGCCGGCTAGGCAGCAAGTGCGTGCTGGCGATCACCAGCGCCACCTCGGGCGAGGGCAAGACCAGCGTGGCCACTTCGTTGACCGGCAGCATTGCCGCAGCCACCAAGAAGCCAACGTTGATCGTCGACGCTGACCTGCGCTCGCCCGATGTGGCCAGCGTGCTTGGCACGCCGCTCAAGCCGGGTTTGGCCGAGGTATTGCTGGGCAAGTGCCAATTGCGCGAGGCGATCCATCGAGTCGGTGAATCGAATACCTACGTGATGCCTGCCGGGCGTGCCACCGACAACCCGCATCACCTGGTGCAGGCATCGTTGCTTGAGCAACTGCTCGAGCGTTTGAAGCAGGAGTTCGAAACGATTATCATCGACACCCCACCGATTCTCGGGGCCAGCGAGTCGCTACTGTTTGCCAGCGAAGCCGACACCGTACTCTTCTGCTCCCTGCGCGACGTAAGTCGTTCCAAGCAGGTCCGAGTAGCCGTAGAACGTCTGGAGCACGCCGGCGCCAAAGTAGCGGGAGCCGTCCTGGGAGGCATCTCCGTGAACCATTACACCTACACGTACGGGTACTATGCGAACGAAGCGGAGTGAGCGATCCAGAGGGGCTGAGCTGAGCCGAAGGCGCTAGCCTCGGGTGCCCGCGGGATTGTAAATGCCGGCAGCAAGCCCATCGCGTAAAGGGCAGGGTGGCGACACAGAGGGTTTGAGCCGTAGGCGCTAGCCTCGGGTTTTATAGGGTTTGCGTTGTCTCCAAGATACCCGAGGCTAGCGCCTACGGCTCAAAGTGAGTGGCATTGGGCGCTAGCCTCGGGTGCCCGCGGGATTGTAAATGCCGGCACAAGCCCATCGCGTAAAGGGCCGGGTGGCGACACAGAGGGTTTGAGCCGTAGGCGCTAGCCTCGGGTTTTATAGGGTTTGCGTTGTCTCCAAGATACCCGAGGCTAGCGCCTACGGCTCAAAGTGAGTGGCATTGGGC
>JAJRWS010000340.1 GCA_024276705.1 Planctomycetota bacterium | reverse complement strand
ATAGGGCATCGGCCTCCGATCTCGGGGAGCTAACGGACGCCGTCTCGACAGCGGGAACGGGGACAGGTCCAGTTATTAGTTATGGCGGCCCGGTTCGGCAGCCCGTGGGGATGACGCGCCCTGCCCGCTATGCTCCCGGTGGGTACATTTATCACTCGCCGTGAAACTGGACCTGTCCCCGTTTTTCCCCCCGTTTTTCCCCAACGAATTCGCCTACATGATCCAGCTAGTAAGACCGGCGATCATTCCGACCAATACAAGTAGGGTCATGGCGGCCATGTACCACCAATAGTGGAGTAATTTTTCGAGCACGTCGGGTAATTTGTCCGCAGACATGGACGTGGCACGCATTGCCGCAAACGCGAAACGCAACAGCAATAGATCGGGGATAAGCCGAACCAGGAAATACAGGACGGATACGATTACGTCTTTCCGTGTCCAGCCTGTTGTCCAGAATCCCCTGCCCTCACTGCATGCTATCAAGCCACCAATGGGCAATACGACTGCCAGAAAAATCAGGAGCGGAACAGACATTCTGACGAGTACCCGTCTGGTTTCATCCGGTTCAACCGTGGACAGCAATTCACCGGCTACCTGATTGTCAGACATCACTGAACTCTTTGTATTGGTTCCATGAGCTTATAAGAGAATCCCGCTGTCGTCGGCGGGCACTCTGCATGGGTGCCCGATTCCTCAAAATGAAGAAGCAATTCAGATCGGTCTGTCTGTGAAACGATACCAACCTTTGAGTCTCTCTCAGAACTATTCAAATCGGCACGATAGCAATGTGTACAATGAGTTCTGGGACAGGCCCTTAACTCCATGCTGCAAAATAGGCCCCGTAGACAACGACAAGCATGCCAACTCCCAATATCGCAAGAACCGCAAAAAACCACCAGTAAGGCAACAGTTTTTTCAGTACCGAGGGTATTTCGTTTGCCGGCATGGACGTGGCCCGTCTAGCGGCAAGCGCAAAACGCAACAGCAATATACCTGGAATGAATTGGCCGAATAATAACAACATGAAATTATCAATTTTCACCGCGGTGGCACTGGCCCCCTCAAAGCTGGAAACATCTCGGGTCATGAGATAGACGCCCATAAGCAATTGGGCCAGTAGATAAACCAGGATCGGTAAATAAAGTTTGGCGAGCATACGCTCAAATTCGCCTGGCTGGCTCGAAGGGAGTGATTTGCGAGGTGTCTGTTGCTCAGGCATTGAGGGAGTTCCTTTTGGGACGATCAGGGACCACTGGGAGGCCGAGGCGCTTTCTCCCAGCGAAGAGGCTTGCCGAAAACCTTGAGTAATGTTTCGCGACTGATCGGAAGCTTGACGTAAGGGCCGTCTTTGTTAGGACTGATGAGGAAAGGGCAATAGTTTGTCAAAGCGGCGAAATTTATCTTACTGTCTCTATATATTAAACGTGTGTAGTGATCCGTGTACGATATTGCGCCGTCCGGGCGACGGTTGTGATACTCAAAGAGTTGTCCGGCAATCTCCTCTGGCAAATCACGAAGTGGAAATCGCTTCTTGCTAGGTAGCTCTACAAATAGATTTGCGGTGTTCATTGGATCGCCGATTAAGATTTCATTAAATCTTGAGGCGTAACCACCAATTACAAAACCTTTATATATGGCTAAAGGTCTGATTGACTTCGAATCAATAAATGAACCCATATTCTTGCCGAAAAAGACGAGAGCTAGTATCGCGATTAATGTCGCCAGGCCACATGCTGCAACTAGTAGCTGGTTTTTATTCATGTGTTATCCAACCTTGCCTTGAATATAAAATGCCGCATCCTTTTATTATGGATCAAAGTCTCGTTTCTCTGAAGTTGTAAAATTGGTGCGCCAACCACCTGCAGGATGCGCAATGCGGTTGTAGAGCCGCCGCATATACATCGAATCGACCTGACCATAGGTATCCCACAATCCAAGAGTAACCCAGTCAAGCTGTCGTTGATAGTGATCCAAGGCCGGTTGCTTAAGGCAAGGTTTTCTGAATAAATAGGCAATGGCGCGAGGCATATACTCAACATAATAAAATGTGTTACTAGACCAAAAATCGGTTCCGTTTTCCGCACCAACTGGTCCTGGCTCCCATTCACGATTGCTTTGCGAGGAAATGCTGGCAATGAATTCATTCGGCGCAAGGGGAATCCACAGGCTGCGAGCACTTAACCATTTGTCAAATCGCTTAGCCAAGTATTCCTTTTGTAGTTCTTCATCCCGCAGCGCCAGATACACGGTAAAATCGGACTCAAAAATTGCCTGCATTTGCGAATCGAGTTCCCCTTCGCTTCGGAATACGGCCTGGCCGGCGTTCTGGATCATGGTGGTGAGGGTCAACTGTTGGATTTTGAGGTTGTTGCCCCAGTTTCCTCCCACGTCGCTGTGAACGCCGGGGGAGCCGATGCTGGTGATTTGGGTCGAACTCCCCGGGGCGGCGATCAGCCGGGTGGCTGGAAACCAGGCCCTGGTTTCATTCATCGCGTAGATCACCGTCACTTGCCCCACGTTATCCGGCAACTGCCGCGTCACATAGTTGCCCTCTTTACCCTCGGACGTGGTTTGAATGTACTCTGAGCTCTGACCGGGCATATTGCCGATCGAGTAGACCGGATCGTAGAGCCCCAGAAAATCGACCGCAATGCCCTGCTTGTCGAGCCGATGCGCCAGCTCGATCGCCTGGGCGGCGCCCCGGCTGAAACCAAAAATCTGGATCTGACGGGTGCCCACGCTGCGGGTCCACCGCAGGATGTCGGCCTCCGCCCGCTCGATCAGCGTGTTGAACCCGTCTCCCGTCCCACCTTCGTACAATTCGTGCTGGGAATCGACCAGATTGCCGATCCCTCCATAAAAGAATTTGGTCCCTTCGTACAGATTGTAGAGACGGGCCACGTTGCTGACCGAGTAGATACTCGAACCGGT
>JAJRWS010000339.1 GCA_024276705.1 Planctomycetota bacterium | reverse complement strand
GCGTTGATGCAGAGGTCGTCGGGGGCAAAAAGCGCCGTGGAGTCCGCGGGCAAGGAAAGCGCCGGTTCGCGCGCAGCAAGGGCGCGGCTGTCGAGCATCTCAACCGTCTGGCCGAAACCGGTGAGTGCGTCGCGTTGGCGGGCGATGTCGCGCAGCGCGGCCGGATCATCGGGTGTCGCAAGGTAGAGCGCGCCGGTGGCCCGCAGGCCCAGCGCCTCGGCGCCGAATTCCCGTTCCAGTTCACGGTAGCCCACGACCCCGGCCATGTTCAGCGCGTGGTAGTCCCGGTCGCTGGTCTTGGAGGACGCGTTGGCCCAGGCGAAACTGTTGGCGGTGGTGCCGGTGGCGAGCGGGCCATGGTCAAGCAGGGCCACGTCGACCCCGGCGCGCGCGAGGAAATGGGCGCAAGTGCTGCCGATGATGCCGCCGCCAAGGATGATCACGTCATGTTTCATCTGCCCCCTGCCCGTTCGCCAGCATTTGACACGAGGCAATGGCATCGAACAAGGTCGCTAAGCGTCAATTGGCCAGGAGGGCGCATGAAACATTATCTGACGCTTGCGATTTTCACAGCTCTTGCGGGCTGCGTGCAGCCCCCCCCGGTGGAGCCGACCGACAGGCCCTGTGGGCCGGGGTCATGGACCGTGACGCAAGGGGCCGAGGGGCCGGTCTGCACGCCGAATTTCTGAGACCGATCAGCGTTTCTTGACGAACTCGGTCAGGATCACGATGCGCTGGCCTTCGACGCGGCCCTCGATCTGGGCGGGGGTGTCGGCGACCAGCGAGATCGAACGCACGGCGGTGCCGCGCTTGGCGGTGAAGCCCGCGCCCCTGACCGGGAGATCCTTGATCAGCGTGACGCTGTCGCCCTGGGCGAGCGGGGCGCCGTTGGCGTCGACATGGCCGGTGTCCTGGGCCAGCCCGGCCTCGGCCCAGGCGCGGGTCTCGTCGTCGAGGTAGAGCTGGTCGAGAAGGTCGCGCGCCCAGGGGTTTTCATCGGCGAGCCGCGTGAGCATGCGGAAGGCGAGCACCTGAACCGGGGCGTGCTCGGACCACATGGAACTGGCGAGGCAGCGCCAGTGGGTCGGCTCGGGTGTGCCCTCGATCTGGGCGCGGCAGGTGGCGCAGAGATGGGCGGCGCGTTCAGGGGTGGCGGTCGCGTCGGGGCCGACGGGGAAAGAGGCGAGGTCATCGGTGGATGAGCAAAGCTCGCAGGCGTTGTTGGCGCGGGCGGCGGGCATTTGGGTGTCTCCGGCGGTTGGGTTTGGCGTCGGATTAACAGGTTCGCACCCTAGTGGCATGCGGAAAATATGGGGGTTTGGCGTATTTTTGGGCCCAGATGTTGTTGATTTGCGCGCGCGCCCGGTGTATGCGTGCGCCCACAGGTGCATAGACGCGGTAATGCATGAACTGACGGCGAGGCCCGGTTGCATATGGCAGGCGGGTCTCGTTTTCCGTTTGGGGGTGCTTTAGCGCGCATTTTGTGGGGCTGACACAGGAAAAGACGCCAGGTGCTCAGACGCGGTCTTCGCATGTGGCTTGCACCACCCCTGACGTCTTCCTGATTTGGTCCGCCCCGAAGGGTTTTCCGCATCATGCGCGGGTTCCCGAGGGAACCGTTGCTGTTGCCGGCGATCCGAAGACCGTCTGCAACCTGCTCGGGCCCATGTTCCGCGGCGGGTTCACACTTGCCCCGAAGGACAGATGCTGGCCTGCTGCTTTCCACAAGCTTTCGCGTTTCGGTTCGCGTCCGAAGACGTTTGCCAATCCGCTCCGGCTTCGAGGGGCCTTCGCGTGCCGCTTTGGCTTCAATGAAACCTTGGCGACAAGGGAAGGGTCGCGCAGATGGCTGAGTCGGGCAAGGGTTTTTCGTGGGCGTGGCGAAATTTCTTGTGGATAAGTCGTTGGAAAGGTTGGGGAAAACCGGTTGATAAGTGGAGAAAGGGGTTTGTGGTCAGGGGGTTGGGGGGTGATGTTGATGGGGCGGTGGAGGGTGACGGAGGGCAGTGCCAGGGCCGAGGGGTGAGGGCCCGGGCAGGTGCGAAGCGCCCGCCCCGTTGCGGGCGGTTCGGGCGGTCGGTGGTGAGGTTGGGCGGGGACACGGCGTTGGGGGGCGATAAAGGCGCGGTTCACGCGGGACGCTCGCGATAGTGGCGGGGTGGGGTCTCACCCCGCCGTTGTCGGTTGGAAAGGTGGCGGCGTGGTAGGGTGGAACCCCACCCTACGGGTTGCTGAAAAGCTAGCCGATTTGTCTTTGGAAGTATATCGAACACACAACGAACGAAAAAACAAATGAAAAAATCCCCGCCCTCGATATACCACCCAAGTCTGGAAGCTCGAAGCCAATTTCGTGTTTCCCACCCCCAAATGCCAAAAAAAGAACCGGCACGACAATTGAGAGGGCAATTGAAAACGGGCCGATGCCGCGAGATGCTCCAAGCACAAAGGAAAACGACCAGAAGACACCTAGGACTGACGCGCCGAATAGCACTCCAAACGACTTTTTCGAATCAATATTCCCTTGCGAACCCCGATCCATCTTGCGCCACTTAGCCAAGTACGACCACTGCCCAAGTAAGAGCTGCAACCAAATCAGACCGGGCACGAAAAAGGCAACAATCAACGCCGGTGCCATCACAATCATTGAGAGAACCATTGTGTCTGCAGCTACCCCAAAACTCACTAGGTAAGAACCGTTTTCTGCGACCCCAGTAATTTTGTTATTATCTAACAATATCGCACTTCCTTGATGTTCTTAATTCGACAAGATTCAACCAATCTATCCATTTTATCAAAGGTTTTCCTAGCTTCCCAATAGGTGTCTCTAATCCTTGATCGTATCTGGTCGTCCACGAGTTTCTTGCAGGCGCGACGCATTTCTTCTTCAGGCAGCGGCCCATTCAAGAAATCCCCACACTTGCTTTTCAGGATCTCACCAACAAATATGGCATATTCAGATAGTTTGTTGACGTTATCCCCACATTCCTTCCGATTCGCCGCAAGCATTGCCAAGAACACGCTCTCAACATCATATTTCCTACAGTTGAGATTCTCAATCGAGTTTGGCTTCAATATTTTTCGCAGCATGTTTGCATCTCGTTCGAACAAGCTGGCAACATACGCAGGGAATTCTTGGGCATTTGTTTCCGGCGGATACCCCACTAGAAATAAGAATATAGCGACCATGGCGAACCTGCCGGGTAGCCAAATCTTTTGAAATTGGTGCATTTGCTTTTTCCCTAGCGATCCTCAGAATGTTAATGACCGGCCACGCCGAACCACAAGACAGTTTTCGGTATCTGACCGTCTCGCGCTTAGCGATGGTAACCTACCCGCTTCCCACTCACCCATCTATCTTCAGCCTACACATACTCCACCCAACACTCCCTCGTGCGGCCGCAATTTGCTTCGCAAACCGCTTACCCGCACCTGAACAACCGCACCTGTGCCTCTATCAAACCACAATTGTCATCCCCGCGAAAGCGGGGAACTCATTTCGCCGAGTGTGGGTTCCCGCTTTCGCGGGAATGACGGGTGCGAAAATGACGGGGCGCGGGAATAGTGTCGGGGCGTGGGACGCCCGGGGCGCAGGCACAAGAGGAGCGCGTGGAGATTGCGCAGGAAAGTGGGACTTGGCCGGGGCTCAAAGCCCGAT
>JAJRWS010000338.1 GCA_024276705.1 Planctomycetota bacterium | reverse complement strand
GCCTGATCTGACGCTCAACTATAACTTTTCGCAAGTTGCCCGATTCGACCGTTGTAAAACGTGCCACCAGGCTATTTCCCAGACGGCCCCAGGCACGCCGACCGATCCGGCTTACCCAGCAATCCCCGAATCGCAGCGAGAAAAGGTGATCTTGCTCGACACTCCCGAAGAGCCGCCCGTGGAGGAGACCTCCCATACTGGGTCACCCCATGCTGGGTCCTCGCGTACGGGGTCCTCTCAAAATGGGTCTTCCCGTGTTGGGCGGGTGGGCGACATGGAAGCGCTGAAAAGAAACTACGGGTTCATGTTGGCCGACGCAGGGATTATCCATTACGAAGACGTAACGATTGCCTACGTGATTCCCGCAAGCCCCGCGGCTCGAGTCGGGTTGGAATCGGGGGATGTGATACTCCAGGTGGGTGACTTGCCCATTCATGAGTCGAGCCAGGTAGTCGACAGTTTGTTGAAGAATGTTGCCTGGGGAGAGCCCGTTTCGCTGACGATTCGGCGTGGCTTGGATCATCCGTTCACTTCGCATCCACGCTTGGATCTCTACCTTACCGATCTCAGTCCCCATCCGGAGAAGATTTTCGGTTGTACGGTCTGCCATGATGGCCAAGGGTCCGGGACTGCGTTCCCATGGACCTCCCACACTCCTGACAATGCGGATCAACAGCAAGCGTGGAATCGGCAGTATGGCTGGTTCGACAATCATCATTGGATCTTTCCGATGAAGCCGCGCCGGTTTGCGGAGAGTAATTGCATGAAGTGCCATTACCAAAAGGCCGAGCTAGAAGTCAGTGAGCGATTTCCCGATCCTCCCGCTCCCAAGCTGGTGGAAGGGTGGACGTTGGTCGAACGGTACGGATGTTTTGGATGTCACGAAATCAATGGATTTGATGGTCCGAATCGGCGTGTGGGACCCGACCTGCGACCCGAGCCGAACTACCATGAGTCGGCAGCTCAGATGTTGCGTGACGATGGACTGAATGAAGAAGAACGGAGTTGGGCAAGCCGTCTGGTGCAAACGCCGGACGATGATCAGGTTCGCGCTCGATTGATCGCCTCGGTGCAGCGGGATGCCAGTCTGGCTGCCGAGTCGCCCGCGGAAGGACGGCTGACCGATGCTACCCATAAACTGGCCAGCACCTTGAAAGATGTTGAGATGCCAGGCCAGTACCGCAAGGTGGGGCCCAGCTTGCGGTACCTGAAGGCGAAAGTGGATTTCAACTGGCTTTACAGTTGGATTAACTTGCCGACGGATTTTCGTCCCACGACTCGGATGCCCCAGTTTTTCCATCAGTTGGAGCATCTCGAAGAAGCCCAGGATGCCGCCCAACGCGCGATCAGCGAACGGTTCGAACCCATTGAAGTTCGAGCCTTGACGGAATTGTTACTGAACAGCAGTAGTGAATTCGATTATCTCGAGCCATCTGCGGAAGTGACCGAGTCTCCTTCGGCCGAACGAGGAAAATGGTTGTTTGAGTCGCGTGGTTGCCTGGCCTGCCACGCGCACGGAGATTTTCCTGGTATCGCCTCGATCCAAGGCCCCGACTTGTCTCGCGTGGGGGCGAAGTTCAACACGGAAAAGGGTCGCAAGTGGGTTTACTCATGGATCCAAGAGCCTCATCGTTATCACCCGCGGACAAGGATGCCCCAGTTGTTCCTTGATCCAATCGAGGAGAAAGATGGGCAGGGGAAACCGACCGGCAAAGTCACCGATCCGGCTGCCGATATTACGGCTTTTTTGCTGGGAGTGCCTGCCGAGTGGCAGCCAACGGGGGTACCGGCTCGATCGATGACACCTCAAGAAGAACAAGCCCTGGCCGAATTGGCTCTCGATTGGCTGGTTAGTGATACGATTCCCCCGTCGCAGGCGAAGAAATATTTGCACGACGGTATCGATCCCAGTCTTTCGCTCCAGTTGAAAGCATCCGCGCGGGTGCTGATCGGCATCAACGACAACAATCGTGTCTCCAAACAGTTGGAGTTTGTCGCCCGGGAGACGGTTGGCAAGTATGGCTGTTTTGGCTGTCACGACATTCCCGGTTTTGAAGGTGCCAAGCAGATCGGAACCGCTTTGGCGGACTGGGGACGCAAGGAGAGCTCAAAACTGGCATTTGAGAACATTCACAAATTTCTGGAGACACATGGCGTGGAAGCGCCGGGAAATGTGGCTACGGGCAGGTCGGATGCCAAACAAGGTGCCACGCACGGCCAGGATGGCTCCGACCCTCAAGGTGGAGGGAGTGGGCATGGTACGGGGAGTGGAGGCGGGCACCTCGATCCGCTCGACTACAGTGCTGAGGATAGTTATTTTGTGCAGGCGCTCAACAGCCACTCGCGCGATGGTTTTCTCTGGCAAAAATTACGCATGCCGCGCAGCTACGATTACAAGACAACCCAAAACAAACGTTACAATGAGCGTTTGCGCATGCCACGGTTCCCGCTCAACAACGACGAGCGCGAGGCGATCATGACCTTCGTTCTCGGACTGGTGAGTGAGCCGCCCGCCGCGCAATTTGTTTATCATCCCAACCCGCGTCAGGAGGCGGTTTTCCAAGGCAAGCAGGTCTTGGATAAATTCAATTGTGCCGGCTGTCACACGATGCGCATGGAACAGTGGGAATTGGAATTTGCCGAGGATACTTTTGAATCCGCCCCCGAGCTGATCGATTATCCATTTCTCGAAACACCCTTCAATGAAAAGGACATTGCCCGTTCCCTGCAGCAAGACAGTCGCGGGTTGCTCCATGCGACGTTGCATGGTTTGACCGTCAGGAGCGAAGAAACCGGGGCAGCGGTTCGCTTCGACGAGGATGGCCTCCCGCTGGAGGAAGATGATGACGAATCGGACCCGTATTACCTGTTCACCTTGTGGCAAAACGCGCTGATCCAGGGTGAGACCTGGCCTCTTGGCGTGCAGGACTTGCTGATCCCGGCCAGGCCGGACGGTTATGGGCCGGCCCAAGGGGCTCCCTACGCTCCCTGGGGCGGTGATCTGGCTCGTTATCTGTTTCCACGTGCCATTTCCCATGCCCAGCAGGCCAATCCGCAAGTGAAAGGGGCCGAAGCATGGGGTTGGTTGCCGCCGCCCCTGATGATCGAAGGCTCCAAGGTGCAGTCGGACTGGCTGCATGGATTCCTGATGGATCCTTTCGCGATCCGGCCTGCCGCCGTGATGCGGATGCCAAACTTTCATATGTCCAGTGAGGATGCGACCCGGTTGGTGAACTTTTTTGCCGCTTCCGCCCGGGTCGAATTCCCCTATGAATTTCGTCCCGAGCAGCGCCAGAGTATCCTGGCTGCCAAGGCAACGGATGCGCCCAATCGACTGCAAGATGCGATGAAAATCGTGACCAATGGTAACTACTGCGTGAAATGTCATGCCGTGGCCGACTTCAGCCCTCAAGGCGAACCGACGACCCTCGGCCCCAATCTGGCCGAAGTGGCTCCTCGATTGCGGCCTGACTATGTTCGCAAGTGGATCGCCAATCCCAAGCGTATTTTGCCTTACACGGGCATGCCGGTGAACATACCTTACGATCCCGACAAGCCCCATTTGGGAGGACTCAGTCAGGATTTATTTCACGGCACGAGTCTCCAGCAGTTGGAAGGTTTGTTGGACTTACTCATGAACTACAACCTTTACGCCAGAAGGCAGACATCCATTCAGTCCCTGGTTCAACCGGACGCCGCGGCTGCGGCAGCCGGAGAGTCAGACAACACCCAGGAGTAAAAAAATGAAGAAACAGACAGATGAAAATCGTTGTGCGCATGGGATCCACCGATTGGCCAGGCTAGTTGGTGCGCTTTTGCTGATCCTGTCGAGCTTGTTTTTATCAACATGGGGGAGCGCGGCCGCACAGGGGGCGGAATGGGGGTCCCTCAAGGGGCGCCTGGTCTACGCTGGAAAGGCGAGCAAACCCAAGGCGATTAACGTCACCAAGGATGTGGAATTTTGTGGCAAACATACGCTTGTCGATGAAGAGTTGGTCGTGGCCGACGATGGGGGTCTTGCCAATGTGTTCGTCTACCTCAATCTCAAGCGAGGCAAGTCGGTCGCTGTGCATCCGGACTACGATCAAGGGGTCGACCAACCGGTGGTGTTGGACAACAAAGGGTGCCGTTTCGAGCCTCATGCATTGACCCTTTATCTCAAGCATCCCTTGGAGATCCACAATTCGGATGAAGGGATCGGGCACAACACCAATGCAACGCTGCTGAAAAACCCCAAGTTCAACGAGCTGGTCTCCAACGACGCCCCGTTGACCAAGAATTTCAAGAAATCGGAATCCTATCCGTCGCCCTTTGCCTGCAATGTCCATCCGTGGATGGGGGCTCATGTGTTGATTCGTGATAATCCCTACATGGCTATTTCCGCCACGGACGGGAGTTTCGAAATCAAGAATATTCCCGCAGGCAAGCATGCGTTTCGGTTTTGGCATGAAGCGGATGGCAACATGGACAAGTTGAAAGTGGGCAGTGAAAAAACCAGCCGGAAAGGCCTGCTTAAAATAACCATCCCCGCGGGTGATACGCTCGACTTGGGGGAAATCAAAGTGTCACCCTCGGTTTTGGGACAATAGCGATGCGTAAATTATCTGTTTCGAGTCGATGCCCCATGTTTCTGGGGGGCCCCATGTTACTGGGAGGGGGTGCGCTGCTGATCGCGATGATCGGCGGCTGTGGCCGCCCACCGGAGCTGGGGCCGGTCGCCAATATGGCAACCGCGACAAAAATTCGCCAATCGTTCAATACGGCTGGCGGCGAGTCGACCGATACCACGGGAAAAGCCTCTCCTGCCGTCGCAAGTACGGGTTGGGGAACGCTTAAGGGACGCTTTGCGTTTGTTGGCGATCCGCCCAGGATGGGGCCGTATGGCGTGAATAAGGATACGGCCACGTGCGCGCCAGGCGGCAAACCGCCTCTTCAGGAAACGTTGCTGGTCGACGATTCGACCCGGGGGATTGCCAACGTGGCCATTTTTCTCCGTAAAGCTTCGCGCGTGCACGAGTCGGCGAAACCGGCCAGTACGACAGTTCTGTTCGACCAGAAAGGATGTACCTTCCTGACCCACGTCTTGCCGGTCGGAGTTGGGCAGACCATGGAGATCCGCAATAGCGATGAGGTAGGCCACAACACCAATATTGAAGGGAAAAACAGTTTCAATCAAACGATTCCCGCGGGGCAAACACTGGGCTTTGTGCCGCGAAAGGAAGAGGCTGTGCCCCAGGCGGTGCGCTGCAGCATCCACCCCTGGATGCTGGCTTACTATCTGCCACGGAAGAATGGCTACCTGGCCATTACGGCAAAGGATGGGGCTTTTGAAATTCCCAACTTGCCGGCAGGCGAAGATCTGGAGTTTCAGGTATGGCACGAGAGCGCGTCAGGGCCGAGTGGAGCGCTGGTGGTTTCCACGCCCGCGGCTCAGGCGCTGAAGTGGTCGGGCAAAGGGAGAATCAAGATTCGGCTTGCGCCAGATGAAGTGAAAGAGATTGAGATTGAGGTGCCCGCCAAGGCGTTTGGCGGCTAGATGCGAATAGTTGCGAGGCGCGAGGTGCGAGTTGCAAGTAGTTGCCATGGCAACCGTCAGAAACCAGCGCCTTGCGTCGGATCGCCAGCCTGGATGTTTCATGAAATATTTGGGCCAGGGCCTAAGTCAATTCGAGGCGAATGATATATATGATGGCGAGTGGTAATTACATAAAGACCAGGCAACTCGGCTGCAGCCGAGTTGCGGGTATGATCTTCGGGTTGTTCCTGTTGCTGGCTGGCTGTGAGCAAGCCCAGCCGCCCGCGTTTCGTTTGAACATGGTGCAGATGGTTTCCCAGGAGACATCGACTGAATACCAGCAAGAAATCGCCGACGTTCTGGGCGCCCTATTCGGTACCCCCGACCAGCCGTATGCATTGCCCGAAACGGGGCTCGAGCAAAATCGGCTGAATCTCGCGGCGGGACCGGCCTGGAGTGACCGGGAAGGAACGGTTCATGGACTCTATCGGAAGCATTGCGTTCATTGCCATGGGGTCACCGGAGACGGGCGCGGGCCGACTGCCCGGTTCCTGAATCCTTATCCGCGCGATTACCGACCTGGTATTTACAAGTTCAAGTCAACCTACAATTCGAGCAAGCCTTCGAATGAGGATCTGCAGGCAATCCTGGTGAATGGGATTCCCGGTTCGGCCATGCCTTCGTTTGCCCTACTGCCTTCTTCCCAGCGGGAGTCGCTCGTTGAGTACGTTAAGTACCTGAGTATGCGCGGCCAGATGGAGACCGAGCTGATCAACTATGTCTACGACGAATTGGGAGAGGAAGAAGGAGTTCGGATCCCTCTTGACCCGGCGAAAGACCCGGAGCAGCGCGAAGTGATGCTGGAGATGCTTGCCGAAATTGCCGACGGCTGGGAAGAAGCGCCGGAGCAAGTCATTCAAGCGGTCCAGGAGCAATTGCCCGAGGAAAATCGGCCGGCGGAGGTGGTTGCGGTTTCGGTGGATAAGGGCCGTGAACTGTTCTATGGAACGCGGGCGAATTGCTTGAAGTGTCATGGTCCCACGGCCCTCGGCGACGGCCAGACAGATGATCAAAATGTATGGAATAAAACCAATAAAAAATTTCAGGAAGACAACAATCGCCTGGCCGACAGGATCGATCGTGTCCGGAACACGGGTGGCCTCGATGCGGAGGGACGCGAACAATTGCAGGCAGATTTGCTGACTCTCGCACGGCGCGAGGCGATTGGGGCTCGGCTCTACCCGGTCAGGAATGCAACCCCGCGTAATTTGCGCCGAGGTATCTACCGAGGCGGGCGGCGTCCGCTCGATATTTACCGGCGCGTTCATGCGGGGATCCCTGGGACACCCATGCCCGGAAGCGGTCCCGCGAGCTCCGACGCCCAGGGCACGTTGACCGATGCCGAGATATGGAACCTGGTCGACTATGTGCTGTCGCTACCTTACGAAGCACCCAGCCAGCCGCAGCGAGCCTTGCCTGCCAATGCGCTGCAGATTGCCAGATAGAGGATTTTGCCAGATGGCTGGTAGCTCCCAGGCATGGGGAGCCAGAGCCTTAAGCATTGCATGCCAACCCCGGCGAGGTTTCAAGTGAATCGATTTTGGAGTTTGTTGTTCCTGCTGGTGCCGATTGCCGGAGTGGCTACCTTCGCGCTGGCTCCGCATTACAATATTTGGTTGCCGCGCGATGTGTCGGAGCATGGCCACACGATCGACAGCCTCTTTATGTTTATTTTGTGGCTGACCGGGATTGTCTTTGTTGGTACCCATTTGGCCCTGTTTTATTTTTCTTGGAAATACGAAGCCAGCCACAACCGTCAGGCGGTGCAGTACACACACGGCAGTCATTCACTGGAAGTCGTCTGGACGATCCTGCCCGCGATGACCTTGCTGTTCATCGCCATCTATCAAATGGATGCCTGGGCCGTGGCGAAGATGCGGATGCCGGACCTACCTCCCATCGTCGAAGTGACGGGGCGCCAGTTCAACTGGGATTTCCGCTATCCCGGTACGGATGGTGAGCTGCACACACGTGATGACATTATCCGAACCGATGGGATTCTTTACCTGCCGGTGGACGAAGAGGTGCTGTTGCGTATTACCAGTGCTGACGTGCTCCATAGTTTTTTCCTGCCCAACTTACGACTCAAACAGGATGTGATTCCCGGCATGCGGCAGAGTATGTGGTTCAAAGCCAGACAAAAGGGACAGTTTGATATTGTCTGCGCCGAACTGTGCGGTTGGGGACACTACAAGATGAAAGGCCGAGTCCACTTTGTGACCCGGGCCGAATTCGACGCGAAGCTTGAATCTTTTCGAAAAGAACAAAATCGGGTTCGTGGAGAAGAGGGAAGCTGATGGGGAAGGCGGAAGGCGGAAGGCGGAAGGGGGAAGGGGGAAGGCGGAAGTTTAACTTTAACTCCGACTTACCAACCCACTGAAACACTGAAACCGGGCGTGTAGGGGCAACCTGGCATGAAGGGGTAAGATTTTACTGTAAGTGAAAAGGGGAACCACGAAATATTTGTCATAGATAAAAGAAGAAACGGAATCCGCGACGAATCGTTGACCCTTGGTGCCAATTGAAAATTGAAAATTGACAATTGACAATTTCTAAGTTCCAGACCCCGCCCTCCTGACACCCGACACCCGACACCCGACACCCGACACCCGACACCCGACACCCGACACCCGACACCCGACACCCGACACCTGACACCT
>JAJRWS010000337.1 GCA_024276705.1 Planctomycetota bacterium | reverse complement strand
TCAGGCTGCAAACGCGAGCCGCCACACTCGGCACATTGGACAACAGCATCGTGCTCCTCCCGGGCTCCCAATCCATCACATTCGCGGCACGCACCATAGGGGCTATTGAAGCTGAATGTGCGGGGCTCCACTTCGGCCAGGCTTTGCTTGCAGTCGGGACAAGCATAGCGGGTACTGAACACACGGTCGCACCAACCGCTGGGGCCATCGTGAGCTTTCGCCTGGGGTGTCAAGTAACTGATTCGCAGTGCCCCCTCGCCGTGCTTCAGCGCCAGCCTCACCGACTCGGCCAATCGGCCCTCCAGGCCCGCTCGAATCACAACGCGATCCACCACCGCCTCGATATCATGTCGCTGACGCGATTTGAGTTCCGGCACATGCTCCACCTCGTACGTTTCCCCATCGATTCGTACCCGAATAAACCCTTCCTTACGAATCCGCTGCATGACCTCGGCATGCTTGCCCTGACGGCCACGAACCATTGGAGCGAGAATCATCACGCGGGTCTCGTCCGGGTATTGTCCGATTGCCTGCTCAATTTCGGTGGGCGTTTGCTGTGCGATCAACGCGGCGCAGTGAGGGCAATGCACCTGGGCGGTGCGAGCCATCAACAGCCTGAGAAAGTCATAAATTTCCGTAACCGTGGCTACCGTACTTCGCGGATTGTGGCTCACCGGGCACTGATCGATGGCAATCGTAGGCTGCAGTCCTTCGATCGCATCCACGTCAGGCCGCTGCATCTGGTCGAAAAACTGCCGTGCATGGATAGACAAACTTTCCACATACTGACGTTGCCCCTCGGCCAACAAAGTGTCGAAAGCAAGTGAACTTTTCCCCGAGCCGCTGAGTCCTGTCAGTACAACAAGCCGATTTCGTGGAATGTCGAGGTCGACATCCCGTAAATTGTGGGTCCGCGCGCCACGAATACGAATCAAGCCAGCCGGCATATCAACAGCATCGCTGGAGGGTATCGGCGCTGCTGCTTGGGGAGAATCTGGCTGAGTCGAGTCAGTTGGGGACATCCGGCAAGGGTATCAAGCCCCAGGGACCTGGGCAAGCTGGCCCGGACTGCTTGCCGGTTGAGCCCGACACCGTTATGATCAAGGTTTTCTTGCTTTTTCGGAGTTTCATCCATGCGCCATGTCCTCTCCGCTCTGGTCCAGAACGTGCCAGGCGTGCTGTCCCATGTGGCCGGCATGCTGGCCTCGCGCGGTTACAACATTGACAGCCTGGCGGTCGGAACGACCGAAAGCCCCTATCTGTCGCGGATGACTTTTGTCGTGGTTGGCGATGACCACGTCCTGGAACAGGTGCGCAAGCAACTCGAAAAAATAGTGACCGTCGTACGCGTCGACGACATCAGCGCCAAGGAACATGTTGAACGCGACTTGATGCTTATCAAGGTCAAGGCGGCGGAAGGAAAACGCTCGGAAATCCGCGAGCTCTGTGACATCTTTCGTGCCCGAATTGTCGATGTCTCCCCCAACAATCTGATGATTGAAATTGCCGGCCAAGAAAGAAAGGTGGAAGCCTTCATCGATTTGATGCGTCCCTTTGGCATCCTGGAACTGGCACGGACCGGACGTATCGCCATGGTCCGGGGCTTGCAACGCGGAAATGGTGACACCGGCTCCATTCAGCGGGCCGCCTCGGCCCCAACGGCCAAGTAGGGGGGGCTTCTTGCAATGATTTCTAATCGATGTACAATGGGGGGTTCCAGTAATTTTACCAACCATGCCAGTGGCTTGTGCGCTGGTTCAGGGTTGGCGTATTTGATCATTCAGGGTATTCGCAATGGTAAGGATCGATTTTGGTGGTGTCACTGAAGAAGTTGTCACTCGTGACGAGTTTCCGGTATCGAAAGCACTGGACGTATTAAAAGACGAAGTCATCACCGTCATTGGTTACGGCGTCCAGGGACCGGCCCAGGCGCTGAACATGAAGGACAACGGTTGCAAGGTCATCATCGGGCAATCCAAATCCTTCCCAAAGGACTGGGACCGTGCGATCGCGGATGGCTGGGTGCCCGGAGAAACGCTGTTCGAAATCGAAGAGGCGGCTCAACGCGGAACCGTGATTCAAATGCTGGTCTCGGATGCCGCTCAAAAGATCATCTGGCCTGCCATCAAAGCATGCCTGAACGAAGGCGATGCACTCTATTTCTCCCATGGATTTTCCATCACGTACAAGGATCAAACCAACGTGATTCCGCCGGAGAACGTCGATGTCATCCTGGTTGCCCCCAAGGGCTCGGGCCTGAATGTACGCCGCAATTTCCTCTCGGGAGCCGGCATCAACTCCAGCTTCGGCGTAGCTCAAGATTATACGGGCCACGCCCGCGAGCGTGCCATTGCCCTGGGCATCGCCATCGGTAGTGGCTACCTGTTCCCCACCTCCTTTGAACAAGAAGTTTTCAGCGATCTGACCGGTGAACGAGGGGTTCTCATGGGCGCCTTGGCCGGCTTGATGGAAGCACAATACCAGGTACTGCGCGAAAATGGCCACAGCCCCAGCGAAGCTTTCAACGAAACGGTCGAGGAACTGACTCAGAGTCTGATACGCCTGGTGGATGAAAACGGCATGGATTGGATGTACGCCAACTGCTCGGCCACGGCCCAGCGTGGTGCACTCGACTGGAAACCAAAATTCAAAGCCGCCACGTTGCCAGTATTTAAAGAACTCTACCAGCGTGTTCAAGATGGCAGTGAGTGCCGCCGTGTCATCGAAGCATGCGGGGCCGCAAACTACCAGGAAACTCTGGGAGCGGAACTGAAGGAGATCGGCGACAGCGAAATGTGGCAAGCCGGCAAGGCAACCCGCAGCCTGCGTCCGGAAGAATCGGTCAAGCCGATCGATGCGAGCACCAAAGGCATCAGCGGCCGGAGCTCCAACTAAGGAATGCTTCAAGAATAACTTCCTGCTCTGGAATAGCCATGGAGAAGCACGCCATACCGATGTTTGGAGTGTGATCGATGATTGCTGAGCTGCCTTAGGATCCATCCTTCAGATCATTAATCAAACATCTCGCATCACTCATTCTCTTCCTCGCCAAGATGAAGATTGCCTCGACTTTGCATGGAAACGCCGAAGTGATGGATGAGCCGCCCCTAAGCCGGTATCAACCTCGGTGCCGACACGCGCGTGCCCACGACGGCACCGTACTCGGCGACCAATTCCGCGAAGCTCCATTGCAAAAATCCATACAAATGGGCCGGTGGGTCCAGCGCTAGCCAACGCTGGGCTAACTGGTCCATCTGCTGATCGTATTCCCTCTGAGAATGGCCATGGGCGTAGCAGCGGCCCTCATGCCGACGCAGGTCACCGTCAAATCGCGGACCGATGTGCCACAATTCATGCAGCGTCGTCGATAGCTTTTCCTCCAGCGATACGTTCAAAAATCGCGGCAGATAAAAGCTGAGGACATAAAGAATTTCGCGGCCCTGACCATCCATAATCGGGACGATTTGATAGCAGCGGCCACGCAGGACAGCCTGTCGGCTGCCCGCGGCGAACCGCATGGGCGTCAGCGAGGCGTAGAGGCCATGCGCTACCGACTTCCGCGCCTGGGCAAAACTGAAAGCCACTCGGTCAAGATCAATATGACCAAGATCGGGTAGCCTGGCGACCATGTCCTCGCACACACGCCGCATGGCATAGGTAAAATCAAAGCCGTTCCGAGGAGTTCCATCCCCTCCATTTTCACGCCGGGACACCCTGCTCACGATCCTTCAATTTCATAGCTACTTCTTCTATACACATGCTTTCACGTAAAAGTGTCGCCGTCGTGCTAAGCGTCCTCTTCCTTGGCCTCTGATGCAACATCGGATTGGTTAGCGGCCGCTTCGCCAGTCTCTTCAACACCAGCCTGGCTGGATTCCGTTTCAGCCACTTCCAGCAAAGACTCGTCGGGCTTCACATCGTCAAAAGCAGGCTTTTCACTGCGTTGGACAATCCGGTCGTGCACACCAACAAATTCAAGAATCGCCCGTGTTCCTGCATCCCCCAGGCGTGGCTGCGCGAGACGGACAACGCGTGTATAACCCCCGGGACGGTCGACATAACGTGTCGCAACTTCGTCAAACAAAATTGCGACCGCTTGTTTGTCACCCAGCAATTTCTGACAACGCCGGCGCGCCGTCACCACCGGCGCGATGGCCTCACTCCAGGCATGCCATTTTTCACTGCCACGCCATGCTTTCCATTGCTCCGTTCCACGTTCCGCATTCGGTGCATAGGATTCCGCCGCTTCCTGAGCGAACTGCGATCGGCGCGCAATCGTAATACACTTTTCGACCAGCGGTCGGACCTCCTTGGCCTTGGCGATCGTCGTAACAATCCGTCCCTTCACCTTGGGAGGATTCTCATCGAACTCAGCGTCCCGTTCCGTAAGAAACAGTGCACTGGCCAAATTGCGCAGCAAAGCACGTTGATGCTTTGGGTTACGGCCTAATTTTCGTCCACGTCTTCGATGTCGCATGGTAAATTCCGCTATCATCCGGCCGGGCCAGGAAGTGCGTTTCACGTACCCTGGAACCGCCCCAAACTGGTTCTCAATAACTTGAAGTTGCCGCTGGGACTCGCATCCCAAGATGCAATCCTAATTCTCTCAATTTCTGCTGAATTTCAGCTAATGTCGTTTCACCAAAGTTACGGACCTCGAGCATTTGATCTTCCGTAAAGGTGACCAGGTCGCGTACCGTCATGATGTTTTCCGATTCCAAACAATTACCAGCCCGTACGGACAGGTTTAATTCGGACAAACTCATATTGAGCTTCGCTTCCAATGCACCATCTCCCCCAACCATTTGATTTCCCCGTGCCGGAGAATGCACTTGCGGACCCAACTGGGTATATTGAACAAACGGGGTCAGGTGCTTACGGAGAATTTTGGCCGCTTCCACGAGCGCCATCTCAGGACTGATTGACCCATCGGTCCAAACTTCCAACGTCAGTTTATCATAGTTGGTCTTTTGCCCCACACGCGTCTCTTCCACGCTATAGCGGACTCGTACCACGGGGCTAAAGATGGCATCGATCGGAATGATGCCAATCTCCTGACCACTGGCACTCTGCTCACTGGAGGGGGCATAGCCACGCCCGTTTTCGACTACCATTTCCAGAACGAACGGCACCTCATCGGTCAACGTGGCCAGTACCAGGTCCTTGTTGATGATCTCGACGGCCTCATCGGTTTCAATATCCGCACCCGTAACATCGCCCACGGTGCTCCGCTCCACGAGCATCACCTTGGTCGAATCCGTATGGTTCTTGACGACCAGCGATTTCACATTCAGGACAATGTCCGTCACATCCTGGAGTACCCCTGGAATCGTCGTAAACTCATGCTGGGCATGATGGACCTTGATTTGCGTGACCGCACTGCCCTCCAGGCTGGACAGCAGAATCCGACGCAAACTATTGCCAACCGTCACACCAAAACCGCGTTCAAACGGCTCGGCAATAAATTTACCATAAGTCGGGGTGAGTGAACCCGCATCGCAAGTCACCTGGCTGGGCAACTCAAGACCACGCCAACGAATATGCATAAGATACCTCCACTTGTTTAAGCGGAATTTATTGTTCTGGTTCCTGTTTACCGTGGGCCCTTCTCGGCCCCGGCCACACCCTTCTCGGCCTCTGGCCACACCCTTTACGGCCTTCGGCAAACCTCACAGCCTTCGGCAAACCCTTGCAGCCTTCGGCAAACCCTTGCAGCCTTCGGCAAAAATGACCGCCCTCATTGACTCGCCGCTATCGAGAACCCCGTTGCTATCGAGAACCCCGTTGTTATCGAGAACCCCGTTGTTATCGAGAACCCCGTTGTTGTCGAGAACAGAGCTCAACAATCAACTGGGTCTGTATGGGAATGGATATGTCATCCACTCCAGGCAGCCGTCCCACCATTCCTTCCGGTATGTCGGAATCCGCCACCGATAAAAAATCGGGGACGTCACGGCTATTTTCCGCCAATGCGCCACGCACCAAATCAAGACTTTTCGCCCGATTTTTTATCCGTACCACATCTCCCACTTTTACCAAAAAGCTGGAGACGTCGACCCTCCGCCCATTGACCGTCACATGACCATGGCCTATCAGTTGCCGAGCCTGACTTCGGCTCAAACCAAATCCCATACGATGGACAACATTATCCAGCCGTCGCTCAAGCAGGCTCAGCAAGGTATCTCCCGTGTTGCCACGGGAACTTTCGGCACGTTTGAAATAAAGGCGAAACTGCCGTTCCAACACGCCATAATAATGTTTGAGTTTTTGCTTTTCCCGCAAATGGATTCCATAGTCGGTTTGTTTGCCACGACGGTAATTTTGTTGTCCCGGGGGCACCTCGCGCCGCTCAAATGCACATTTGGGCGTATCGCAACGAGTTCCCTTGAGGAACAATTTCATGCCATCTCGGCGGCACAAACGACATACCGGACCGGTGTATCTCGCCATAATTTCTCACTGCTACTCTAACGTACTTAATGGACTGAACTGCCACATGAATCCATGCCTTGTCAAACTCGCCGTCAAACTCGCCGCCAAACCCGCCACTCTGGCCAAACCCACATTCAAAATAATCGCGGCAACAAACCTTCAACCTGACTACCTCGTTGCTGGAACGCAGCCGAAAAGGCCCTCTCAAAAGAAGACCCGGAAACAAACGCTCCCTAAACCCGACGCTTCTTGCGCGGTCGACAACCGTTGTGTGGCAAAGGAGAGACATCCTCAATCGACTTTACTTTCAGGCCGGCCGCCTCAATCGCCGTGATCGCGCTTTCACGCCCACTACCTGGCCCTTTTACTTTTACTTCCACATCCTTCACGCCAAATTTCCGGGCCTTTTCAGCCGCCTGCTGACCTGCACACTGCCCTGCAAACGGCGTACTTTTCCGACTTCCCTTGAAACCACTTGTACCAGCACTCGCCCAACAAAGAGTATCACCCTTGGTATCGGTGATCGTGACACTTGTATTGTTAAACGTTGCCTTGATATGCGCGACACCCACGGTCACGTTACGGCGTGTCTTTTTACGACTCTTCGACTTAGCCACGAACGATTCACTCCCTACCCAACGAAAAATGATAACCAAACAAAAGGAATCCAGCTTTCAGTCTATGCCTGCCCGTTCCTGGCAAGATCTCAAAGCCACATTCACAAAGGATCCTCCTTGAACGAAGATCCTCCTTTAACGAAGATCCTTAACGCCCTTTTTCCCCGCTACGGTTTTCTTTGGGCCCTTGCGAGTTCGGGCATTTGTTTTGGTGCGCTGCCCTCGCACAGGCAAACCGCGCCGATGACGTAAACCGCGGTAACAGGCGATATCACGCAGACGTGAAATATCCCGCGTCACTTGCCGACGCAACTGCCCTTCGACGACATAGTCCTTATCCAACAACGCCGCCAGGCGTGCCACCTCATCCTCACCTAATTCTCGTGCTCGTACGGTGGGATCGATACCTGCTTTGTGGCAAAGTTCTCGCGCCGTTTTGTGACCAACCCCATACAGATAGGTCAGGGACACAACGGTCGGACGATCGGACGGAACATCGACACCAAGTAAACGAGGCATATTAAACTACTCCAGCAATACCAATCTCACGGCGAAACACACAACCCCCAATTCGAACTAGCCCAATTCGAACTAGCCCCAATCCGAACTAGCCCCAATCCGAACTAGCCCTGCCGCTGTTTATGCCGCGGGTTGCTACAAACTACGTACACCACGCCACGACGGCGAACAATCTTGCACTTATCACAGATCCGCTTTACACTGGCCCGAACTTTCACGGCACACCTCGACTCAAGGGGAAACAGCTAAATATAGACCGACCCGGGGCATTCGTTCAAGGGCTCCTGGGCATTCTTGACATGTTTTCGTTCCATTCACCCGGCACATCCCCCTCCAGAAAGCCATCAAACCACCAAATTGGCCGCTTCGGCCAGTGTCGGGGCTTCGGTCAGGCGGATAGGGCCATCCTCTGTAATCGCTAAAGTATGCTCGAAATGGGCACTCGGCTTGCCATCGGCAGTCACCTGGGTCCAATGGTCCTGCAGGAGTTTGACCCGCTTTGTCCCCATGTTGACCATCGGCTCCACGGCAATTACCAGCCCAGGAACGAGCCGAAAATCTCCGCTTCCCCTTAACGATCGACTAAAAAAATTGGGGACTTGCGGATCTTCATGCATCTCCTGTCCCACTCCATGTCCCACAAAGCATTCCACGGTTGAAAAACCATGGTCGCCCACGTATTGGGCCATTTGAATGGCAACTTCACTCCAACAATTCTTACTTCCCATCAATTCAATGGCCAGATCGAGAACCCCCTGGGTGACATCCAGCAACTTCTGAACCTGCGGATCGATCTGGCCGATAGCATGAGTTCGTGCCGCATCGCCACACCATCCGTTCAATCGACAGCCCGTGTCGATGCTCAGGACATCTCCCTCGGCCAAAGGTCGATTGCCGGGAATTCCATGCACGACCTCTTCATTGATCGACATACAGGTCACTGCGGGAAACGGACTTTTACCACGTGTGGGATTAGGATAGTTTTTGAAGAGTGGCTCCGCGCCGATACTCTGAAAGTACTCTTCCACCACCGCATCGATCTGGGCGGTGGTCACTCCAGGCTCCATCATTTCGCTGGTGAGCTGGTGCGCTTTCCAAACGGCCAATCCCGCTTGACGCATCAAACCAATTTCACGCATCGACTTCAGTTGGAGCATGAGTTACCTTTTGATTCACTTACCTGATGCATGATCTGAAGTATTTCCGCATGCACTCGATCCGGAGAGGCATGCCCATCCACGGCATGCAGTTTCCCTCGGTCCAGGTAATAACTCAGCAAAGGGTGCGTCAGGATTTCGTATTGCTCAAGCCTATTTTTGATTACCATGGTGTCATCATCCTGGCGGCCCCGCCCAGCCAGACGTTTCAGCAATTCATGTTCTTCCACGCGAATATTCAATACCACGTCCAACACGGCGCATCGCTGCGCGAGCAACGCATCAAACATCTCCGCCTGCCGCAGGGTGCGTGGAAATCCATCCAGGATATACCCTTGCTGGCAATCCTTTTCTTCAATTCGAGTCGCCACCATTTGCTGGACCAGCTCGTCGGAAACGAGGCCGCCTGCTGCCATCGTTTGACAAGCCTGAGCGCCAATCTCCGTCTGCAACCGGCAAGCTTCCCTGAGTATCTCACCGGTGGATAGATGGGGAACTTGCAACTGGTTCGCTAGCCGAACTGCTTGGGTTCCCTTGCCCGCACCAGGGGGGCCGATAAAAACAATCCGCATGCCAGCAGCCCCCATCATCAACTATCCGACATGTCACAATCTCACGCATGGGGCCACTGAATCTCCTGATGTCAGGATTTATCCAGTAGTCCCGTATGATTACGCATCACTAAATGGCTATCGATTTTCTGCACCAGATCAAATGCCACGCTCACAGCAATCAAAAGACCCGTACCACCGTAGAAACTGGCAACCATGAAGGAAACGCCCAGCGAGCCGGAAATCAACATCGGAATGATTGCTACCAGGGCCAGAAAACCCGCGCCGACATAGGTAATTCGAGCCATCACTTTCTCGAGATAATCCGCCGTCCGTTTCCCTGGCCTGTATCCTGGAATGAATGAGCCATAATTCTTCAAATTTTCCGAGACATCCTTGGGATTGAACGTAATTGCGGTCCAGAAAAAACAGAAGAAGTAGATCAGCACAACATAGAGCAAAACATAGAAGTACGACCCACGAGCAAACATGTCATTGGTGATATCAAAAAATTTCCGCCAAAATCCTTCGCCCCAATTGATCGCTGCTAACTGGCTGATCACCAAGGTAGGCAACATCAACAGGCTACTGGCAAAGATGATCGGCATGACACCTGCCTGATTCACTTTCAACGGCAAGTATTGGCGCGTACCGCCAACCACTCGCCGGCCACGAATATGTTTCGCGCTTTGCATCGGAATACGGCGCTGCCCCAGGGTGATATAAACGACTCCTACAACCACCGCAATAAACATCGCCGCCAGAAGCAATAAGTCCTCCACTCCGAGCTTGGTACCACCTCCACCCAACTCCAAGGAAACCTGCTGCAATAAATCGAAACCCGCACCAGGCATCCGGGCTAAAATACCGGCCATGATCAACAGGCTAATTCCATTACCAATGCCAAACTCATCGATCTGCTCGCCGATCCACATCAGGAAGACCGTTCCCGCCGTCATGGTCAGGACGGCCACGACTTTCCAACCAAATGGCAAGGCTCCTGTCGTGGGATTAAGATAGGCCGCATCGACCAGGTCCATTTTGACGATGAACGCATTCACATACATCCAACTTTGCAACAGGCAAATCAGTACGGTTGCATAGCGAGTATATTCATTGATCTTTTTCTGCCCCGCCTGACCTTCTTTTTGCAGCTTCTCTAATGGTGGATAAACGCTACCCAACAATTGAAAGATAATCGATGCGGAAATATAAGGCATGATCCCCAGGCCGAAGATGGTAACCTGCGTCAACTGGCTCGCACTAAAGACGGCTACCTGCTGCAGTACATCGGTGAGACCGCCCGACTGGCTATTGAGAGCTTGAACTTTTTCCGGATCGATGATCGGCAGAGGAATCTGAAAACCCAGGCGGTAAATTGCGAGCAACCCCATGGTCAGCCCGATCTTGCGGCGCAGCTCGGGGATTTGCCATACAACTCGTACTTTTTCCCACATGACTCGCTTCCGTCTTTCTGCCCGTGGGGCTTACACTCTTCCCTGAACGGGGAAAATCTCGCCAGCCTCATTACACACATTGGGCCAAGCGCTCACGATCACTCAACCACCTCATTGGCTATCAGGCCCCATTGCCAACAGACCCCGCTTGCCATCACGGCCCACCGCCACAAACCCCCTACCTGCTGTCGAACTCTCATTGAATACGAAACAAACCATTCCGACCGCCTGTCATTCTGCTCGCTTTTCTGCTCGCTTTTCCGCCCGACGTTGACGTTTTTTCACTTCCACGGGCGTTTTCCCTGGCAATACGACGGTTTTGCCACCCGCTTTTTCAATTTTGTGAACCGCGGATCGACTGAAACGATGGGCCGCGATATCCAACTGTTTCGTAAGCTCACCATCCCCCAATACCTTGAGCAAATCGAAGTGCCCTTTGGCCAGATTCCTGGCTGTCAAGGCATCAAGGGTCACTTCCTCGCCTGCCTCGAACACTTTGTCAATTTGACCGAGATTAACCACTGCCACACGAAGCGCCCAGCGATTATTAAATCCCCTTTTGGGAATACGGCGCACCAGCGGCATTGCTCCACCCTGAAAAGTAGGATGGTTCGATGAGCCCGCGCGCGATCCTTGACCCTTATGGCCTCTCCCAGCCGTTTTTCCATGGCCCGAACCAATGCCACGACCTATACGGCGCCGCTTCTTATTTTTGCGTATCCCACGATGGACGTCGTTAATGATCATGACAAGGTAACTCCGCGCAAACGTTCGACTTCGATCTGAGGACGTAGTTGCCGCAACGCCTCGATGGTCGCCTTCACGAGCGGCACTGGATTATTGGAACCAAAACTTTTCGTTAGAATATCGTGAATACCTGCCGCTTCGCACACGGCACGCACGGCGGCGCCGGCAATCACACCAGTACCCGGCCCTGCAGGGACCAACACCACATTCGCCGCCCCAAAGCGGCCCTTGACGAGGTGCGGAATGGTCCCGCCATCCAGTGGTACTTCCACCAGGCTTCGCATTCCTTCCTTCATCGCTTTTTCAACGCTTGGAGGCACTTCATTGGCCTTGCCATAGCCCCACCCGACCTTGCCGCGGCCATCCCCGACAACTACCATCGCCGCAAAGCTAAAACGCCGCCCTCCCTTCACAACCGCCGAACAGCGTTTGATCTTGACAACTTTTTCGAGCAACTCGCCGCGTTGTTTTTCTCTGTTATCCGAGGCCACGATTAGGAAACTCCTATAAAATCAATAACATGCAATGCAAACAAATCTTTTTTAGCTTGGCCTGACAGGGCTAAAATTCCAATCCTGCCCCCCGCGCCGCATCCGCCAATGCCGCAACTCGACCATGGTACTTACAATTCCCCCGGTCGAAACGAACTCTCTGAATACCCGCCTGGATGGCCCGTTCGGCCACGATTCGTCCCACGATCTCCGCGGACTCCTTGTTGCCTCCATACTCCAACTTCGATGACAATTCTTTATCATTGGAGGAAGCGGCTACCAAGGTCTTGCCTTCCAGGTCATCGATAATCTGTACTGAAATATTGCGGTGACTCCGGTGGACACTAAGCCGAGGCCTCTCCGAAGTGCCGCGTAAATGCTTCCTAACACGAAAGACTCGCCTCTGTCGCTGGCGGCCGATGGTTTTTGAATGTTCCATGATTCTTGTCGTTCCTGATACTCTCTAGGGTTCACACTATTTGGCAGTCTTACCAGCCTTTTGACGAACATGCTCACCCTCATAGCGAATGCCTTTGCCCTTGTAAGGCTCCGGCTTGCGCAATGCCCTCACTTCCGCTGCAAACTGGCCAACTTTTTGCTTGTCGGTTCCTTTGATGACGACATGCGTTTGGTCAGGGCAGGTAACCTCCAATCCAGCAGGTATCTTCTTCTGCAATTCATTGGCAAAGCCAACTCTCAACTGCAACGTATCTCCCTGAATGGCCCCCAGGTAACCAACTCCATGAATCTCCAGCCGCTTTTCATAACCTTGAGAAACACCGATTACCATATTCTGGATCAGCGATCGCGTCAGGCCATGCAATGCGCGGCTTCCGCGATTGTCATCGTGGCGTTTGACGGTTACACACAAACCCTCGATACTATCCTGTCGATCGCCGCTATCCTCTCGATTATTGACGATCACATCTACCTCAGGGCGATGGCTCCAGACAAGCTTGCCCAATTTTCCTTCAACCGTCACCTCCCGTTGGGTCACATCCACTTTGACACCAGCGGGAATCAATACCGGTTTGTTTCCAATTCTTGACATGTCGAAAGCCTTTAGCGATTTATAATCCGTACTTTGCCAATCTCAATCTTTCAGGTGATCGCGATTGGAAATACTCTCTTGGAGGCCCTACCGCGCTACCACAGTTCGCAGAGCACTTCGCCCCCGAGATTTTTTTGCCGCGCTTCGCGGTCACTGACCACACCTCGGTTTGTACTGATAATCGAAATTCCCAAACCATTGAGGATCGGCCGCAGCTTCGTGGATCTGCTGTAGATGCGCCGCCCCGGCTTGCTCACTCGCTTAATATGCTGAATAACACGCTCACCGTTCGGCCCGTATTTTAGATCGATGCAAAGCTGCTTGCACGGTTTACCTACAATTTCTTCCACTCGCCAATCCCAGATGTAACCTTCACGCTTGAGCACTTCGGCGACACCTCGCTTCACTTTGGAAAGCGGCATACCCACCTCGGCTCGCTCAATACGCACAGCGTTGCGAATGCGAGTAAGCATGTCGGCAATTGGATCGGTCATCATATCGTTCTTATTCCCCTAATACTAAACGAGGATTCATGCCTAACGCCAAAACCCCACTACCAACTGGCTTTCTTGACTCCCGGAATCAGGCCCTTATCCGCCAGATTCCGAAAACAAATACGACAAATGCCAAATTTGCGATACACGGCCCTCGGCCTGCCACATATTCGGCACCGCGACTCACTGCGAGATGAATACTTTGGCGTCTTGATCGCTTTAGCAATTTTCGATTTACTCGCCACTTGAATACTTTCCTTTTGAAATGTGTTCTCAACAGGCCACTGGGTTCTCAACGATCCACTGGGTTCTCGGGGTCCCATTGAGTTTTCAGCAGCCCCTTGTGTTCTCACCAGCCCCTTGTGTTCTCACCAGCCCTTTGTATTCTCACTAGCCCTTTGTATTCTCACTAGCCCAGTTGACCGGAGACAACAAACATCCGGCCACCTGGCATCCTCTTGGCCCCCGCGGGGAACCAGCGGCTCTCAAGCCGCTGCCTCGTCCACGCGGAAAGGCATACCAATTTCCCGCAGAAGTTGGCGGGATTCATCATCGGATTGACTGGAGCAGCAGATCGCAATATTCATTCCCTGCACACGCAAGTATTTGTCAGGATTTAATTCCGGGAATACCAACTGTTCACTCAAGCCAAGACTGTAATTCCCATGGCCATCGAAAGATTTTGGGTTCAGACCTCGAAAATCCCGGACTCGAGGCAGCGCCAAGGAAATCAGTCGATCTATAAATTCATACATACGAACACCACGAAGCGTCACCATGCAACCGATGGCAACTCCCTCCCGAAGCCGAAATCCAGCAACGGACTTCCGAGCTTTGCATATCTGCGGCTTTTGCCCAGTCAGCTCACTCATGGCCGACAGCGCATCTTCCAGATGCTTTTTATCCGCGATGGCGCTACCTACTCCCATGCTGACAACTACTTTTTCTAGTCGCGGCAGCGACAGCCGATTCTTCCTTCCCAACTGCTCCGACAGCTTGGGAAGAATTTCCTTTTCGTACCGCTCTTGCAGACGGGCCCCCATAATGACAACCTTTTACCTGTTTACACCAGTTCCAATGATTCCTCAAAACCGTTACTTCCCAAAACACCGACTAGCCAAAACACTGACTAGCCAAAACACCGACTAAGTAGTCGTTGCGTAAGCCGCATGAGGTGGCGCAATTTCACCTGCGCCGTTCCCACACTTCTTGCAAAACCGCTCCTTCGTACCGTCGCTCAAATAACGGGCGCCCAATCGCGTCTTTGCGTCACACGACTGGCAAATGTACATGAGGTTGGAAATCTGCACCGGCATTTCCTTACTCAAACGTCCACCCTGTGGATGCTTTTGGCTCCGCCGCACATGCTTATAGACCCGGTTCACATTTTCCACCAAAGCCTTGCCCTTGATCCGGTCGATCTGTATCACGCGACTACGCGTACCTCGATCGGCCCCGGTGATCACTTCGACGGTATCTCCTGTGCGAATCAACATCGCTCTTTCACCACCTTATCTCGTCCGCCTTGTCTGGCTCGCCCGTACGATTTGCCCGTACGATTTGCCCGTACGATTTTCTGGAAAGCCCTTGCCAGTATGCTGCCGGCGCGAACTAAACCACCTCGTTGGCGAGACTCACGATTTTCATAAACTTGCGTTCGCGAAGTTCCCTCGCGACCGCGCCAAAGATGCGCGTCCCGCGCGGATTGTTATCCTTATCGATCAACACAATGGCGTTGGAATCAAACCGCACATAACTACCATCACTTCGCCGGGCCGGGTACTTGGTTCGTACAATCACTCCACGTACCACGGACTTCTTCTTGATATCACTGCCAGGTATCACGCTCTTCACACTACAAACAATAACATCGCCGATCCGCGCAAACCGGCGGCGACTACCACCCAGCACTTTGATACACATAACGACCTTGGCGCCTGTGTTGTCCGCTACGGCTAGTCGTGTTTGCATCTGGATCATTGCAGGACCCTCTTCCCATCAAAAATTAAACTTCAGCCTGTTCTTGCGTCTGTTTCGCCGCGGCACGCATGGCGGCAATGTCCACCTGCTTACTTCGCGAAATCACTTTCATCAGGTCCCAACGCTTGGTCTTCGATTTCGGTGGGCACTCGATGATTTCTACCGTATCCCCCATGCTCGACTCGTTCGTCTCGTCGTGGACATGGCAGACAGTCCGTCGACGAATGAACTTTCCATACTTTGGATGCTTCACAAGACGATCGATCTCAACTCGCCTTGACTTGTTCATCTTGTCGCTCGTCACGACACCGATCAGTTGTTTCTTTGGCATGAATGAATCCTTGCGGTCTGTCACACTGTCCCGGCCCGGGAAGCCCTGGCCCTTTCAGCTTGTATCGTCTTGACCCGAGCAATGAGGCGGCGCTGGCGTTTCAGCTCACTGGGCGCATCCAGTCGGTCCGTCTGCGCCTGAATACGCAAATGAAAGAACTTTTCAGCCGCTTCCTTAAGCGTGAGTCCCAATTGCTCATCACTCATTTCACGCAACCCGCTTGCACTATTTTCGCTATCTTTACCCATCAGTTATTACTCCAAGGGACCCACTCCCCATGAGTCTTGACACTCACCAGGAGATCCCCCTCGCCCCAAAATTCACCGTCGCAAATAATACTACCTAGCCGCGTAGGCACGCCGTAACGCAACATGAAATACGGCTACTTCCGCTTCGCCATCCTCACTTTAACGGGCATTTTGTGGGCCAATCGTGCAAAGCAAATCTTGGCAGCCTGCTCGGAAATACCACCTATTTCGTACAGGATCGTACCAGGCCTCACGGTAGCCGCCCAATAATCCGGCTCCCCCTTACCCTTGCCCATCCGTGTTTCCAACGGAATGGAAGTAATGGATTTGTGCGGAAAGATACGTATGTAAAGCTTTCCTTCACCGCGAATATATTGTTGCGCAGCAATTCGGCCTGCTTCGATCGTCGCAGCGCTAATCCACCCGCCCTCCAAAGCCTGCAACCCGAACTCGCCGAAGACGACCCGGTTGCCGCGGGTAGCACTACCTCTTATACGACCTCTTTGGCTTTTTCTGTGCTTGACCCTCTTGGGCATCAGCGCCATCGGTCTCGTCCTCGTACATACCTTGATTAACCCAAACCTGGACGCCAATATGACCCTGGGCCGTTTTGGCTTCCACAAAACCATAATCGATTTTTGCCCGCAACGTACTGAGCGGAATCGAACCCGATATCTGCTTTTCACGACGAGCCATCTCAGCACCGCCCAAGCGACCAGCCAACTGAATTTTTATCCCTCTGGCCCCCGCCTCCATCGTCTGCTCCATCGCTCGCTTCATCGTCCGTCGGAACCCGGCTCGCTTCACCAACTGCTCCGCGATGTCTTCGGCCACCAATTGGGCCTGCAGTTCCGGACGAGAAATTTCTTCAATCTTGATGTTGATGCGTCTGCCTACCAGACTCTGCAATTCATCCTGAAGATGCTCTACCTCCTGACCTTTACGGCCTATGATCACCCCCGGCCTGGCAGCAAACAACACCACCTTGACTTCATCCCGAGTCCGCTCGATCTCCACTTTGGGAATGCCGGCAAACTTATACTTTTTATGCACGTAATCGCGGATTTTTTTGTCTTCGATCAGCAAATCGGCAAACTCCCTCTTCGAAGCATACCAACGACTCTTCCAGCCAAGCATGATGCCCGTACGGAAACCGATCGGATTGACTTTTTGGCCCATTTTGGATTTCCCAAAAAATTCTACTTACCTGAAACCCGATAACACTCGGACTTCCACTCCACACAAAGACCTACCCAACCCGCAATCCACACCCCTACTCGCCAGCCTCAACCCCGTTAGCCCCTATTCGATGGATATGCGGATATGCGCAAAACGCTTCTTGATCACGTGGGCCATGCCCCGCGCTCGCGGCCTGACACGCTTGAACATCGGCCCACCATCAACACGAGCATCAATAACCCGCAAACCTCCCAGATTAGCAGCCCTCAAATCTTCGGCATTCCCCAGGGCACTTTTCAGCACCTTCTCCAGCATGCGTGCACCCCGCTGGGGCTGGTACCGCAGGATAGCCAACGCGTCGTCAACCCGCTTGCCCCGTATTAAACTGGCAATCGGTCGCACTTTGGTAGCGCTAATTCTTGCATGTCGATGTACTGCTGTGTAAGCCATAGCAAAACCTTCACTACCTTTTTCCTTTACCACCATGCCCGCGGAAGGTGCGGGTTGGCGAAAATTCTCCCAACTTATGCCCCACCATATCTTCCGTAACAAACACTTTCAGGTGAACCTTGCCGTTATGTACCAAGAACGTATGCCCGACAAACTCAGGCACAATCGTACAAGCCCGGGCCCAAGTCGTAATCGGATCCTTACGTCCCGTCTCTTCCAGCTTTTCGACCTTGAGATACAACTTCGGGTCGATGTACGGCCCCTTTTTAAGTGATCGTCCCATAATGACTAACTCTCGCCCTTCACTGCAATTACTTCACTAATTTCAACTGCCCGTAACGCCGACTTCGACGGCGTCGCACAATGGCCTTATTCGAAGCTTTTCGTCGCTGCCGTGTCGCTCCACCCTTGGCACTCTTGCCCTGCGGACTTACCGGATGCCGCCCACCCTTGGTACGACCCTCGCCACCACCATGCGGATGATCCACCGGATTCATCGCGGTACCTCGCACATGCGGCCTGCGACCCATCCAGCGCTTGCGACCGGCCTTACCGAGCACAACGCCCATATGATCCGAATTCCCCGTCGCGCCGATCGTCGCCCTGCACCCCGAAGGAACCCGGCGTATCTCGCCGCTCGGCAAGGAAATCTGCGCCCAATCCGCCTCCCGCGCCATCAACGTCGCACTGGTTCCGGCACTACGACACAGCACGCCTCCACGGCCCGCCTGCAATTCGATATTGTGAACGGTCGTACCAAGAGGCATCTTGCTAAGTGGCAGACAATTCCCAACCGTGGCCGGCGCGTCGGGACCACTCATCACCGAATCCCCCGCACTCAAACCGGCCGGAGCCACAATGTACCTTTTCTCCCCATCCGCATAGTGCAACAAGGCTATCCGAGCCGTACGATTGGGGTCGTACTGGACCGAATCGACTTTCGCGGGAATACCGTCTTTGTTCCTCCGAAAATCGATCAACCGATAACGGCGCTTATGCCCTCCACCTCGATGCCGAGTAGTGATTTTCCCTTGATTGTTGCGACCTCCGGTCTTGACCATGGGCCGCAAAAGGCTTTTTTCCGGCCTGGCACCCGGAGTCAGCTCGGCAAAATCACTGACCGTGGCTCCTCGTCGCCCCGGGGTGGTCGGTTTGTATTTCTTAATTCCCATTTCATCTGCCCACTATTTTCAACCCAACGCAGTAATCATTCACGGTACGAATAACCGACCGCCATCTAGAAGAAATCAATCCTGTGCTCCGCATCGAGCGTGACAATCGCTTTTTTCCAATCCTTGGTATAGCCAAATCGCATCTTGGTCCTGCGAGGCTTGCCTTTACGATTCTGGGTATGCACCTTCAATACCTTCACTTCAAACAATTCTTCCACGGCCCGGCGCACGTCGAGCTTCGTAGCCAGCCGGCTGACCTCGAATGCATAGGCATTACATCGCGTCGCGCGATGCATCCCCTTTTCGGTAAGTAAGGGCCGAACAATCACCTGATGGGACTCCAGGTTCAAACTGGTTTTTTGCGGTATATGCCTCGACATGTCTGCAAGCCCCAAAATGGTTCTGTATCAACTTTTCACACTGTCCGCCACCAGCGGACGACGCACAACCAGAAATCCACAACCCAATCCCCAATCTCAGTCCCCGACAGCCTTCTTCGCATTGGCGCGGCCCTTCAACCAATCCAACGCCTCTGGCGTTGCCAGCAACCGCCTCGTCGACAGCAAACTCAGAGCATTCAATTCAGCAGCCGGCAAAACCACCACCTGGCGGATATTCCTGGCACTTTTATACACATTGGGACAGTAGCCTGCCGTGGCAATCATCATCGACTCCCCAGCACACCCCAAGGTCTGCAGAATACCAGCCATCTCACGAGTCTTGGGTTCACTAAACTCCAACTTATCGATCACCACCAATTCGCCATCACGAATCTTCGACGCCAATGCCATTCGAGTCGCCAACCGGAGCGCTTTACGTGGCAGCGAATAGGAATAATCTCGATTACGCACGGCATGAATATGACCACCTGCCCGCCGATTTCCCGCTCGCCGAGAACCAGCACGCGCATTTCCAGTCCCCTTCTGGCGATACAACTTCTTCGTGGAACCCGATACCTCGGCACGAGTTTTGGTCTTATGAGACCCCTGCCTCAGGTTCGCCTGATACATCACCACAGCATCGTGCAATAACTGCTTATTAATTCGGGGAACCAGGTCGGTTGGCTCAATCGTGTAGGTACCAACCTTCTTCCCCTTGGCATCATGTACGGTCAATTTTGGCATGGCTCACCTAGCACAGCTTCACGTGGCCCCGAATCCCGAAGCCCTCGCATTACGAAGGAACTGCATCCCTCATTTTTCACCACCAGACGCAAGTCTACCCACCAGGCAAACGCGACTACAACTTGTTTGTTTCCTTCACAACGACAAAACCACCATTCGGCCCTGGGACCGCACCACAGATAAGTAGCAGATTCCTCTCGACATCGATGCGGACCAACTTTTGATTACGCATCGTAGACTGTCTGGCCCCATATTGACCAGGCATCCGCACGCCCTTGAACAGGCGGCTAGGATAGGCACTGCAGCCTGTACCGCCGAGATGCCGATGGCACTTTTTTACGCCATGCGTGGCACGCTGCCCGGAGAAATTATGCCGCTTCATGGCCCCAGAAAAGCCTCGACCTTTACTCGTAGCGACCACATCGACGTGAGAAATGCCCTCAAAGGCACCTACATCCACACGAGAACCGACTTCCAGATCGCCCACGGAGCCACGCACTTCACGCACAAATCGCTTTGGCTCGCAATCTGCCCGCGCAGCCGGCACGACACCGCCCGAGGCACGACCCCTGGAACGCTTGCTGTCGAGCCTGGCAACCTGCCCTCTCTGAGAGCGACTCGCAAGCCTTCTGGGCTTATCTAGATAGCCTATCTGCACAGCCTCGTAACCATCACGAGCCACTGTCCGCACCTGCAAAACGTCGCACGGACCCGCCTCGACTACCGTCACCGGCACGACGCGACCCGCATCGTCGTAGACTTGCGTCATCCCGACCTTGCGACCCAATATCCCTACGACCTTGCTATTGCCTGCCATCGATTTTCCCAAAGACTTGCCGCGACGCAGGAGACACAGGGCCAACCCTGGCTTACCCGCGCAGCTTCCATTACATAAATATTTCTATATCAACCTAACTTGAATCCAAAAACAAATCCGCAACATTTTCCAGCGAATCAACCCGTTGTTGCCTTGATTTTAATATCCACACCCGCAGGCAAACTAAGCTTATTCAAAGCCTCAATCGTCTTGGCCGTGGCCTGGACGATATCGATCAATCGCTTATGCGTCCGTATCTCGAACTGATGGCGAGCCTTTTTATTGACATGCGGCCCCGAAAGCACCGTATAACGCTCAATCCGAGTCGGCAGTGGAATCGGGCCATGAACGACCGAATTGGTCCGCTTGGCCGTATCGACAATTTCCGCCGCACTTTGATCCAGAACCGAATGATCGTAGGCTTCCATACGAATACGTATCACCTCTTGAGACGCTGCCACGCTAGCTACCCCCTTTAACTCAAATCACTTCTGGAAAGTCGCTTCTGGAAAGCCACTCTTGGACCATGCAAATCTAAATCGACAGCTCCGCACCCTAACCAACCCAACAACAGGAGGCTACCATCAAGGGGAGACCCCCAATGGCGTGCCCAACGACAAGGGAAAACCAGCCCTGGAATCAAAGTTTCAAAGATCAACACAGGCCACCCCAAAAGATGGCGAACCGCAGATTCTACGGCCACTGACCCCCTGTGTCAACGGGCCAAAAACCATTTCTGGCAAGTTTATTGAAACTTCGCCTGCACCTCGTCAGGTGCCGGCCCATAGGAACTTGGCTCCATGGAACAACTGGCCCGCCCCTGGCTCAGCGATCGCATCGCACTGGAATAGCCAAACAGCTTGTCCAGCGGCGCTTCGGCATGCAACACCGTCCTGTTACCACGAACTTCCTGCTGGTGGATGATCGCGCGGCGCTGCTGCAAGTCGCCCACCAAATCGCCCACGTATTTGGGCGGAGTACTGATTTGAAGACGCATAATCGGCTCCAGGATCACCGTCCCCGCCTTCCGGAGACCGCTGTCGAATGCCTGGGCGGTAGCCATCCGAAAAGCAATTTCCGACGAATCGGTTTCATGCACTTCACCGCCCAGAAACGTCGCCTTGATCCGCATCAGCGGGAAACCATACACACCCCCACCTTGCCCTGCATTTTCAAGTTCCTCCAGTACCACTTCCAACCATTCACCAGGAAGACTGCCCCGGTCATCAAAACGAGTCGCATTGGCAATCAACACCCCCCCGGACTTACTGTCCCATGGTTCCAGCCGCAGGGTCACTTTGGCCACATGCTGCACACCTCCCAGCAGCCGATTACATTCACCCGAGATCTCCACCGGGCTGCCTATCGTCTCTCGATAGCTCACCCGGGGCTGATGAACTTTGACGTTCAACTTGAAATCACGACGCAAACGATGCTGAATGACTTCAAGATGCAATTCGCCCATGCCACTAATCAACGTTTGACCCGTTTCTTCGCTTTCGTTCGCGGTAAAGGTCGGGTCCTGTTTTCGGAGCATGTCGAGTGCATCCGCCAGTTTCTTCTTTTCCGTCGAGTTTTCCGGCTCAATCGCCATCGAAACGACCGTTTCGGGAAACTCAATCGATTCGAGCAGAATCGGGTGCCGAGTATCGCAAAGCGTGTCGCCCGTAACTGAATCACGCAACCCGATGATTCCGACTATATCGCCAGCCCGGGCACTATCGATTTGTTCATCTTTTTTAGTGGAGTGAATGCGCCACAACTGGGCTACGTTTTCCTTCTTGCCCTTGCCTGCGTTGAGCACCCTACTATTGGGCTTGAGCGTCCCGGAATAGACACGTACCCAATACAAGTCGCCCGTCTTGAATGGTTGGATTTTGAACACCAGGCCGCAAAACGGACCACTTGAGTCCGGCTTGCGTACGACCTTGGCTTCCGCTTCAGGCTTCTTGCTCTTGGACCTCGATTTGCCCGACGTTTTCCCCTTCCCACCGCCACTGGCTGGAACGACACCTTCCACGGGAGGACGATCGAGCGGGTTCGGCAAATAGTCCGCAACTCCGTCCAAAAGCGGCTGAATGCCAACCCCATGCAAGGCCGAACCGCAAAAGACCGGCTGGATCTGCTGGTGCACGGTCGCCTCACGCACAACACGATGGACTAAGTCGGCTGGAATCGGTTGTTCCGTAAGGGCTAATTCCATCAAATCGTTGCTGAAATCGTACAACTCCTCCAACAACCGATCTCGCCACCTATCCGCTTCGGCCACCCATTCCCCGGGAATCGGCTGCGAGACAACTTCACGGCCTTGTTTGCCGTCAGGAAAGGTAAGCAATCGCCGGGAAATCAGATCGATAATCCCGCGAAATGGATCGTCGACATGAGCCGGCCCCTGGCCCACCGGAATCTGAAGAGGAACCGGTCGAGCATCCAGACGCTCACTGATTTCGTTCAATGCGGCCGTGAAATCGGCCCCTTCACGATCCATTTTATTGATCAATACCAAACGGGGCACATGGTACTTATCGGCCTGATGCCAAACCGTCTCGCTTTGTGCTTCAACTCCTTCACGCGCACTAAAGACAATCACCGCGCCATCCAGCACCCGCATGCTGCGTTCGACTTCCGCCGTAAAATCGACATGGCCAGGCGTATCGATCAGATTGATTTCCGTCACTTTCCAGGGGAATTGAACGCATGCCGAATAAATCGTAATTCCCCGCTCTTCCTCCTCAACGTCGTCATCGGTGGTCGTTGTCCCCTTGTCCACCTCACCAGCCCGATGCTTCACCCCACTGACAAACAACATCCGCTCGGTGACGGTCGTTTTGCCGGCATCGATGTGGGCAATAATACCCAGATTACGCAGGTTTTTTAGTTGGGTAGACATGCGATCAACGGCTGGCGAAACCAACCCCCTATTCCGCGCACAAAACGGCCCGTGGGCATCGAGAACCCGTGGGCATCGAGAACCCGTGGGCACGGAGAGGCCGTCTCAGGTAATCTCATCCCCCGCGCACAGAGAACCACCTGATATAATAAGGCGAGACTCTGGCCCGAGATCCCCCTACCCGAGATCCCCCTACCCGAGATCGCTGCTACCAACCGAAATGGGCAAACGCCTTATTGGCATCGGCCATACGATGGACATTCTCGCGACGAGTCATGGCAGTACCCTCACGATTGAAAGCGGCCACCAACTCATCCGCCAGCTTCTGCTTGGTTGGCCGCCCTTTTTTATCGCGGACCGCCAACAGCAACCAGCGTATCGCCAGCGACTGCTGTCGTGTTCGGTTCACCTGCATCGGCACCTGGTAGGCGGCACCACCGACTCTCTTGGAACGTACTTCAATAGCAGGCTTCACGTTTTCAACAGCCTGAGTAAAAATATCGATGGGCTCCTGATCGGAAACCCTCTCTCGAATAATCTCCAAGGCTTCATAAAATATCTGCCTGGCGGTACTTTTTTTACCATCCCACATCAGGCAATTGATAAACTTGCTCGCCAAAATCGATCCGTGAACAGGATCTGGTTTAAGCTGCTTGCGACTGGCGGTGATTCGACCCATGATAGCATCTACTGTTGGTTACGTTTAGGTAATTGATTAAGTGGCTAGTACCTGTTGCTGAGTCAACCCAAAAAGCAAAGCTCGGCCAGAACCATGCTCGCCATTACGGCTTTTTAGCTCCATAACGACTACGCGACTGTTTACGGCCCTCGACCCCCAAGGTGTCGAGGGCTCCACGGACAACCTGATAACGTACTCCTGGCAAGTCTCGAACTCGGCCACCACGCACCAGTACGATGCTATGTTCCTGCAACGTATGGCCTTCACCTGGAATGTAGACCGTTACTTCCTTGCCATTGGACAAACGCACCCTGGTGATCTTACGCAAAGCGGAATTCGGCTTCTTCGGGGTCATGGTGCGAACCTGCAAACAGACACCTCGCTTCTGCGGACAACGGTCGAGCACTGGTGCCTTGCTGAATTTTCGCTTGGCCTTGCGGTTTTTACGTACCAATTGGTTGATGGTGGGCATCGGGCCACTTTCCTAGCTTACGAATCAAAATGTAACGTGAACCACTCAATCTATAGCTTTGTGGTATCGTGTCAACCTCAGAGGAATCAACTTTCGAGATCCATGTCGCTGGGGGTCTCGCCATCCGGGGTCGCCGAGTTGATATCGCCCTCCACTCCTCCCGAGGGACTGGGATCCGAGGGACTGAGATCCAAGGGGCTGGGATCGGCAAGTGCTGCGCTATCATCCAGCTCCGATTGCTCATCCGAGCCAGGCTGCATGGCAGGGCTCACCTGCTCCGAGGAAGTGGGGAGCACGTTTTCTTGCTCGGCGTTTTCTTGCTCGGCCGCAGCGGCAGAATGATCGCTGTCGGAGGGTGGTTTCGCGGCAACTGGCTCCACGGGAACATCGCCCAACAATGCGTCCAACCCACTGGGAATACCTTGAACTGGAGGAGTCGCCACGGAACCACTTTCGCCACTCCCACCCCCGGCCCCTGCCTGCAAGGCCGATTCCAACAAGGGGAACGATCTCTCCAAGACACGCTCTTTCTCAGCTGCCAATTCTTCCAGTGCCTCGGGATGAATTCGCACTTCCGCTTCATGCGTTGTATGAAACCCGGTACCGGCAGGGATGAGATGGCCCAAAATTACATTCTCCTTCAGTCCTACCAGAGCATCCGTACGGCCGCCTAGAGCCGCTTCCGTGAGCACTTTGGTCGTTTCCTGGAAACTGGCTGCCGAGATGAAACTGGAACTCTGCACCGATGCCTTGGTAATGCCCAGCAACTGAGTGGCTGCGGTGGCTTTTTTCGGTTTGGTGCCTTTCGCCAGGTCGCCACCCGAGGCTTCAATCTGGGCATTTGCTTGCTCCAGAGCATCTTTGGGGACAATGGTCCCCAGAATGAACTCACTATCTCCCTGTTCGGTGATTTTTACGCAATTCGACACCACCTCGTTAGCATGACGAAACTCCGTCTTATCCAGCATGCTGCCCGGCAAAAGGTCCGTGTCTCCTGGGGTCTCCACTTGCACCTTGCGGAGCATTTGCGAGACAATAATCTCGATGTGCTTATCGTTGATTTCCACCCGCTGGCTGCGATAGACATTCTGAATTTCGCGAGTCAAATATTGCTGCACGGCTTCTTCGCCAGAGATGCGCAATATATCGTGGGGCACCAAGGGGCCATCCACCAACGAATCTCCGGCCCGCACCAAATCGCCTGAGTGAACTCGCAGGTGCTTGTTATGGGCCACCAAATGCTCGCGCTCAATGCCTGCCTCACTGCGAACCACAATCGCCCGTTTCCCTCGTTTCCTTTCGCTGAGAAGCTCGACTTCACCGTCGATTTCAGCGATCACCGACGGATCCTTCGGCTTGCGTGCTTCAAATATCTCCGTCACCCGAGGCAGACCACCGGTGATGTCCTGAGTTCCCGACGCTTCGCGGGGGGTCTTGGCAATGAGCTTGCCGGGAGTGATGATATCCCCTTCTTTCACTTCCAAGTGAGCCCGTTCCGGCATGTAATAAAAGTCCAGAAT
>JAJRWS010000336.1 GCA_024276705.1 Planctomycetota bacterium | reverse complement strand
TGGGCGGTCGAGATGGTGAGCCCTTCGACGCGGACGAAGCGCCGCCAGCAACGGATGATGCTCAGAAGCTCCTGCCTCTGTTTAGCGAGCGAAATCTGCAAGTCTTACTGGAACCTGGCAGATCGACCGCGGCCAACGCTGGCGTCTTGCTCTGTAGAACGTTGTATACCAAGGCGTCTGGTGACAAGCAGTTCGTCATCGTGGACGCAGCCATGACAGAACTCATTAGGCCTGCCTTGTACGAGTCGTTTCACTTCGCTTGGCCGGTAGAACCAAGTGGTCAGTTGGTGCCCACTGCTCGAAGCGCGTCACTGCATCTCGATGGCACTGTGTTGGTTGACGTCGTTGGTCCGGTTTGTGAAAGCGGCGATTTCTTGGCCAAGGATCGTTGGTTGCCACCGATGAGTCGAGGCGATCTGGTCTCGGTGTTTTCCGCTGGAGCGTATGGCATGGTGATGAGCAGTCAATACAACTCCAGGCCTAGGGCAGCGGAGGTATTGGTAGACGGCAGTGAAGTGTCACTGATTCGACGCCGAGAAACCTACGACGATCTCGTCGCCACTGAACGACTGTAATAAAACGGCTGCAGTAATTCCAAGACTTACTCCCCTGAGGTGGTTATTGTAACCCTTGCTCCCCTGAGCCGCGTGCTTTAGCTCGCGCGGTGTTGAGGATTCTTATAACTATCAGATTCTCAATAACCGAAACGCTCATTGCGTTGCGAGTGTTAACGGTGATAAAGTGAAACATGTGTGTCTCGTCAGTGACCCCCCTTAGTCCCCCCTTGGTAAGGGGGGAGAGCATGCAACGCTTCGCTATCGCGCACTATTTTAGAGTGTTCGATGGTCTAGCTATCGAATCGCAGGTGTCTTGCGTAAGCAGGGGGGAAGTTTTTGACCACCATTTCGCGATCGAATTGATGTTCGCGGATCAGCCGGTTTAGAAAACTGGACACGCCTCGAATTTGGCTTCGCTTTTTTCCAAGCGAGCAATTGCGCGAGATTTTGCGCAGTCCGACATACTCGAAGTAGCTAAATACACCACCAGGCTTCAGGACTCTGCGAATGACGTCAAAAATGTCGCGAACGTCACTAAGGTCAAACGCCGTAAATGGCAGCCCTGAAATGATGAAATCGTAGCGGTTTTCATCAGTCAACTGTTGCACCGGCTTGGCGATGATATTCACGCGTCCAGCCTTGACCGCAGGCCCAAAAGCCTGGCTGCTCACCACGTCGTGCTGCAGAATTTTTACAAATGAAGGCTGTACTTCGCAAATATCCAGCGAGTCAGCATCGCCCAATATGGTGCCCAGGTATCGAGTGACAGGACCCGTGCCAGCGCCTACCTCCAAGACCGTCGCTGGTTTGTCACTGTTTTTATAATGACGACTCAGCGCCACAGCCAAAGCCCGCGAGCTAGGCGCCACCGCGCCAACCACTTTGGGATCACGAACGTACCGCCGAATGAATTGAAGATGATGAACAAATGCCAAGGCCACGATTCCCGTATAAGTTACATACGACGCAAACCAACAACGACGCAACACAGGATAGTGAAGACGTAGACCCGCTGTACCCGGTACTTGATACCCGCAAGCAACACGTCCGGTAAAACCAGCCCGACCAATACTACCAATGCCCAAGCGGGATTCTAGGGGCACTTTCGGGTGTGTGCCCGCGATTTTTAATATGAATCATAACGATGTGGTTTGAACTTGTACGCCCGTAGTTTCGCACGTCCCAAATCAAATAATTTTTTTATTGAAATTGGGTTGCCTACCTTGCTATACTGCAGATGTGGAGTCGGGTTGGTTTGGTACCTAGTCGAAATTGGGCGACAAAGTGACCAGGTTAATTGCTTCACCACCTAACTGGCTACATACCGGTTATAGCTGGATTGGTGCGGCTTGTGGGTGACGGCCTGCGGGGCAGGTCAGGCCGACCCTTTGATGCGAGTTCACAGACATCAAGGTGGTCGGGCGTTCCCGATTTATGAAGGAGGTGATCCATTGAACACAAGTGAAAGACATTGGCTGCCGTAGGGTAGCAGACGTGCTACCTACGGTGGCAATTAGGACGAGGCCCATCTGAGTCAAGCTCAGGTGGGCCTTTTGTTTGGCACGCAACGAAAGAACGATCCGAAATGCACTCAGCACGGCATTTGGGCCACCAGGCCCTAACTTCGTATTTGAATTTCTGTCATTATAGATACAATGCGGGCAGTTCACATTTGATGTGGAGGAATCCATGAGCGATCCAATATCCCGTCCCATCGACTCGGCCACGCGGCAATGGGTTCACCTCGGACTGGCGGTTCCGTTTCTTTTCGCGATGAGCCCGCCGATGCGAGCCGCACCCAAGCCAGCCTCAGCAGCTTCGGGGACGTCGTATCGCTATATCTTGAATGAGCATGGGAAGCCGTTGTCGCGGAATCAGATTAAGATTCCCGAACACCTTTTGCCCCTGGTCGAACAGGCCGAGCGCGACCTCGCTACCGAGAAGCATCTCAACGATGGTGCTATTGTTTATCGCGTGCGATCCGCGAATGGGAAGATTGTGAAGGCGCGGACAGAGGTTCACAGCCTCGGTCCCCGTCGCGGAGGATATCGCCCCGGCCGAATCGCCGAAGGCGGAACCGACCTCTACTTCAACATTCACGGTAATGCAGTCGAACTTCGCGTTATGGCTTCCGGCTACGATCAGTTCCGACGACGGACAATCCTACTCAACGACCAGATTCTCATTTGGGACGATATTGTCCTTGATCCTGTCCAGGCTGTGTCCAGCGGGACGATCCACGGCACGGTTTGGCTTGAAGGCAGTCCGAACCTGGACGGAATTCTGGTTGCCGTCAATGGTGATGCGGGAACCTTTACCGATGGGCAAGGTCGATTTTCCTTGACGGAACTTCCCGAGGGCATTTTGAACATCACTGCTAGCCGGCGTGGATACTCGGGAATGACCGCGAAAGTTAATGTCGGGCAAGGGGCTACAGGAATTTTCGAGTTGCGCGGCTATCGAGTGCGTGCCGCACTTGTGCAATGGATGTTTCAACCGGATG
>JAJRWS010000335.1 GCA_024276705.1 Planctomycetota bacterium | reverse complement strand
TGACTGAAGCCAGACTCGCATTCTCGGAAAGGTTTCCATACTCATTGATTAGCCAGCTAGAGGCATTTCCAAGGGGCAGATCCTGTTTTCGATTTTCACCGCCGGACACGAAAAACGCATCGCCTGTCCTTTTTCAAGGCGAGAAATGTTGGGGTGGTGTAAAATAAAGACTTGACATGCCCCCCCCCCCCCCATGGTATTTTGAACCCAGGGTAGCAAAAAGGAGCGTAAGCGATGAATTCTTGCCCACATCGGACCCTTTCCGTGGTTTCCTTGTTCTTGTTGGCCGTTGCCAGCCTATGCTGGGCGGCCACATCCGCCATTCCAGTTGCCAGAGCCGACCTTTTTGGCAGTGGCGAGAACCTTTTCGAGATCGAGTTTGTCACGATCGGCGAGCCTGGGAACGTGGCCGATACGGTCGTGCCGCATCCTACCAGCGCTCCACTGCCCAGCGGGTCCGTCGATTACGTCTACCGCATGGCCAAGTACGAAATCTCCGAAGAGATCATCGCCAAGGCCAATGTACTCTCCGCATCCGCCGGCCAGCCGCTTGGCCTCAATGTCGATGTCGAGCGTGGTCCACAGAAACCGGCGACGGGGCTGAGTTGGTTCGACGCGGCGCGGTTTGTGAACTGGTTGAACGAAGAGCAGGGAGACCCGGCGGCGTACAAGTTTGATGCGCAAAACCAGTTTCAACTTTGGGCGCCAGGCGACGTCGGGTACGACCCCGACAACCCGTTTCGCAACACGCGGGCGCGGTACTTTATGCCCAGCGCCGACGAATGGCACAAGGCGGCGTACTACGATCCGGTGAATGACCGCTATTGGCTCTACCCCTACGGCAGCGACGATCCGCCAATCGCAGTCGCCAGCAGCACCGATCCCGGTACGGCCGTCTACAACCAGGATGGGCCGGCCGATGTGCAATTGGCGGGGGGCGAGAATCTATTCGGCCTCGTGGGAATGGCGGGGAATGTTTCAGATTGGGAAGAAACTTCGGCTGACCTGATGAATGATAACGCAGTGGCAAATCGTGGCGTGAGTGGTGGGTCGTGGATATTTACAATAAACGCTACTGCCTTTTCGTCTGCCTTTCGAAACAGCGCTTTTGTTCATGCGAATCAATCTCGAATAGGCATCCGCGTCGCCAGCATACCAGAACCAAGTACCCTACTGCTCATCTTGTTAGGCGGGGCTATGACTGCGTGTTTTGGACTGCGACGACGCGACGGTTAGCCTCAGTTCTCCATTCAATTTTTCAATCCATATCCGATTTGCAAGGAAGACAGTTATGCGATTTCCATTTACCTCTCGTCAAGCAAGACTTACCAAGGTGCCACGTCGGACGCGCTCGTCCCGTCAAATCGGCCGTGGCTTGGAATATCTCGAAGATCGTCGGCTCCTCGCGACAATTCCCGTTACTCTTGCCAGTGACGCGGCCAGCCCAGTAGATGATGGCGAAATAACTCTTCGCGAAGCCATCACATACGTTAACGAGGGCATTGCTCCGCCAAACGATCTCGCATTGATCAACGGCAACCTCGGCCAGAACGACCGGATCATCTTCGACCCCTCGCTCGACGGCCAAACGATCACATTAGGCAAGGATTGGACTGCAAATCAACTCCTCTTCCGTGAAGCACTCACAATCACCAATTCGGTCACGATTGATGCCACGATGCTGCCCAACGGCCTGACCATCGACGCTTAGGGCAATGCCTCGGGCAATGATCCTACACCAGATTTGGACAATGGCGATGGCACCAGTGTATTTGTCATTGCCACCTCAACGCGTTCCCAGGATGAAGACCAAGTCACTTTGGCCGGACTCACCATTACCGGTGGTGATTCCAAGGGAGATGATCTATTCGAAGCTACTGGAGGTGGTGTTTCCTATGCGCCAACCTTGGAGGACGGTGCCAGCGCCATGCTGACCATTCGCGACTCGGTCATCAAGAATAACCATGCGGCGGATGATGGGGATTCTTCGTCGTCGAAAGAAGGTAATGGGGGCGGGCTTTCCGTCAATGTCTCTTCTCCAGTGAACTCATTCGTATCGGTTCAAATCATACGAACGGAAATTTTCCAAAATACCGCCGAGGATTCCGGAGGCGGAGTTTATGTGCAACAAAAATCCGGCCCCAATGTAATAACGACCTTCGAGCTTACTATCGATCAAAGTACCATTCGTGACAATACGGCTTTTGGAAACGATATCAATGATGGAAATCAAGGCGCTGGAGGAAGCGGCGGCGGCATTTACGTGGCCATGGACGGAAACGATGTGAACAACGATGGGGCCGTGTTTAACCTGAAAAACAGCACGGTCTCGGGGAACACCGCCACGATCGGCCAAGGAGGCGGAGTTTGGGTCAGTTCAAAGTATGGGGGCACCTTCAACGGGCTCAACAGCACGGTTTCTGGTAACCATGCACCAAATACCAACCTTGACCTCGGCCAAGGAGGCGGCCTCTGGATTGGCCATTTCGAAAGCAACCACCCCATGGCCGCGAATTTGGACCATCTCACCATCACCGATAACGACTCTCCCATTGGGGGTGGACTGTTCACCCCTGGTGATATCCCTAACTTGTTTACCACGACGCTTAAGCATACGATTGCCTCGGGCAACCGAGTGGAGGCAGCCAGCAGCAGTGCCGCGAACAATGTTGTCGGAACGATTAACGTAGCCGGTTCCAAATACAATCTTGTCGGTCCCACGAACGGGATATTTCCGCTAGATGAAACTAACGGAAACATACGTGACACCGACAACGACCCCGGCCTGATGCCGCTATTATTCAACGGCGGCCTCTGACCAAGACTCATATGCCCGAATCGACGAGTGCTGTGATTGATGCCGGCGATCCGAACGCTGTGGCAAACCTGAATAGAATCCCAGGCTACGACCAACGGGGCGCCCCCTTTGATCGGGTGCTTGACGGGATTGATAATGGCGATTTCAACCCGCGTATCGATATTGGTTCCGTTGAGTATGGCAATTATGCCCCAACCGTGGTTGATATTGTCTTCAGCAGTTCTCTGAATATTCATGATCCGTATTCATTCGCCGATGCAGAAGATCCCCATGATGGTCCGGTGACCGGGTCTGGTGACCAGTTGAGAACCGTCCCGGTCGGTGGTATGGACACGATTGAGGTCGTCTTCAGCCAGGACGTGCATATCACCGTGGATGACATTGAAATTCTCGGCCTGCGAACGGCAAATAAACCGGTTCCTGTTCAGGAATCTTTCGAATATGAGTCGACGACACGAACTGTCAAATGTCGTTTCGAGGGCTGGGAACTGCTGGGCGATCAATACGTTCTGTCGGTCGCTGACACCGTCACTGATATGGACGACGTTCCCCTCGATGGCGATTGGACCAATCCGAGGGAATTGTCGACCGTGAACCTTGCTATCAGCGAGTTCTCCTCTGGTGACGGCCAACCAGGCGGATCGCTCGATTTCATCTTCACAGTAATGCCGGGCGACGCCAATCTGGATCTCAAGGTAGACGGACTCGACTTGGACATCCTAGCTGCGCATTTCAATATGATTACTGACCAGTATATCAACGCCGATTTCAACGGCGATGGCTCGATTAACGGCCTCGATTTAGACGACATCGCCACCAACTTCAACCTCAATTGGCAAGAGGTGTGGATTCTTGCCGATTTGGATGGCAACTTCGAAGTGGACGATGACGACATTCAGGTCATCAATGACAACTTTGGCATGACCGGCGCGACCCGCGCTGACGGGGATCTTGACGGCGACGGGGTGGTAGGCATCGAGGATCTCGATCTGGCCTTTGCCAAGTTTGGGCTGGGACTGAATCTGGCCAGCTAGGGCACGGGTATTGCGTGAACGCCGTGTTTGTCGGGTTCACGCCCGTCACCAAGGCCACCCGAGGCTAGCGCCTACGGCTCAATGTGAGTGCCAACGGCTGAAGCCGGTGATTTGGGCCGTTCCTTTCGCGGGTGAGCCATACTGACGAGGCCGCCGACCGGAAAATCGTATGCACGGTGAAAACCGATACCCCGTGATCGAACAATCGAACCAGTGGTATGCACGCGCCTTGGGCCTGATCCCTTCGGCCACCCAGACGCTGGCCAAGAGCCCCACGCAGTTCGTGAATGGAGTCGCGCCCAAATATCTCCAGCGGGGCCAGGGCTGCCACGCGTGGGATGTCGACGGGAATGAGTATATATTGACCTGATCATGGGCGTAGGCACGCTGGCGCTTGGCTACCGCCACCAGACGGTCGACCGGGCGATCGAGGCGCAGCTCCGGCAAGTGATCAATTTTTCGCTGATGCATCCGCTGGAAGTGGAAGTGGCCGAGTTGGTGCGGCAAATCGTCCCGGGGGCCGAAATGGTCCGCTTCAGCAAGACGGGAGCCGACGTGACCAGCGCTGCGGTCCGCCTGGCCCGCGCCTTCACCGGCCGCGACAAGGTGCTCTGCTGCGGCTACCATGGCTGGCACGACTGGTACATTGGCGTCACCCCGCGCCGCGGGGGTGTGCCGCCGGCGGTCGCCGCGCTTACCGAACGGTTCGCCTACAACGACATCGACTCGCTGGCCGACAAGCTGGACATGGAGACCGCCTGCGTGATCATGGAACCGGTTATTTTTGAGGAGCCCCGAGACTCATTCCTGGAGGAGGTGCGGTGTCTGGGTGGTCGATATCGATCGCGGCCAGATCTTGGCGTTCCTAAAATTCGCCGGAAATATCCGCGAAGTTTTTGCCGTCGCCCTCCTGCCGGGCATTCGCTATCCGCAGCTCACGGGTGACGACGCGGCCTTGATCGGCGACTCGTTCGTGCTGCCCGAGGAGGCCCTGCGGCAGGTTCCCGAGACCTTGCGGAGTGACGGGGCAAGGCGCATATAGTGTTGGCCGATAAATAACTATCCGGTATTCTGTAGGGAACGTTCAAGAATAAACTTTGGTAAATCGTGATATTCTGGTAATACAACCTTCGTACTCGTACTCAGCCGCTTGCGGCGGTACTCGTACTCGAATCGCATGCCGGGTATCATACGGTCGTCGAGTACGAGTACCGCTTCGCTGAGTACGAGTACGAAGGGAATCCAAAATACCTAACCAGAAATGGGGAAGTTATTTACCGGTTGATCCTTAAGCCCGCAGGGCTGCCCCCTCCCCTCCCTACCATGCGGTCCAACCGCCATCGACCACCAGATTCTGGCCGGTAATGTAACTACCTGCGTCGCTGGCCAGCAGTAACAAGGCCCCTTTGAGCTCATGAGGTTCTCCCATCCTCCCCATGGGGGATTTGCCTTCGAGACGGCCTACCAGTTCTCTCGAAACGCGCGGAGGAGGAAAAGGCCCCGGACTGAGACAGTTCACCCGTATCCGGTCCGGTGCCCAGTAAACGGCCAGGTGTCGGGTCATATGAATAATCGCCCCTTTGAGCGCATGATAGGCGACCGGACTGGCAGGCACGAGTCCCTGATAAGTATCCGGGTAAGAGGCGACTTGTCCGTACATCGAACCCAACAGGATGATGCTGGCGGGCCGGTCCTGCTGGACGGCCAGATTGCGTACTTCACGTGCCAGTTGAAAATAACCGCTGGCATTGACCAATTGGCGCGTAAACTGCTCGCTGGTGACATCGGTCCAATCGTTGGCGAGACCTTCATGGCCGTTGTTGACCAAAATATCCAACGAGCCGGCTTCCCGAGTGATCTGCTCCAGACATTCATCGATCGACTCAGGCTCCTGATGATCGAGGACAAAGCCAAGATGACTCACCGAGTGCGGATCGGGAAGCGCGGCAGCAGCGGTCGCTGCCCGCGCCGCATCGCGACTGGTGGCGATCACCCTCGCTCCGGCTTCCGCCAGTCCGCTGGCCAGCGCCTGGCCCAAATAGCCACTCGCGCCGGTAATCAAGGCGGTTTTTCCGCTTAGATCCAGTAGTTGCTGTACGGTCGGCTGCCGGGATTCGTCGGTCATCACCTTACCTCCACCCACCTTTTTTGCTCCACCGACTCGAGAGCCGCCAGATTGACACGCAAGGTCTGCACACCTTCTTCCAAACTGCATAGCGGTTTGGCTCGCTGACCAATCGCATCCAGAAACGACTCGGCCTGACGAATAAAGAGTGTGTCACGTTCGAGCTCCACTTGCGGTTGCTCCTGCCAATCTCCATCGGTCAACCACCGCCAGCGGTGGCGATGGTATTCGAAACGGACCGTCCCATGCAGGCAGATGACAGTAATGCTATTTTCGTTGGGTCCTTGATGCTGATTGAGGGCGTAGGAAGAGAGCACCGCCCCCTGCCTGGCCAGCAGATGGACCGTATCCTCCACTTCCACCCCAGGCAAAACCTGATGGGCTGCGTCGGCAACAACTCGTTCGATGGGCCCCACCAACCACTCTCCTGCGTTGAGCAGGTGGGTCAAAGCATCTTGAATCGCGCCACCTCCGGTTGCCCGATCGCGGTAGTAAATTTCTCGGTAGGCGGGCCGGTAAGTCGGAAAATGTTGCCCTGCCACTGCCACCAGTTCGACTGGCGAGCCCCAACGTCCCGATGCGATGGCCTCACGCATCGATGCCAGCGCCGGATGAGCCCGATAAACGTAGGCAACCGCCGCTACGCGTCCCTGGTCGGCAATTGCTTGTTGTAGACGGTCGATACCGTCAAGCGTTACCGATAGAGGCTTGACAATCAGCAAGTCAAGACCTGCTTCCGCAGCCTGCCGGGCAATCGGAATGTGCCGGTGCGCTGGCACGGCGATGATTGCCGCGTCGTAAGAATGCCCGTCGTAGGAATGCCCGTCGTAGGAATGCCTGAGGGCTTCGTCTAAATCGGCAAAATCGTGTTCGATGCGATACCTTTTGGCAACTTCCGTCCGCAACGTCGGATTGATCTCGCAGATCGACACACGAGCCCGTCCGGTAGCCAGAAAGCAACGGACATGCCGCTCGCCTATCGAACCGACTCCAACAACCAGGACATGATGGATTGGCGTGGATTGCATGGCGGGTTCGGGTGTCGGGTGTCAGGTGTCAGGTGTCAGGGTTCAGGTATCAGTTTCCGGCTTGCGTGTGCCTTGTGGGCAAGCAATCAAATGTCCCCTCTCCCTCGCAATAGGAGCGTTTCGATGGTGCCAATCATTTGGTGTGGACGCTCCTATTGTGGGGGAGAGGGTCAGGGTGAGGGGGCTGAAGTGGGTGCCAGGAGACTGGAAAATTGGTATCGAGACTCGGGATGGCTATCGAATTCCGCATTCTAATGACCACAAAGTTATTGACCGGCTGTATCCTTGAGCACATTGTCAAAGGTAAAACCGAGTGGCTCACATTCACGCTGGATCTGCTCCAAGCCTTTCTTGACGATCAGGAGGTCCGCCCCATAGCAAAGGAAATGAGCCTCCAGCGCCAGCAGATCGCGAATGTCCTCGACCGAGCTACAGGTGGTTCCCCAATGGATGCCCGCATTGCGAGCGGCCGCGGCGATTCGCTCTCTGGCCTTTTGTATCTCGACATGATCCATCTGGCCTGGAAATCCACCAAGGATGCTGAAGTCTCCCGGACCAAGCATCAACACGTCGACTCCCGGTACCGCGGCGATCGCCTCGACCTGTTCGAGGGCAGCCGCCTGTTCCAACTGGATGATGATAAAAGTTTGTCGGTTTGCCTCCTCGATGTACTCGGCCAAGGGCACGCTGCAGTAGGGGTTATCCGCATTCCCCGAATCGATTCCGCGCTCTCCCAGCGGTGCGAACTTGGCCCACTTCACCACTTCGGCTGCTTCCCGGGCGTCGTCGCAGCGAGGATACATGATGCCTTGCGCACCAGCTTCGAGCATCCGACCCATCCGCATGAATTCCCCCTTGGCAGGGCGGGCGAGGATATCGGCAGAACCTACACGGGCAGCGCGCATCAGGCCACCTGCAGTCTCCAGGCTGTAGCCGTGATGTTCCATATCCATCCAGATGGCGTCAAATCCCATCAGGCTGGTCAACTCATACATCGATGGATCGGTTAGATGCAGAGTCGTGACAAGCACGGGCAAGTTCTTGGCAAGTTTCGCTTTAACTCGACTGGGACGCATGGGGGGAAGTACTCCTTTTAAACAAAAATGATTTCGAAGACTTTTTCAACTCTCAACTCTCAACTCTCAACCCTCAACCCTCAATTCAACTCTCCACCGGTAAATGCTGCAGGAAGAACCTTAACCAGTTACCATGAAACACCGCCTCGATGGCTTCGGAAGCATACCCACGTCGCTGAAGGATTGGCGCAAGAGACTGCAGGTCGGCAATCGACTCGATTTCCCGCGGGCATTGCTCCGAGCCAAAACCACCATCCAGATCGGAACCGATCGCCACGTGGCGATGGTTGCCCGCAAGCTGGCAAAGATGATCTATCTGGTCGGCAACCCGCTGCAGTGAAACATCCGCCCGCGTCGATCTGCCTGTTTGCCAGCCTGGTAACAACATCCAATTGTCCAGGGCCACCCCCAATACCGCATCGCGCTCGAGCAGCAACGATATCTGTTCGTCCGAAAACTGCCGTTCACCGGGTACCAGCTCCCGACAGTTTTGATGCGAGGCGATCACCGGCCCGTGAAAATGGTCCAAGGCGTCAAAAAAACTCGGATCGCTCAGATGGGTCACATCAAGCACCATGCCGACCTGCTCCATCTCCTGCAACAGTTCTCGGCCAGCCGCCGTGAGGGAACCGGAATGACCGGTCCCCACCGCGTACTGATTCGTCCCGTAGTGTACCAAATTCAACGCTCGTAACCCGTCTTCGTACCAGGCATGGAGCTGGCCTGGCGCGACGATCGGATCGGCCCCCTCCATGGCGAGAATCAGGCCAATCGGCTGAAGATCGGGCGAGGATTCCGGCGCGGGTTCTTCGGCAGCTTGCTGCCAGGCATGCCAATGCGATCGCAGGAGTCCGGCATCTTCGATCCAGCGAAATTTTCCCTGTCGGGTCAGTAACCGGTAGTAGGCAAGCTGTCCCTGTGCAACCGCATAGGCGATTTCTGGCGTGGGATAATCCAGATCGATCCGGGCAGGTCCCGTGGGGGGCGTTTCCACCATTCGCGATCGGACCAGCAGCGTGCCAAGGCAAATTGCCACATTGCCGCGGTGCAGTGCCGGCAGCGAAACGGTCGCATGCCCGCGTGCTGGGCTATCCCGTAAATGGGCTTCCCGCGAATTGATCTGGGCAAGCGGCTGTGTCAGATCACGACCGAACCCCAGTGCATTCCAGGACAGGTCGAGGTGGGCGTCGATGATCGCTGGCACGTTCAGTCTTTCTCCAGTGGAAAATATTCGTCCATCAGTTGGTGGACTTTCCAGGCATGACGCCGATAAAGGGCTTCCGCAGCCGCGGCTTGCTCGGGCGTGTAGTCGTAAAACCCATGACCGTTGACAATGCCTCGGGCATCTTCGTTGGCAAATTCCCGTAGGCTTGCCGGGAGTTCGGTGTCGTTGCAAAGTGTTGGCAAAACGCCTGCCATCGCCTTGGCATACAAGGCGGGACCGCCAGTAAGATCGATCCAGCGAAAGGGGCCGCACATCGTCGCCCACAATCCACAAGCATTGCGAAAAGAGCGATCGATTGTCTCGACATCGGCGACTCCCGCTTCCAGTAAGGCAAACGCTTCACGATACATGGCATAGCCAAGCCGATTCGCAATAAAACCCGGTATGTCCTTTGTCAATACGCTTGGTTCCTTGCCGCAACAGCGGGCAAAGGATTGGGCTCGCAGCATGGTTTCTTGAGTCGTTTGGGCGCCGCGAATCAACTCAAGGAATCGCGTCGCATGCGCCGGTTCGGCCCAATGCATGCCCAAAAAGCGTCCCGGATTTTCGCGTGATTGCTGCAACTGAGAGATCGAGATCGCCGACGTATTCGAGGCAATCGGTACGTCGTTGCCAACAACTCGTTCCAGCTCGGTAAAAACGGCCTGTTTGACGGTCTCGTCCTCGGCAACACTCTCGATCACAAACTGGCAAGGCTCCAGGTCATCCCAACGATTGGTTGACTGGTAACGCTCCTGCCACAGAGTAAGGAGGCTCGGGTCGGCCCCCGCATGCTCCACCAATTCACTTAGGCCTTGCTGCATATGGCGATGGGCTTGCTCGTGCGATTGGCGTCTGCGGCTATACCCAACAACCCGCATCCCCTGCCCCAACAGGCAGGTGGCGATTCCTCTTCCAAGAAACCCCAAACCGACGACCGCCACGGTCATGAGCGGATCACTCATGGAAACATGACTGGAACGACGATTGGCTTGCTGATTCATACTGGCACGTGATCGTTCCTAGTCCAGGAGACAAAATAGAGTGTCGGGCGAATTGCAAGCAATCGATACCCAGAACGGTTCAATCATCGCCCAAGAGATCCGATTTCTCAAGGCCTAATCCGGTTGCCCCCTCGTTGTCGAAGGATTAGTGTACTGGATACCTGACCCCGAACGCTGGAGACCGCCTGCCAGGATGACTAGAGGGAGCTGAAAAACAGCACCTTGGGAAGGCAACCACGCCCTTCGTACCTCAGGGACGTGCCACACAACCAGATAGGGAGCAAGGCAGATAGGGAGCACAGGCTCGGTAAATAGCCTAAACCCTAAACCCCAAACCCTAAACCCTTCATCGTCGTGGCAAGCGACCACGACAAGCGAGTCCCCCATGAAACTAAGCTTGTTCTCCGTCAGCTATGCGGGTTATTGGGGCCAACACGTCCTGACGCTCAGCGAGTTTATTGCCAAAGCAGCCGCACTGGGCTACGACTCGGTGATGCTGGCCGGCAAAAGACCTCACTTCTCTCCGCTGGATGTCGAGCAAGATACTTTGGCTTCAATCCGAGCCAAGCTGCAACAGGAAGGTATTTGCTGTGACGTGGTGGGTGGATACACCGACCTGTCGCCAACTGCTGCAGCCGAGGTACCCTATTTGGAAATGCAGATTGCCTACGTCGAGTCGCTGGCCCGAATGGCCGCCTCGATAGGCGCTTCGGTCGTACGAATATTTACCGCTTACGAAACTGGCCCACAAAGCCCACACGCGCTATGGCAAGAGGTCGTGAACCGACTCCAAGAAATGTGCGATCGGGCCGCGGCGCATGGCGTTACGCTGGCTGTACAGAATCACCACGACCTGGGTGTTCACACCGATGCGATGCTGGAGTTGCTTTACGATGTGGACCGTACCAATTGCCGCCTGGGATTCGACGCCTGGTCCCCCGCCCTGCGTGGCGAAGACCTCTACCAGGCCGCTCTAAAAGCAGCACCTCACATGGCGATTACCACCAATGCGGACTACCTGCGTATGCCCCGATTCCACTACCAGCCAGCGCTGATCAATTACCAACCCGCACAGCCCGACATGGTCCGCGCGGTAAAATTCGGCGAAGGATTCATCGATTACCCTGCTTTCTTTCAAGGGTTGAACGATGGGGGCTTCGAGGGGGTGGCCAACTATGAAATGTGCTCCCCCATTCGCGGCGGAGGCCAGGAAGAAAACCTGGACACCTACGCTTCTCACTATGTGCAATGGATGAATGAATCTGTCGCCAACCAGAAGCAACAGGATCCAGCCAGATAGGGTCCAGGTCTCTCTTACTGGCACCATCAAAACTATCGGGATCGTGATCCTAACGTCCAAGTTTCATTCCGTTTTGGCTTGGACCTCGTACTCGTACTCAGCATCGCGGTACTCGTACTCGCCGTCTGCATGGTACTGGGCGGAAGAACGAGGAAGCGACCAATCGATCGAAAGGCGATAAACATCCACTCGATCGTGGCAAAGATCGGTTCGGTTATTGTCAGTCCTTTCGAGTACGAGTACCGGCTGGCGCCTGAGTACGAGTACGATTCA
>JAJRWS010000334.1 GCA_024276705.1 Planctomycetota bacterium | reverse complement strand
CAAGGCACAGTTGAGTTCTTCGATGGCGGACCAGGCCATGCGAGACGGCAAGGATGATTTGGCGATCCAGCATTTGCAAAGGACAATCGATATTTACGCTTCTAAAACCGAGAACGAAGCCACGCTGAACAATTCGGCGATGGCATATTTCTCACTGTTTCAGTTGACCGGCGACCCGACTGCGTTGGATCAGGGAACCGCCAAAGTGGAACAGGCGCTCGCCATCAATCCGAGTGACAGTATTCTTTTAATTAACGCTGCGGCCGCCATTTTGGAGGGAGGAATTCGCGATATTATAGGTGACAAGATCGATTTGAAATTGCTGAAGATGTCTGGCAGCATCGAGTTGCTGCCTTACTTGTATCGAGAGCAGGCAATCCAGCAATCCTACATCGAACGTGTCCACTCCGATCCGCGGATAGAAAAAGCATGCAAGTATTTGCGGAAAGCCCTTGTTCTCGCCCCCAAACGCTCGGATGCGTACGATACGCTCGCCTCTATTTATGCTTACACCCGAGATGACAGCGCTTTACGTGACCTGCTCGGGCGGATTGAGGAGTCGAATCCGGACCTATCGGGCGAAATTAAGCAAATGCAAGAATATTATGCCGGCACGAAAGACGAAACCTTGCGGCAATCCGTCGATTCGGCCATTTTGCGGGCCGAAGGAATCTTGTCCGCCGCAAACGTCGAAGGTGGAGTGACGCTTGCCATCGCCAAGGCGTCACTTGCTAGCCAGTTGACCAGCGCGAGTGTGCTGGGACGAGATGTGAGTCCGCAGCGAGTTCTGGACCTGGCCGAGCAAGCATACGAAATCGCGCCTTCCGTGCCAGTCGAACGTTGGCCGAGCAGGAGCCCGCGTACGCCAAGATGCTGTCCAAAGCCCGACGTTCACTCGGCCACCGTCACCTTTTAGCCGTGGCGCTCTCCGGTGAGGCGCCTTTGCGCAAAGCGGTGCTTGCGAACCCGGATCTCCAACGCGCAGCCACGCTGCTGGTCGAGTCGATCGCAATAAATCCTGACGAATCCGGCCCACGGGATTGGGCCATGTTACGGGCTGTCCAGCCAGAAGCAGCGAACACGCTGGCCGAAATCATCAAGCAGAACGAGGTCACGCAAGTCATGCGGAAAATCAACCTGCGGCTTTCACCTGCCAGCGGCGGTGCCGCATTGAGTGCCTCATGGGCAGCGGAAATCGCCGGCGATGACGCGGCGGCACTCGACATCCTGCGCCGCTGTGTCGACCGAGGTGTTCCCCTTCCGTTTGACTTGGACTGATTACGATACAGGGTGGCTACCGACTGGGATGACCTGCTGGTCAGCCGCGGCGACCATGTTGACCGGAACCAATATGAGTTATGGGTCTGGTAATGCGGCCGTCGGGCCTAGTGGTGGACTCAAACCGTCGTTTGCGAACGTCAAAGTGAGTTGTTTGTAACCAGGGGGGCACATATAATAAAGGCCAAGGCGTCCGCGAAGCGGCTTTGCGGCAAATCCATGTTGGCGAACCTTACCGCATTAACTTTTACTATTCAGAGGTTCAAGATGGCAGATATTACGGTAAGTCTTTCAGACGATTTGAAACAATTCGTTGATGGTCAGGTCGAAGGTGGCGCATATGGAAATGCTAGCGACTACATCGGCAAGTTGTTGATTCAAGTTAAGTCGGGAAAACAGAGGTTGGAGGCCCTATTGATCGATGGTCTTGAAAGTGGTGAATCGGCTTTGCTCGACGGCGAAGAATTGAGCAATATTCGCCACGAAGTCCATAATCGTTTAATGGAGTAAACGTCAAGTGGCAGCAGAGATTCGGATTCTGTCGCAAGCGCGGACTGATATTGTCGAACTGGCTGTCCATATTGGCCAGGACGACATAAGTGTCGCAAGCCGATTTCTTGATGCTACAGACGAAACGTTTGCATTGCTAGCACGGCAGCCGTTTATCGGAACCAAATATGTGACGAAGACCCCCCGACTCGAAGGTATCCGCGTATTTCGAGTGAAGAAGTTCCCAAACCATCTGATGTTCTATATTGCCCGAGAAAACGAAATTGAAATAGTCCGCGTGCTACATGGGTCACGAGATCTCGATGCAGCCTTCGACGCCTAAGATGATGGTAGAGGGTTGAAGGAGGGATCATTCGATGGAACTCGTTCTCCAGGAACTTGATCGTTTCATCCGATCGGAATCGCCGACGATGGCTTGCGCTACTTGCCTCGATCATTTCGGGGCTGGCGAAACAGGGTCTTGAATCCGCCATTTGCAGAGGTGGCGGCCAGGGAGCGCAAGCAGCTAGCCGCCGAGCTGGTACCTTTTGAGAAGGCGGCTGGTAGACGATTATTCCTTGCCCTGGAACTCTTGCATGCGCCACAGATTGCAGCCAAGATCGAGCATGCGGAGCAATCGAGACAAATATGCAATACGTTGCCACGCACTGATTTTCTTAGGTGTTTAGAGTATGGGCAGATTAATCAAACATCCTGCACTTCTTAGCCCTCGGATATCTTTTTCCATTGTCAAAAATTCCTTGTTTCATTGTGCTTACAACTTTGCCGTTTGTAGCAGATCGAATCTCTACTGCATGAAGCCTGCTGGATTACTCATTGAATGGAAATCAAGGTTGATCTCTAAGTCTCACCCAATAGGAGATTCATAACATGATTGCTCAAGTCGAATGTTCCTGTGGGCTACGGATGTCGGTTCCAACGGGTCGGGCGGGTTCGGTCGTTGAGTGCCAGTGTGGTCGTTCTGTTGTCATTCCCAGTTTGGCAGAGCTCCAAAGATGCACCGGGGAAGGTCGGGCCGCCGCTGCAAGACCGGTAAAGCCAACCATCACTGAGACCGATCACAAAAGACCGTCTCCGCGCGAGTTCATTCTACTGCTGACCTCCGACAATTCTCTCCACAAGAGGATTAGCAGTGAAGCGCTCTCGCATTTCGTGTCAGCTTTCAGTCGACATGTCAAGGGATTCGAGAAAACAAACCAAGCAATCGGTACCGATGTCCAGGCGGCTGTCGCGATCATGCCGGAAAAGAGAAAACTGATCGATCTTCAGTTTTTCCCCAATAACTTGCAGCCAAAAGTTTTGGCTTCGCTACAGTCCACGCTCGAGACATTGGCGGTTCCCGATGTGCTTGGCGGGCCAGTCGCGTTTACGTTTCGCTGCAAGCTATGGGGTGGTTCTGAGGTAGCGCCCGAGTTTGACTTTCCATTTTCCACCTTTTTCCATGATAAGCCGGACTCGTTGGATGAAAAGCTGATGGAAGTCGCAGGCTTGCGTTTTGAAGCGATTGACGCAAGCTGCGACGATGAGCCCAGTTCATCCCCTGACCTGTATCATGAGCAGCCCCTTCCCAAGCCACGTCCGTGGTGGTTCCGGTTGAAAGATTACCTGTTTGGTGGATCCACCAGTTGTACCGATCGACACGGTTCCCCTTCCCGGCAACTCCACGATCAGATCGAAGTACCGCAATATCAGTCCGCGGATGGGAGCGGTACATTGCCGCCAGCGCATTGCGAGGCCCATGGTCGTGAATTGTCCCTTGGAGATCTTGACCGACTCATCGAACAACAGCCCAAAGACGCGAGCTTGTACGGATTGCGCGCGGACCTGTTGAGATCGAGTGGTGCATTCAAGCAGGCCATCGTGGATTATGGCATGCTGATTTCTCTGCAACCACGGGACGCGCGCGCGTTTGCTGTCAGGGGTCACACTTATTGCCTTACCGGTCAATTCAAGGATGGTCTGACCGATTTTACCAAGGCGATTGAAATCGATCCGTGCCAGGTCGGTGCGTTAGTCAATCGCGGTATGATCTATCTCGAACTCGAAGGATGGGATAACGCAATATCGGACTTCACAAGAGCCAATGAACTTGTCAGCAGCCGAATACCGTAGATCCGGATGAATCGAGCTCGTGCCTATCTCGGTCAGGGAGACGACAAGGCCGCGCTAGCCGAATGCAATAGGGTACTTGACCTTGACCCGCATGACGAGGATGCCTATGCACTCAGGGCATTTGCCCGTTTGAAGAATGAAAGTAAAGACACGGAGTCAACCACGCATGTGGACTTGGCACTGGAGGATCTCGACGCTGCCATCAAGATCAATCCAAATGACGCTGAATACTACGCCCGTCGAGCCGAACTTCATTTGTCTCAAGACCACCATCACGAGGCAATTCAGGATTGTGACGATGCGCTCCGAATAGATATGGACTTTACCCCTGCCTATGCAGTGCGGGGAATCGCCAAACAGCAGCTTGGCGCGTACGAAGAGGCGATTGTTGATTGTGGCAAGGCGATTGACGGGAATGTGGATTCCGAGAATGTCTATCTTGCACGAGCGGCAGCATATCATGCCTCGGGAGAGAGCGACCTTGCCTTCGTGGATTGCGAGTTGGTAATCGAACTCGATGCTGAAAACGCGGCAGCCTATAATTTGCGTGGCCTCATCTGGCTTGAGCGCGGTTCGATTGAAGAAGCGATTGCCGATTTTGACACCGCAACGGATTTGGCCCCCGAATGGGCCGTTCCTTTTGGCAATCGAGGGAACGCATTCCAAACGGAAGGAGACTTCCAGCGTGCAATTCGTGATTATGATCGAGCTATCGAGCTGGATCCAGCATCGGCCGGGATTTATCTAAACCGGGCCACTGCCTTTGCAAATAGTTGCAATACGTCGAAGCAATCGATGATTTCACGCTGTTGCTGGACAGCGAGGGCGACTCATTCGCGGTGTACAGTGGCCGAGGCCAGGTTTATAACGAGCTGGGCGAATACGATTTGGCGATGATAGACCTGAATAAGGCGTTGGAGCTGGGGAGGGATGAAGAAATCAAGACAAGCTTGGCTTATGCGTATAGCGGGAGGGCATTGGCTTACTCTGGCCAGGGCCGTTACCAAGAAGCCGCAGCCGATTTTGCACGCTCTGTCCAGGATTGCCCGGAGAATGCATGGGTTCATTACAACCACGGACTGATGTATGACAAGCTTGGGGAACAGGAAAAGGCAGCCGTCTGCTTTGAGCTTGCGCTCGAGCTGAATGAGCCTCCTCTCAACTCGCGCAAAAGAGACAAGGCAAAAATGTATTTAACTCAAACGCATCCACCTGCCACGACAGACAACTAAGGATCAGCCGACCAATAAGTGTCGTTGTTCGCGAACTTACGTTTTGTTCGCAGCGAACAACGACTATGCGACAGTTATTGTTTGGCCATTGCTAAACGGCACGCGCATCACGATACAATCAATAGAGCCTTCATTTTTTTGTCGCATCCCGAAACTGGCTGCCGTCGCCAAGTTGCGGTGTGGCGTAAATCGGCCAGAAAACAAGCTTCTGATCAGGCAATTCCCGATAAGGCCCGCTTTGCAAAACCCATCCCTGGGGACAGTTCGGATAGCTTTGGAGCATCAAGTGAAGGCTTCTGAGCCTGCCCGCCGGACCAGACTTGACCTCAATCGGATAAATCTTTCCTTTTCGAACCGTCAAGTAGTCGATCTCCGCGTTGGAATTTTTTGCGCTGCGAGCCCAGTAGTACAATTCCCCGCTGTGCCAGGCAACCATCTCCTGGGCAACAAATTGCTCAGCCAACATGCCGCGATACATGGCCAACAGATCGTTCTCGGCCAACTCGGTATGGGCATCCAATCCACAGAGCCTTTGGCAGAGGCCGATGTCGAGCATGCAAGCTTTGAATCGCTTGCCACGCGATGCGCCCAGAGGCAATCCCGACGGATCACAAGAAGTAATTTTATGCAACACTTTAGCCTTGACGAGCAGT
>JAJRWS010000333.1 GCA_024276705.1 Planctomycetota bacterium | reverse complement strand
TTCACCCATGGGACGAACTTGTAAAATCAGCGGTTTTCATGAGTCGATTCCTTTCGTACACTCACATTCTTATGGGTGTGAGCATGCATGGGAAGGAATTCTCGTCGTAATTGGCACCTGATTTGCTTATAACTCTGGTTTTACCATGGAATAGACCTGATTTCACCGTGGCCTGTATTGCCTGCGTGAGCGCGGCAACGCCATTCCGGTAGTTTTTTACATTTCGTAGTAGCCCATTTGAGGAACCTATTGTGGACCCAAAATACATCATTTTCCTTACCCCTCTGGTTGCCATTATCGCGCTGGTGTATGCCGTGATTCGGGCAGCCTGGGTCAACCGTCAGGATCCAGGCAATGAAAGGATGCAAAAAATCGGCCGCTGGATTGCCGCGGGAGCCATGGCCTTCCTGGCCCGGGAGTATCGGGCACTGGCTGTTTTTGTGATTGCCGTGGCCCTTTTGCTAGGCGCTTCCAACGCCTACCTGGGAGAAGCCCATCAAACCAACTGGTTGATCGCAGTTTCTTTCGTGCTGGGGGCAGTCTGCTCTGCACTGGCAGGCTTTTTCGGCATGAAGACCGCGACCGCGTCGAATATTCGCACCGCTTCGGCAGCCCGTAAAGGCCTCAACGATGCGTTGCAAGTTGCCTTTTACGGTGGTTCGGTGATGGGCTTGTCGGTCGTGGGACTGGCCCTGTTGGGTCTGGGGGGCCTGTTTTTCACCTACATGAGGATGTACCCCGAAGCGTTTCAAGGGGGCGATCCGACGATGCTGGTGCTCAATATCCTCTCCGGTTTTTCGCTGGGAGCCTCCTCCATCGCCCTGTTTGCTCGGGTTGGCGGTGGCATCTACACGAAGGCGGCCGATGTCGGTGCGGACCTGGTAGGTAAGGTCGAAGCGGGGATTCCCGAGGATCATCCCCTGAACCCGGCGACCATCGCCGACAACGTCGGCGACAATGTTGGTGACGTAGCCGGAATGGGTGCCGACTTGTTCGAATCGTACGTCGGGGCGATCATCTCGTCGATGATTCTCGGGGCAAGCTGGTATGTTGGCATGGAAGTCGCCGAGGCGGGTTCCGGCATGAATGCCGTCTACCTGCCCCTGGCGGTCGCCTGCATTGGGATCGTTGCATCGATTATCGGTTTTTCCTTTGTGCAAACCGAGGAAGGGGGCGACCCTCAGAAAGGCTTGAACCGCGGTACCTTTGGCGCCGGAGGATTGATGATGGTCGGTACGGTGATCGCCATCTACATGCTCATTCCCTCCAGCGGCCCATCCGGCGGCGTGGAAGTCAAGGATATCATCACCGGCCAGGTTGCCACCTTCACCTGGTGGGGGATTTCCCTGGCCGTGGTTGCGGGGCTGGTGGCGGGAATTCTGGTCGGCCTGCTCACCGAGTGGTACACGGCCACGGAGCGAGCGCCGGTCGAGTCGATTGTCGAAGCTTCCAAAACCGGACCGGCCACGACCATCATTCAAGGAATCGCGGTCGGCATGAACTCCACCACGCTGCCGATCCTGGTCATTGGGGCCGCCATCCTCGTTGCCTACTCGTTTGCCGGCATCTACGGCATTGCGATGGCGGCACTGGGAATGCTATCAACCATCGGCATCCAACTGGCGACTGACGCTTACGGCCCGATCGCTGACAATGCGGGTGGGGTTGCCGAAATGGCGCAGCTCGGCCGGGAAGTCCGGGCCCGCACCGACAAACTCGACGCGGTCGGCAATACGACGGCCGCCATCGGCAAGGGATTTGCTATCGGCTCGGCCGCGCTGACGGCACTGAGCCTCACGGCCGCCTTCCTGACTAAGATGCACGGCGAGGTGAGTCTTGATGCGGCCAACCCGTACGTGCTGGTGGGGTTGCTGATCGGCTGCATGCTGCCTTTCCGCTTCTCGGCGATGGCCATGGTGGCAGTTGGCAAAGCAGCTCAGGATATGATTCAGGAGGTTCGCAGGCAGTTCCGAGATATTCCTGAACTCCGTCCGGCCCTCGATGCGGCCCAAAGGGCGGAGAGCGAGGAACGCGATCCGACCGCCGAGGAGGCTGCATTGATCGAAGCTGCCGACGGTAAGGCGGATTATTCGCATTGTGTTGAAATTGCCACTGCCGCCGCCATCAAAAAAATGGTCGCGCCCGGTTTGATGGCCGTGCTGGTACCGATTGTTGTTGGCATATACGACGTCAATATGCTTGGCGGATTGCTGATCGGCGTGACCATCTCTGGCGTCTGTCTGGCCATTTTCCAGGCCAATTCAGGTGGTGCCTGGGACAACGCCAAGAAGCAGGTGAAGGATGAGGGGCATGGCAAGTGGGGCGATGATTTCGACGAGATGCATCACGCCACGGTCACCGGCGATACGGTGGGTGATCCGTTCAAGGATACCTCCGGCCCGTCGCTGAACATCCTGATCAAGCTGATCAGCGTGGTCGCGATGATCATTGCCCCGCTGCTGTACGCCTTGCATTTTGGCGGCTGAACGGGATGGCTGAGTTTCTGGCGGCAAGCCAAACTTTTCGGGTGGAGTGGCGGAGTCTGCTGGTCGGGCTACGCTGGGCGGTACCCATTGGGCCGAAAAGATTTGTTTGCCACACGGGATGCTGTCGCGATGGGGCTGGCTTGGTTTTCCGCGGCAAGCCAAACTTTTCGGGTGGCATGCGGAGTTTGCTGGTCGGGCTACGCTGGGCGGTACACGCTGGGCCGAAAAGATTTGTTTGCCTGGGGGGACGCTGACGCGATGGGGCTGGCTTGGTTTCTGTGTGTGCCCGCGTCCCTGGAGCCAGGGCAAGAGCTGACGGGAAGACGAACAGGCTCAGCCCCTGGGCGAAGGGCGTGGTTGGCGCGCGACCGGTGAGCCACAACACAAGTGTCCTGGGCCGACCCCCCCACGCCCTTCGGCATTTTTCGATTCTGCATGCAGGTTTGCCACGGGGCCACACTCCGCTTGGTCTTTGCCGCCTGATCTTGATTTGCCTCAAGGGCGCGGGCACACAAGGCTGCGCGCGAGTGAGGGTCGAATGGCAGGCCCCCGTGTGAGATCCTCTTGCAGTTCCGGCACGAATGTCTAGAATGGACCGACTCAGACTGTGAACAGTCCATTCACGGTCTGCTGGAGAGGTGGCTGAGTGGTCGAAAGCGCCGGTTTGCTAAATCGGTGACCGGGCAACTGGTCCGCAGGTTCGAATCCTGTCCTCTCCGTTTCCGCGGGCTGGGTTTGTTGCGGCAAGCCAAACTTTTCGGATGGCGTGCGGGGTCTGCTGGTCGGATTGCGCTGGGTGGCACTCAGCGGGCCGAAAGGATTTGTTTGCCTGGGGGGACGCTGACGCGATGGGGCTGCTGGGTTTGCCGGGCTGGGTTTGCCGGGCTGGGTTTGCCGGGCTGGGTTTGCCGGGCTGGGTTTCCTCGGCAAGCTAGGCACAATCAAACATCATCGTTGTTTGATTGTTTCCATGGCTTCCCGAATGCTCTCCTTGACAAAATAATCAGGCTCTTCTCGTAACGCCCTATTCAAAGCGGGCAGACTGCGGCGTGTGCCGATTTTCATGAGTATTTCAGCAGCCGCTTCGCGTGCGTCGGACGACTTGTGACCCAGAATTGCACAGACGGCTTGTTCTGCGCCTGCACCCATGCCAATCAGGGCTTCGACCGCTTCCCGCTTCTCCGTGATGTACATCAAACGCGAGGCGATTGCCCGATAAACTTGCTGCGATTTAAATCGGCTCAGTATTGGAATCAGTTGATTACGAAGGGGCCAGTTCATGTCATTCGTCTCTCGAGTGAGCAACTGAATCATCCCGGGAACATGCTTTTTTGTCGCCCATTTTGCGAGGCCTTCCATGGCGACGGATTGATCGAACATATTCCCATGCGTCGCATGATACAAGAAAATCTTTCCAACCTGGTTCTGACGTCTGGTGACAACCGCCAATTCCCCCAGTTCCTCCAGTTCACTCGCGTAGGAAGGTTGGTGTTGTCGACGGATTTCCTCCGCGACAAAATTGGGCATTCCTTGCAAACCGGGCACATCAACGGGTGGGCGGTTCGCCGAGGGTCTAAGCCTGGCGATTAGTTCGTCGACTCGCTGTGGATCGTCTTTGGGTTCAGATTCCACGGCATGCCTCGAAGGACGTGGCTGAGGCCGACGCCCCAATTTACGTTCCGATTTTTTTGCAATGCGCTCCCCGATGTGTCTCGCGGAGGAGCGAACCGTATTGTGTATCTTTTCCTGGAAGACTTCCTGCGGATCCCGTAGCCGGTAACTTAACGTGTAAGGCAGCGAATATACCGCTCCACTCTCGCTTCGCACATTCAAAGTCGACTGGTATTCCATGCTTATCGGCATGCCAATTTTCTTATCAAACCGGATGGTTCCTGTCCCTGACTGGGATAAATATGGGGGATCTTGATCGTCCAGGGTGTGGAATTCACAGGTCTTGGTGAACGTTACTTGATCGAAATTTTCTTCGGTCACTTCGTATTGGATGTGCTCCATGGCTGGATAGGTGATAGTTTTGGGTTCGAAAAACGAACGCAGCCGATCGTCTCGCATGGAACCGAAATGCCTGGGAAGCTGAAATGGGTTCTCTCTTTTCTGGATATGATATTTGGAGAAGGTGGTCGTATCCCATTTTTTTCTTCCGTCGTGTTCCAAGTTTTCAATAGCCAGGGATCCTATGGGCTTGAGGGCGAAAGGCAATGCCAGTTGGCCTTCATATTGAGACAATTCCCCGGAAGGTGTGATGCAGAACTTGCCATCTCCTTGGAACGGAGAGAGGGAGGCGGAACGGCCCGGTTTCGGCCCAGGACGCATTCGTGAGGAGGCTCGGACGCGGTTCTGGGGATTCCTCTCCGTATGGAAGGTCGCATGGTAAGCGACCTGATAGGCCTGACGCGATGCCGGGTCGACAATCACCTCCAGATAGGCGACTGCGGGAGTGACCATTCGAGCAAGCTCGGGGCCGCTGAGCGGCTTTGTGCTTGAGGTGTCTGGGATAGAAATGCCCGTTCGTTCCGGCAGGTGCGTTCGCTCCAGCAGGTGGAGAACTTCCTCGGCGGGTACCGCAAAACCGACTTCTGAAATCCGTATGCCTGACAGCAACGAGGTGGCGACGCCGATTACCCGGCCTCGTGTATCCACGATGGGACCGCCACTGTTCCCGGGATTCACGGTTGCGTCGATCTGGAATCTTTTTGCCCCATGTTCATCCTTCTCGGTTCTTCCGGCAACGGTTCCACTTGTCATTTTGATGCCTTTGCCGAGCATCGTCGACAGAGGAAATCCAACCACCCGCACCGGTTCCGCTAAATCCACTTCGTTGGCCTCAGAGAGTAGCAGTGCTGGTAAACCTCGAGCCTTGACGTGCACGATGGCCAAATCCTGGAGTGGGTCCACCCCGACAACCGTCCCTTCCCAGTGCCGCTGGCCCAGAACGACTTGCACACGCTGAGCATCTTGCACGACATGCGCGCAGGTCACGAGATAGCCGTCCGGTGACACGAAAAAACCCGTTCCTGTACCGGTGAGTTCCTCTTCGCTTGGCTTTCGCGCGATGCTTTTTACCGTGTAAGTGCATTGCCCCCTTACCATTTGCTTGTTGTTGTTGAATTCAGCGTTTACCTGAAACGTGTAGTCGTGCTGGCGTCCCACGGCCCAAAGATAACGTAGCGTGGAATTCGTCTTATTAAGCACGGAAGGCGTGGGGGCACGGGCGGTCGACGATTCGGCCTTGGGAGCGGAATGATGCCCGGTCGAGGTGGCGTTTTTATGTTCGTTTTCCGTATCTGCCACGCCGGACGAATGCCTTGCAGGGGCATCCGCCATTTGTCCGTCGCCGGCTTTCCGGCTTTGTTTTGCCGGCGGTTGTTCGGCTGGAATGCTTGCAGCTTCCTGGGCGATCGTTGCGGTCGACTGCTCGGCGGGTTTGGGGTGATCCGTGGGGGGTGGGGTACTACCATCCAACAGAAGAACCGCGCAAACGAGCGCAATCGACAAGGCTGCTCCCAATGCGACTCCAAGGACCAGGCCTTGTGATTTCGCAGATGTCGCGGGTGGTCCGTGGCCAGGAGGATGCAAGGCCTTCGATGCGGCGGGCCTGGGCAAGGCGGGCTGGCTCGCGGGCCCGCCCTGTTTCGATGCAATGGCGAACTTCACTTTGCATTGAGGGCAGATAATCGATCTGCGTTCGCTTTGGTACTTCAGCTTGGCGTGACACGTGGGACATACGGCGTAATAGGTCATCGCATGCGTTTTTCAGAGAAGCAAGGAAACGGCGACAGTTTCCGAAACCTGAACCCGGAACGCTCGTCCGCCGATTTGAAGCCGGCGCTCCCATCGGCTCAAGTCCCAACCAGGAGCATTGTAGAAAAACTGTTCCTTGAGAGCCAGAGGTCGTTTTGCTCCGTTTTCAACGCTTTCAACGATTGCACCTGCAAAGGCTTGCGGCTAATCCTGGCAAGCTCTATTTCCAGACGATTCGTTGTGAGTGAGGCCTGAACTTGATACGACCCTATGGTCTGCCTTGAGCTATTCTCTCTAAGAGGACTTTGCCCGATAGCGGAAGTTAGCCCATGGAGCGCCTGCGATGAATCAAGAGGGGATGGATCATATACTCGATCAGGCGGAGGGGCTCCATTCATCGCCTCACGTGGCTCAGAAAGTTGTGCATGTGGTCCGTGACGACGACTACGATATCGTGGAAGTTGTGAAGCTGTTGCAGTGCGACCCTGCGTTGTCGGTAGCCATTTTGCGAATGGTCAATTCCTCGTATTACGGTTTACGCAATAAAGTAGACGGGCTGCGCCAGGCTGTGGCGTTGATTGGTCGTCGGTCGTTGCGCCGGGCCGTGTTGAGTTTCGGAATTATCGACCGCTTGACGGCTGGCATGCCAGCACAGATCTACCTCGATTTTTGGCGCCGCGCTTTCACGACGGCGGCGCTCGCCTCACGTCTGCTGCCCCATGGGGATCGCAAATTGAGCGACCAGGCCTACACGACGGGCTTGCTGGCCGACCTGGGGGTGTTGTTGTTCATGCAGGTGGAGCAGGAAAGGTATCTGCCACTGTCCGAGGAATTTCCGCACGGACGCCAATTGACCCAAGCCGAGATCATGACCTTTGGGTTTGATCACGCGGCGTTGGGAGCCGAACTGATGAATCGGTGGGGATTCTCGGCAGAAATTATCAGCGCGGTTCGTGAGCACCACGGGCTCTCGGGAAGCGCCGGGTCGTTGACCAGGCTACTCCAGGCCGCGGACACGGTGAATGATTTTATCTGGTATCCGGCCAGTTCCAAAGTGGCCCAATGCCGCTTGTTGCTGGAACAGGAATATCAGATGGACATGAATGGATTCATTGCCCTGGTCGTGGACATGAAGGATCTGATTACCCAGAGCGAAGATATTTTCGGTGTCAAGGTTCTCGCGGAAGTCGATCCCGAGGCCATCCGCAATCTTGCCAGCCACCTCTTTCAGCAACAGGGTGGTCCGACCGCAGTTTCCGAGGCGACCCCTGTAGCCGTGGAGGCGTAGGTTCAGGGCACAGGAAAACTAACTCCCGTCCGTAAACCGCCGGCTCTGCCATTCACTCTGTGGCGAACCACCAACGGCAGGTGGATAAGCCGCCTGCCAGGAGGAATGCCACAGGAAAGGTGCTGCCAGGTCGGCTTCATCCGCCGAACTTGGGGCAAGCGCTTATTCTTCCCGATTGGCCTGAACCGGATCGGTTTTGTCCCATTTGGCCGCTCTTTCCTCGGCGGTCGGTTCTTGCAGCGGTCTTACGATGCGGAAACCGACTCCCAAGGCATCGGTATGGAACCAGATGCTCTGTGGGATTTGTGGATCCTGTTCTTTCCATTCTTCGCTTCAGCCGTGGCGAGCCGCGCTACGGAGCATTTCGGCCGGGTCATCCCAGTTACCGCCTCGGACCACGCGCGGATAGAGCTGGGTGGGTATGGCCAGCGGATTGTCCGCGATCTGGCCTGCCTGAGTACCATAAAAGTCGGCTACGTACTGGTCCAGCACCCATTCGGCCACATTGCCATGCATGTCGTAGAGACCCCATGGGTTAGGCTGTTTCAAACCGACTTCGTGGTAGGCCTCATCGCTATTGTCATAGTACCATGCATACTCCTCCAGTTGCCCCGGATCATCTCCGAAGGAATAGGCGGTTGTGGTCCCCGCCCGGCAGGCGTATTCCCATTCGGCTTCGGTCGGCAGTCGGTAGTATCGGCCTGTCTTGGCACTGAGCCAGCGGCAGTAGGTACGAGCCGCGTGTTGGGTCATGCAGATGGCCGGGTTCCGCTCCATGCCCATGCCGAAGCTCATGTCGGTGTAGGGCTCGGTAGGCCGGGTGACACCATCCGCGGCCTGATCCCGAGGGCTCGACGCGGCGCCGGTCAGGTTACGCCGGAGGATGTCGAGTTCATCGCCCCAGATTTCAAATTCTTCCCAGGTGATTTCGTATTTGCCGATCCAGAAGGGAGCGAGGCGGACCGGATGTTGGGGGCTTTCGTCGGCTTGATGCTCAGCTTCCGATTCGAGGCTGCCCATCAGGTACTGACCGCCGGGGATAGGGATCATCTCGATTTCGATTTCGGTATGTTCGATCACTTCGGCATACGGCTTCATCTCCGCTTCACTGGCTGCTTCGGCCGCGGCCAGCTCAAGACGTGGTGGTCGAGCTTCCTGTTCCTCGGTGAACCCGACAGGTCCGGTCAGGGCCAGGATTGCCATGGCAAGCGGCAGGTCGAATCGAAAAGTTTTCCAGGTTGCAGTAGCCATGAGGCCGCGAAATCGTTTCGTGCGAGTCATTATCGATCCGTTTCTAATATTTTACGTGGATTCTCTGAGGTTAAGGTACGGATTTGCAGGTCGGTCAGTCCCAGGTATTGTTTCAGGTTGGCTTCGATTTGCGGCATGGGGGTGGAAGCACCCATCAAGTGGGAGCGATCGGCCGACCAGGTCCCCCCCTCGGCGTCGACCACCAGTTCGTGGCCGCCCTGCGAGTAACGTCCGGGACCCAGGCCGGCCGCGCTGATCGCGTCGCTCACGACCACCGCGCGCTGAGTGCCGACCTTGGCCAGGTAGTTGCCCAAGGCGGGCCACGGGACATGGATGCCATCCGCGATGAAAGAAATCCACATCCGGTCGGCTCGGCTCAATACGCGCTGGATGATGTTGTCGTGTCGATGCAATTCCAACGGACAGCCATTGCCCAGATGGGTGAACATCGACAAACCGGCGTCCAGGGCCGCATCCAACTGATCGAGGGTCGGGTTGCAATGCCCAGCCGCAACGCGGATGCCTTGCTTTGCCAACTGCCTGGTAACAAGCAACTGGGGATCGCATTCAGGGGCCAACGTCACCATGCGAGTCAGGCTTCCAGCCGCATCCAGCAGACGTTGCATTCGGCTGGTATCGGCAGGCAGAACGGCGCTGGCCGGATGGGCGCCAACATAGCCGGGAAGCGGACTGATAAACGGGCCTTCGAGATGAAAGCCGCGGATCATTCGCCTGGCCAGTGGATCGGTTTCGCGTAGAATCCGCAGGCGATCCAGTCTGCGGGTCATCCGCTCCAGCGTGTCGGTGGTGATCGTAGCCAGGATGCCGGCCACGCCATCGGCGGCCAACTGCCGGCAGGCCGAATTCAGGGATTCGGCCAGAAGCTGATCGCCATTGAAGTCAACGCCGTAATACCCGTTGACTTGTAAGTCGATGTAGGCGATTTGCGGGGAAGTCATGCCTGAATTTCAACCAACTTCGTATTTGACTTGTCGTTCTCGAACCAGTACGCGGGAGGGGCCTGAACCGTGATTAAACGTTGGCTTTGTGACCACGCATGGGGGCTTCCTGATGCGTAGGCTTCGCCCATGGTTGCGGCCTTAAAAATCAGTACTCCCGATCTTTTAAGGGGGGACCCTGGAACACCGGCCCCTGGGATACCGGGTGGATAAGCCGCCCGGACAAAGCGTTGCAAGTTAGCAAGACATTGGTCGGGTCGGCTTCATCCGCCAAGCTTGAAACGATTGAAACCTTATTATCGGCGTACCGAGCTTGTTTTGCAAGTTGGCACCGTTTGAGTCTGGCCGTCCGGCCTGCTAGGATGAACGGAGCATAGCTTAGGATCGTTCGAGAAATAAACTGTCCGATGTCCCCTCGCCCCTTTGGGGAGAGGGCAGGGTGAGGGGCCTGGAAATATGCCAGTTATTTCTCGAACGATCCTTACCCGAAGAAGCATCGCCGCGACATACCCGGATGTCCATTCCCCCCCCCTGAATCTGGAAAGGCAATTCTCATGACACCATGCTCAAGGAAGTCCCTGTTACGCAATGCGTGTTTACTGGCCACCTGTCTCCTGTCGACGATGGTGGCAACGACTGCCGCCAGCATGGCGTCTGCGGCTGAAGAGGAAACCAGGGAGCAGGTCTTGATCCAGCGGCTTGAAGGCAAGCTGGAAGTCTGGATTGGCGAGACACGTTTTACGGAATATCGATACGCCGGATATGCGAAACCGATTTTGTATCCGATTTATGGTCCGCATGAAATTGCCATGACCCGCAACTATCCGATGCGGGAGGTTGCCGGGGAAGCACACGACCATCCTCACCAAAAATCGATGTGGTTCACCCATGGGCGGATCAATGGGGTCGATTTTTGGGGCGAGGGCAAGAAGAGTGGCACGGTTGTGCAGGATCGACTCATCCAGACCTGCAGCGGTGAGGGCAAGGCTCGAATCGAAACGGCCAATCGCTGGCTCGACCCGCAAGGTAAGGTCGTCTGCACCGATACGCGGCAGCTGACCTTTTCCGTCCTGGCCGGTGGGGCCCGGGCGATTGATTGGCGGGTGACCATCCATGCTTCCGCCGGTCCGGTCGTGTTCGGCGATACGAAAGAGGGCATGATGGGCATTCGTACCAATCCCAAGCTACGGCTAAAAAACAACTCGAAGCAGGGCGTTACCTCGGCGGTGGGCCACTCGATCAACAGCGAAGGCCAAAAAGGCAACGAGGCTTGGGGCCAGCCAGCGAAATGGGTTGATTACTGGGCGACAATCGACGACCACACGGTCGGCGTG
>JAJRWS010000332.1 GCA_024276705.1 Planctomycetota bacterium | reverse complement strand
GGTTTCGCCATCGGGCGAGATCGCAATCGGAATGCCTTCATCCACGGGACCGACCAGGGATTTTTCGGCATCGATTTCCATCACCACCATGCCTTCGGGGCTGATACGCGGGGTGACACCCAGGATCAACCCGACATCCAGCAGGGTGACTTGGTTGACCCGGCCGAAGTTGGTCAGTTGCGATTCGGTGATGTAAGGTACCCGTTGGCCAACCTGGACAAAGGCCGGTTGATTGTCGAGAGTCATAATCTGCGGTCGGCTGAGGACCTCAAGGCGGCGACTTTCCTGCAACGCCCGGATTAAAATGCTAACACTCTCGCTACTGGCCGACATCACCAGCCCGCCAAATCCCAGTTCATTATTGATGCGGCCCACGGAAAAATTCGAAATTCCCTGGGAGCCGACGTGGCGCGATCCGTTCAACGATTTGTCACTGCCGCTGTTGCCCAGAGGTAGCCCGTTATTGAACAGGAATCCGGGCAGGTTGGTCGCTCCCTGGATAATTTCGTTGGTGTCGGTAATGATGCCCGCGGGCGTCGAGCCCGAGATGCTGTTGGTGGTCGTCACCAGGTCGCCGAGCAGACTGCGGTCGAACAGGACCGAATCTTGCAATCCCAATTCCACCCCAAACTCATCCACGTCGCCGATTCCGACTTCGGCGATCAGCACCTGGATCATCACCTGCGGAGGCTGCGCGTCAAGTTTTTCGATCAGTTCCATGATGTCTTCATAAAACCGGGTCGTGGCGCTGATAATCAGGGTGTTGCTGACCGGCTCCGGCACGACGACGACTTCGCTTTCAATCAATTGGAAAGGGCTCAATTCGCCAGGCGCCAGCCGTTGGATCCGCTGCTGGTTGATTAAAAATTGGTTGATGGCACGAGCGACATCCGTCGCGGGTGCATTCCTGAGCCGATAGACCGTATTCTTGCGCCGTTTCATTTCGTTTTCGTCGAGACGCATCAGCAGCGCTTCGACGATCCGCAGGTCGCCGGAGGAACCGGTCGCGATGATGCTGTTGGTTCGCCGTTCGACGGAAAATCGCAATGGGGCCAGGGATGTCTCTTCTTCGCTGCCCGCCAACTGGGGCCGCGAGATATTCCCGCTTTGCGTGGGCAAGAGGGAACGCAGCATGATGACCATGCTGTTGGCGTCACCATTGATGATACGAAAGACCTTGATTTGGGCGGTGGAGGTGGGTTGGTCGAGTTGGTCGATCAAGGCCGCGACCAGGTCCATGCTATCGGCGGGCGCGGTAATGACCAACGAATTGGTCTTCGGGTTGGCCGTGATCGTAACGCGGTCGAGGATTCCCGACTTGATGATCCGCTCTCCCTCGGTGTCGACAGCCAGCAGTTCCAGGCTGGCCGAACTGTTGCTGGCCGTGCCACGGACCGAGGCCACCGCCGCGGTGATCGTCGCAGCCAGGTCGGAGGCCAGGGTGTGCGAAAGTTTGAATATTCTTACGCGTTTGGAGGCTGCCGTCTCTGCCACGTCAAGTTCTTCAATGAGCTTCGTCACGGCCAGCATATCACGTGGCGCGGCATGCACCACCAGCGAATTGCTGCGAAGGTCGGCGATGGCATTCACCCTGGGCCCTAAGCCCGTACGGCTGGCGAAAAATTGCTGGACCGCCCGTTGGACTTGGGTCGCATTGGCGTGTTGGAGGCGGAAAAACTGCATCTGGGCGCCTGCCGCGACCGGTGTATCCAGCTTGCCAATCAACTCTCGAATCGTACCGTTGGCCTCGCCCCAGCCGATCAGCAGCAGTGCATTGGGCGTGTCCAGGGAGATCACGGTGGCTCGGCCCTGGCGTCCCTTGAGCAGCGTCGTGCTGGTACTCAGGATCAGCGTGGCGACCGCCCCGCTGCGCGTATGCTTGAGAGGGATAATCTCGATTTGTGCTTCAGTTTCATCGGCGATCCGTTCGATTTCCCGGATGATGTCGGCGACCCGTTCGACTTCATCATCCCGTCCGCGCAGGATGATCACGTCCAGGTCGGGCAAAACCTCGATATCGACATCCAGGCCCAGTTGCCGCATCAGCCTGCCGGGCGTGGTCTGCTCGGGTGCGGTCGATTCATCCTCCATGGTCGCATGGATGTTTGTTCCGTCCGTCTCGGTCGCTTGTTCAAATTGCGCCATGACCAAATTCGGGGAGTCTTTGCTCGCCTGATAATCGGCCACTTCGGCATCTTGTCCGGCCCCTGAGCCGCTTCTCGGCTCAAACAGCGAGCGGGCGAACGGGCTCTGGCGGAAAGAGGGAAGCATCGTTGTGGTGGGATCTCCCGGAGAACCTGCGTTCGCGGCAGGGAGTCGCCTCGCGTGTGCCGAATTTTGGTTGATGAGTGCCGTCGCTTCGCTGCGGACGTGCAGTACTTTCAGCGATCCTGTCGCGGACGGCAGGCGATCGAGCGTACTCAAAAGTCGAATCATCTGCTGGGCTTCCGCCGCCGGTCCCGATACGGTCGCCGTTTGATGGTCGGTGTCGAATTGAATGGTGACTTGCTCGTCGGTACTGGAGTGCCAGACAGAAATGCCGTTTTGCGCTCCGGAATGGATTAACTTCCGTAAAGAATTACCGAGTAGGGTGTGGAGCTGATCGGCCACCTGCATCGCCCCAGCCTGGCTGAACTCGACAGGTTGCGATTGCGGTGGCGTGGTTGGCCTTGGCAAAGTCGTGAGCGGCGGCAAGGGATTCACGGCAGGGGCTTCTGGCTGTCCTGCCAAAACGGGCGCCCTTTCAGGCTGCTCGAGGAAGACGCGAATGGTCTGTTGAATTTCTGGTGAAGCGAAAACAAATAACAGGTTATGCTGCGAATCCCCGGCAATTCGAACCTGGGGATTGTCCGTATATTGGCTGAGTAATTGCGCCGCCAGTTCGCGGGCGGAACCGGGCGCGACGGGATAGGTTGCCAACAGGCCTGGAACGCGAGCCGATGCTGGTGGAACGGACGGCCTGCCCTTGGCCGTAGGCTGGTCCGCCATGCGGATCAGTTCCGCGGCAACTTGCTGCGTGGCGGGTGGCCCTTGGATGAGGATTTGATTGGTCCGGGAATCGATAACCATGCGAATGTCACCCTGTTGGCGATCGAGGATCTTTCGCAGCAGTGGTTCAATGTCGCTGGCTTTCCCGTGGCTTAGTGTGTAAGCGTGATAAGGTTCAGGCGCCGGTTGGCTGTTTGCATGGTGCGGGTCGCCTCTGCCGAGAGAGCTGGCTGGCGTTTGGGCGTGGGTTGCCCGGTACGGGAGGAAGACGGTGCCCAGCGCGATGGCGCCGCAGAGTATCAACAAAACCAGCGGTCGCCTTCCACTTGAGGGAGGCTTGATCGCCGCGAGTACGCAAGGAGAGTCCATCGACATCAAGGATTCGCCAACTGCGGATGAGGTCCGATACCCAACCACGGAGGCTGAAACATCTCAGGGCCCGTGGTAACAAGGCCGCGGATCGTAGAAGCGAACTGCCCGGGTGTCAAGGTAAGTCCCGAGGAATGGTAGCAAAAAAAAGGCGAGAGAATACTCTCGCCCCCTTGAGCAGATCGGTTTTGAAGAATTCGCAGGTCGGTTTCAGCTTGAGGGACCGTCGTCATCATCCGCATTGTGGATGGCAACCGGGATGGCGATAGCCGCGGCGACCAGGCCGCCGATGACCAGTGGGTGAGTCAGGAAACGCTTCGCACGAGACGCTCTCCCGCTAACCGGGCTGCCACAGACCGGGGTGCCGCAATTTTGTCCCAGGGCGACTGGGCCGTCCTGTCGTACGAGTAACATTTGACCATTGGCCTTGGGAGGCGCGGTTCCATTTTTCCACAGCCGACACAGTTGTCCTCCCTGGCCTCCTTCGAGATGGTAGGTGCCACCCGACAGGCTGGAAAATTGGAATTGGCCCTGTGCGCTGCTGACAGTTTGGAGCTGCCCAGAGCGGTTTCGGAGAATGATGGCAGCCCCGGAAATCGGTTTTCCTTGGGCATTGACGATCTGGCCAGCGAACTGACCTTGTGGTCCAAGTTCCACATCGCGGATTTGCACAGCTTCGTGAGCTGTCGATGCGGAGTTCGTGCTGGTAACCGAAACCTGAGGCTGGGTTGCTGGCTCACCGGCGGCCATAAGAAACTGGGGTGGAAAGAGCAGACCAAGGCTTGCCGCCCATACGGCCATGCCTTTCAAGACAAGCTTAATGCGCATCGCTTCACTCCTTGCGATTGAAAATGAACTTCGTGGCTTCCTGGTGCCGCGAAGAGGTAGAAAAGAATATTTGATAAGGTTGCGGAGGGTAACAAGTCGCTTGTTGCCAGCAAAGAGCAGTTATCACCAGTAAGGGTGCGTTGGTGGTACGGTATTAAGCGGAAGTTGAAGTTCATCGTTTGTATCGTTGCGTTGGCTTACGGACTTAGCCGTATCGCGAAAGCACTGAAAGCGTTTGCTCGCTGTGGCCATGGATTAACTGGATGGTCCGTTGTCGTCATCACTATTGCTGTTGCTGACTGCAAGGGGAATGATGATAGCTGCGGCTATGACGCCACCGGTGATCAGCGGATGGCCTTTGACCCAGCCAGCGAATTGCGAAAATTTATCAACTTCGCCCTGGCCACGCACGACCTGGCCTGTGACCATCTTTACATTCTGCCTTGCCACGGGAGGCGCCGTATGGGGAGCCCACAGACGGTAGATGCCTTGTTGTCCCACGGTAGCCACTTGGTAGACACCTCCCTGGAGGTCAGGAATCGAAAAGGTGCCCTGTCGATCCGTGGCAACTCGGGCGATCTCCTGCCCGCGTTGGATAATCGATACGGGGACATCAGCTATCGGTTGGCCATGGTCGCTAGTGATCTGACCAACCAATAGGCCCCCACTCTGCAAAGCGATGTCGGTAATAGGAGATGTTTGCGGTGCGGCCATGGCGATCGGTTGGAGCAGCATTCCAGTACATGCCAACACGAGGGCGGTGGCCCGAAAATTTTGGTATTTCATCCGTATTACTTTTGCTTGGCTTGAGGGCAGGGGGCGGGGGCGCATGAAAACCGGCCTATCGATCAGTCAGATTTATCGGCAATCGTCAGGCCTGGACTCAAGCAGAAAATGTGTAGTTTCAAGAATGGCCGATGAAGCCGACCCGACGGGCGTGCTAGCAATTGCAAACGTCGTCTCCGGGCGGCTTATCGCCCTGAGGCCTCGCAGGGCTGAGAGGGCAATTTAGAAGCATGGTAAGTTTCAAGAATGGCTGATGAAGCCGACTCGAACAACGTGCTAGCAATTGCAAACGTCGTCTCCGGGCGGCTTATCGCCCTGGCTCACGTCCCCGCGGAGTGGCAATGAGGAAGTCATGAAACGGGCTGAACCTCACCCGCTAAGCACTCCAATACTTGAAATGCTGGATCATCCGTTCGTCGAGGTGCGGAACCGCCTGTCGTAATCGCCCAGAGAGTTTGTCAGGAGGCCTGCGCCTGCGGATATCGGCCAGATAGTGCACCAAAGTACGATGCGCGGCGATGGGGCCATGCAACATAAAATGGGCCCAGCCCCAGGAAAATCGATATTCGACCCGGCCCATGGCGCCCAACGAGCTCTTTTGTTCAAGCTGCTCAATCGTACGGCGCATGCCATAGAGTCGTAAATCCCAACGCAGGTGAGAGAAGTGATGGTGGCCGGAAGCGCGTCCCGACTCGGGCATTTCAAAGTACTCCGCGAGTCCTTCGTCGAGCCACAGGGGTACCATGGGGAGATTCGCATGCATCAGAGCATGCGTGCATTCATGACGCAGATCGATGGCAAGTTCAGCCTGCCGGTAGGCGTAGACGCTGCCGTAGTTGCCTCGTTGTACGTAAAGCGCGCGCCGGTACGGTACTCGAGGATAGAGCTGGCTTAGAAAAGCCCGATGGGTTGGTTCGTCGCCAAACAGGTAGAGAGCAATCGGACGGTTTGCGGGAGGGATCGCCAGCGTTCGTTCCAGTTCACGCCCGAGGGCTGAGAGTTCCTGGAACATCGGTTGGTACGGTTCCAAGGGAAAAGTCGCCTGGCAATGGAACGGTCCATAGGTATGTCGATCGACCCAATTGGGAGCAGCCAGGCAGGGCAGGGGGCCTCCCAGTGCACGGAGCCCTGCTGCTGCCCCACTCAGGGCGAGCATCTTTCGACGGGATAGCGACTGCATCACCCAGCCTTTTTTCTGCTAAACAGGCCTCGCCATCCTTGGGGCGGTGCTGAATAAGAAGAGAGATGGGGCGAAACTTTTTCACCACGGGCTACTCGACTTGGGTTGTGCCTGCAGAGCAGGTCGGCGGTCCGCAAGTCGGTCAATTCACAAACTCGCTGGTACGCTTGCTGCATTCGTGGTCGCCGTTGCGTGGGACTATGGGCGTCGGTGGCCAGAAAGTGGACCATTCCCTGCAGGAGCATGGATTCGGCCAGGTGCTGTGAGTCGGGGCCAAAGGTTCCCAGCAGGCTGCCAGCAGTGACTTGCATCAGGCAACCCTGGTCGACCAGGGGCCCGATCAGCTCAGGCCGACCGAGGAGACCCCGATTACGTTCCGGGTGTGAGAGAATCCCTGTCAGACTTTGTCGTTGGAGCGCCTTCAGCAATGGTTCGATGGGGAAATACAATTCATGGGGAAGCTCCAGCAGCACATGGCGCCGCCTGTCCGCCAGCGTTAGCACCTCGCCGCTGGCTAGCCGTTCGAGCATGCCATCTTCGATACGCACATCGGCGCCTGGCAGTACGCGAAGCGAAAGTCCGGCGCAGGTCAGCAATTGTTGCAATGCAGTCGTCCGTTGGCGGATGTCATCACCCTGGTTCGTGGCATAATTGCCTTGTTGATGGGGTGTCACGATGATGGTGCGGATCCCCTCGGTAACGGCCATGCGGGCCATTGCCAACGCGGCTTCTTCATCGCGGGCGCCATCGTCGATCCCCGGAAGCAGGTGGCAGTGGATGTCGACAAAAGGAGTTTGCATGGTGTTTCCGGCTTGTCGGGAGTTTTAACTGCGGAGGTCCGAGTGCATGGTCTGCATTGAGAACCTGTTCCAGAACCTTTCGAGCCTCACGATAGCAATGCCTGCAAAGGGAGCTGGGATAGGTATCATGTCCATCATGATCAACACACAAAGCGGCAGGAGTATAGCGGTGGGGCAATTGTGGTCAAGAGCAGCGGAGGAATGGGGCAGTGGCTCTTCCTCCCCGTATTGCAACTTTATATTTTCAAGGATTTGCGTCCATTCGTGTCCATTCGTGGTTTTTTCTTTGTTCCTTGTCAGATTTACCTGGCGCTGTAGGGTTAGAGGGCAGAGACTACTCGGTCAAAGAAGATCCCGTTTCTTATGCATTCGTGGATTTCGATAGCGATCCCGATCCCGATCCCGATCCCGATGAGTCATTACCCAGTCGAGAAAGGTCACCTCGTTTTTCCGAAAATGCAGGATGTTGATAAACGCTAGTAAAAAGGGCTGCCCCTGGTGTAATTGATAATTGATATTTTCTATCCTGCCCTGAACCCTGACACCTGACACCTGACACCTGACACCCGACACCTGACACCTGACACCCGACACCCGACACCCGACACCCGACACCCGACACCCGACACCCGACACCCGACACCCGACACCCGACACCCGACACCCGATCTTCTGACATCATGAAACCACTAACGATCGCTTTCGCTCTCGTTTTGGGCCTTTCCTTCACGGTCGCCCACGCTGCTTCTCTCGAACAACAGTTTCGCAGTCCCCCGGACTCAGCTCGGCCTGGGGTCTATTGGTACTTCATGGATGGTAATCTGGATCGTGAGAGCATGACTGCGGACCTGGAGTCGATGCGCGAGGCGGGTATCGGCAACCTGATTTTCCTGGAAGTCAACGTAGGCGTACCTCGAGGGCCGGTCGACTTTATGAGTGAGCGTTGGAAGCAACTGTTTGTCCACGCGGAGACCGAAGCGCGCCGGTTGGGGATTGAGATTACTCTTGGTTCCGGTCCGGGTTGGGCCGGCAGTGGCGGTCCATGGGTCAAACCACGGCAATCGATGCAACACCTGGTGGCAAGTTCGGTGGAAGTACGGGGACCGGTGAAATTCCACGAGGTGTTGCCGATTCCCTTACCCAGAAAACCGACTCGCTACAGTCAACTGACGCCGAAGTTGGTCCAGTCGCGGGCCGCCTTCTATCGGGAGGTGGCCGTCCTGGCATTTCCCACGCCGGTGGGAGAGGAGAGAGTGCGGGATATCGATGAAAAGGCTCTCTACGATCGGCTGCCCTTTTCCTCGGCGGAAGGGGTAAAACCTTATCTGCCCGCTCCTGCTAAATACCCCGCGCTACCCGCCGAAGAGGTCATCGACCAGAAAAAAGTGCTCGACCTCACCGGTCGCATGCACTCCGACGGGTTTCTCGACTGGGATGTTCCGGCCGGTTCATGGACCATCCTGCGTTTTTGCAGTCGGAATAACGGTTCCAATACCCGTCCCGCCCCATTGCCAGGATACGGTTTTGAATGCGACAAGTTTGACTCTGCCGCCCTCGACTCGCATTTTGAAAACTACATCGGCAAATTGATTCGTAAAGTCGGTCCTCGTGCGGAGCACGCCGGCTGGACGATGTTGCATATCGACAGTTGGGAGATGGGCGCGCAGAATTGGACCTCAAGTTTCCGCGCGCAGTTTCAGCAGCGGCGAGGCTACGACCCGCAGCCATTTTATCCGGCCTACACGGGACGCATCGTTGGCAGCTTGGAGCTGACCGAACGGTTTCTCTGGGATCTGCGCCGAACAGGTCAGGAGCTGGTACTGGAGAATCACGCCGGACGACTGAAGGAGCTTGGCCGTCAGCATGGTTTCGGTTTGTCGATCGAACCTTACGACATGAATCCCACCGCGGATCTGGATCTGGGCGCGATCGCGGATGTGCCGATGTGCGAATTCTGGAGCGATGGATATGGGTTTGACAGTTCTTACAGTTGCATCGAAGCGACTTCCATTGCCCATACGATGGGACGTCCGATCGTCGCTGCCGAAGCGTTCACGGCCGGGTTCGACGAGAAATGGAAACAATATCCTGGGTCGATGAATAACCAGGGAGACTGGGCCTTCTGCATGGGGATCAATCGTTTTGTCTATCACACGTTTGCCCACAAACCGTTGGGCGATGCGTATCGTCCCGGGATGTCGATGGGACCTTATGGGGTGCACTGGGATCGGGGCCAGACCTGGTGGCCCATGGTGGCGGACTACCACCGTTACATCAGCCGTTGTTCCCATCTACTGCGGCAGGGGACGACCATTTCGGACATTCTTTATTTAACACCCGAAGGCGCGCCATGTGTCTTTCGACCACCGCCCAGTTCGCTGGAGGGGTCGGGAATGCTTGCCGACAAAAAGGGCCATGGTTTTGACGGTTGCTCCCCTCCGATGTTGATGGAAAAGGCCCAGGTACGCAATGGCCAGATCGTCTTCCCGGGGGGGACTACTTATCGCCTGCTCGTATTGCCTCTGGTCAAGACCATGACCCCAGAACTTTTGGCAACCCTCGAAACGCTCGTCCAGCAAGGCGCGACCCTCATCGGTTCTCCGCCACGCAAGTCGCCCAGTCTGGTGAACTATCCTGCATGCGATACGGCCGTTCGGGATTTGGCCCGGAAGTTGTGGAAAGGGTTGGAAACGCCGGCCAATGTCACCCGGCGCGGTTATGGCAAAGGACAGATCTATTGGGGAGGCGAGTGCACGGTCCCTAGCGGTGAGAAGGGCTCATCCCTTTACCCCAGTTATGACAGTACCGTAGCCATTCTGCGGGAACGGGAAGTTCCCAATGATTTTGCCGCTACCGGTCCGGTACGTTACACCCATCGCCGCACTCCGAAGCATGATATTTATTTCACCGCCAACAAGACCGACCAGCCGATTCAGGCCGATTGCACCTTTCGAGTCGCCAACGGCCGGCCAGAACTGTGGGATCCGGTCCATGGTGAAACGGGCCGACTTCTCCAAACCCGATGCACGGAAAGTCTGACCACCGTGCCGATGCAGTTCGCGGCCTACCAGAGTTTTTTTGTAGTCTTTCCGCGCGAAGCATCTTCCTTGCCTGACAAGAGCCATGGTGAGAAGGCCATGGGTGCAGCCATGAGTGTGGAATCGGCCGAGGGACGCCAGGCGAATTTTCCCAAACTGAAACCGTTGGTTACGTTGACGGGTCCGTGGGAAGTTTCCTTTGATCCTCAGCGAGGTGGTCCGGAGAAAGCTTCCTTTGCTTCCCTGAAAGATTGGACTCAGCGGGAAGAATCAGGCATTCGCTACTATTCTGGTATCGCGACCTACCACAAAACCTTCGACCTGCCCACTCTTGAAGACGTAGATTCAGCAGTCATTCTCGATCTGGGCACGGTTTGCGATCTGGCACGCGTGCGTGTGAACGGCCAGCAGCTCCCCGTGGTGTGGACGGCACCATGGCAGGTCAATATTGCGCATTATGTGCGGGCTCGGGGTAACCGCTTGGAAATCGAGGTAGCCAATCGTTGGCCGAATCGACTGATTGGTGATCAGTACCCCGCCGATGTGGGGGTGCGAACCGTGGGCTGGCCTTCTGGTTTGTTGGCGGACAAGGAGTATAAAACGGGTCGCTACACCTTCACGGTCTTGCCCACGTACGATAAACAATCCCCCTTGCTGCCTTCAGGCTTGCTCGGTCCGGTGCGGATTCTGCAAAGAGTGGCCAAGCCGCGTGGCCTGACGCTGGCCGAATAGCTGGATCGCCAGCAGCCTGCCACTCGTGAAGCGATCCAATTGTGTGCCAAGGTTGCAGATGCTTTGCAGGTTATCCAAGGCAGCTTGTTCGCCGTGGAGAGCCTGATTGATAAGTTGTTCAATTTCCAGTTTGCACACTCGCTGCGCTCCAGGGGCTGGCTTGATGTCCCACGCCATGCTTGGTGCGGATTATAGCCTGCCATGGAACTAAAAACAACGTTTTACGGAATTCCTGCCATGGTCGAGTCAAGGCTTGCATCCGATCCAGTTGATTTACAGCGACCTGGATGCGAGACTAATGAGTAGGTGTTCGACCTTCATCGTCAAGATGATACTTGGTAAATAGGACCTGGGAAAAGCTAGGATGATTGGAAAGAATGTACTTGGTACCGATTTGGAGATGTGCAGCACGTCGCCGATGACCGGTTTTTATCGAGATGGTTGCTGCCGGACAGGTCGTGACGACGAGGGCCTGCACGTGGTCTGTATCGAGGCCACCAACGACTTCTTAGAGTTTTCCCAGCGTATGGGCAACGACTTGAGTACGCCCATTCCGATGTACGGGTTCCTTGGCCTGAAAGCGGGCGACCGCTGGTGTCTGTGTGCTCAGCGTTGGCAGCAGGCGTTGGCAGCGGGGCAGGCTCCACGCGTGGTGTTGAAGGCTACGCACATGTCTGCCCTTGAATTTATCGATTTGGAAGATCTCCAGGCCCATGCGGTTGATAGCTAGTTGAACCTGCTCATGACATGCTCACTCGGATAACGAAGTGAGGCTCTTCCGGCAGAGCCGGAGGCTTCCAATAGGAGCCGCCGGGAGCGGCAACATAAAGCAATTCCGAAAAAGGGCAATTCGGAAAGGGGTACCAGGACATCATCCCAGGAGTCCACTACAATCATCGGGATCGGTACTCGGGATCGCCATCGGGATCGAAAGTCCGTACGTCCAAATCCCAGTCCGTTTCGATAGCGATCCCGATCCCGATCCCGATAAAATTGACTACGGAACTATCAAATTCTGCCAGTCCCCCGGCAAAGCCGAGGGTTTTCTCGGGATAATAAACCACGGATTGCACGGATTTACACGGACGTGAATGAGACCGGTTGAGTCAAGCGGTTTCGAGGCGTAGAATCACCTCGGTGGGTAGTGAGGAAAAGCGAGGTCTGCCCCCTGGAAAAAACGTCCATTACAGGTTGCGGGACATAGAATGCGTGGCTTGTCTTGTCGGTGTTTTTCGGTCACGATTTGATAGATAGCTGGCAAGGAACGACAGTTTACCTGCCTGGGTTCTTCCAGGCTCCCCCTTCCTCTTTCCCCATTCCCCCCCCTTCCCCATGAGCGAATTGCGTGATGAGTGTGGCGTGGTGGCGATCTATCACCTCACTGCTGGGCATCTCACTGCTGGTGGGCCTCTCACAACTGGGCCTCTCACAACTGGGCCTCTCACAACTGGGCCTCTCACAACTGGGGAGCACCTGCCCAACGGCCAGCAAAGCAGTCTCTGTCCACCGCAGGGACCCGAGGAGGTCTCCCGGCTTGTGCCACGGATGCTGCTGGATATCCAGAACCGAGGACAGCTCTCGGCCGGGATGACCACCTACAATCCGCAGCGGCACCAGTTGATCGACACCTATCGCGAGTTGGGGTCGGTGAGCGAGGCGTTTCGGCTTAGCCATCAAGGCAAAGCCGAGAGCCTGATGCGCGAATATGCGGGGCTCGCGGCAATCGGGCATGTACGCTATGCCACCTGTGGGGCGGAAGATTGCAGTTATGCTCAGCCGTTCGAGCGGCATCATCTGCAAAAGCGCAAATGGTTCAGCTTTGCGTTCAACGGCCAACTGGCCAATTACGCGGAACTTCGCGACAAGTTGCTGGCCGAAGACGACCACCACCTGACGCGTACGACCGATACCGAGATTATCATGCATGAGATCAGCCGCGAGCTGTCGGGTGACCGGCAGTTGCCGCTGATTGAAGTGATGCGGAATCTGGCTAGGCGGTTCGATGGAGCTTATAGTCTGGTGTTTCTTAATGCCCAGGGCGATATGCTGGTGGCACGCGACCCGTTGGGTCTCAAGCCCCTTTGTTACGCCATCGATGGCCCGTTGTTTGCCGCAGCGAGCGAAAGCGTGGCTCTGCTAAACCTCGGTTTTTCGTCGGAATGCATTCATTCGCTCGCTCCCGGGGAAGCGGTGACCATTACCGGCGGAAAGTTACGCATTGAGCGATTTACCGAGGCTACGCGCCGGGCGCATTGTTTTTTCGAATGGATTTATTTTGCCAATGTGGCCAGCACACTGGACGAGCGGAGTGTTTATCTGTCACGCAAGGCGCTGGGTGAGGAACTGGCTCGCTTGGAGCGGCTGCCTGTTCAGACTGAGGTAAATGGGCAAAATGGGTCTGGTGACCGAAGGGGGCGTACTAAGAATGAGCAAGTGGATGTCCAGGCATTGCCCGGGGAATTGGTGACGGTTGTCGTCCCGGTTCCCGACACGAGCAAGGCGGCGGCCGATGCGATGGCTTACCAGCTTGGTGTGCCAAGCGTTGAGGGACTCATCCGCAATCGATACACGGGCCGGACATTTATTGAAAGTGGCAGTAATCGGGCTAGCAAAGCGGCTCTTAAATATACACCGTTGCCCGAAGTACTCGAAGGGAAACGCGTGCTGCTGGTCGAGGATTCGATTGTTCGTTCCACCACCATGCGAGTGCTGATATCCAAGATTCGCAAGATCGGTAAAGCCAAGGAAATCCATGTGCGGGTCGCCTGTCCGCCCATCGTCGCGCCCTGTTTTTACGGCATCGACATGTCAACGATTGGCGAACTGTTCGCTCCGCGGTTTTTGCGGGAGGGCCAGGTAGCTAGCGCCATAGCGGACGAATTGGCCAGCGCACGCGTGTTCCGCGCGATGGCGGCGGAACTTGGTGCCGATTCCGTCCGCTACCTGCCCGTTGCGTCGGTCGCCCGAGCCATCGGTAAGCCGGCCGACCAGCTTTGTCAGGCTTGTATCACCGGTGACTATCCGACATCGTGCGGACAGCAGTTGTATGAGATTGCCCTGGAGAACTTTCGCGATAAACGAGAAGGGGAGAACCGCAGGACGTATGAGCTAGGGAGAGTGAAGAAAGCGGAGAGCTGAGAGTGGAGAGCTGAGAGCGGAGAGCGGAGAGCAAAAACGCAGAGCGCAGGAGGGCGGGGTCTGGTCTAATTTTCGGTCCACCAGGCATCCAACTCGATGGACGCACAAGCCGAAAACTTAGACCTGACCCCTTCGCCCAGGTTGACCTTACACGCCCCGCACAAATAGCAGAGAGCTGAGAGCAGAGTGCAAAAGGCGTAGAGTGAGGGGAGCAGTGCTGGCCCCTGGCGTATTGGGTATGGAAAACAGTCGCAACCTGGTCAGCAGAGCGTTCGGGCTAACATTGCTCATTCTGGTGGTATCAAACCAGTTGTGAGAGGAACGTCCTGGCCGGAACGGAGACGGGATAGCCGACCTGGAAGCAATCGGCATCGCGGTAGGGCGCGTCGATCGTTGCCTGAAAAGCATGGTCGGCACCGGTTTTTTTCTGGAAATAGTCGAGCGCCGGGCTGAGGGAGTTGGCCCGCGATTTCACTTCGACCAGGAACCAGGGCCGGTTGTCCCGAGTCACCACGAAATCGACTTCGCGCTGATCTCTGGTTCGCAGGAAGTGCAGTCCGAAATCGCCATGTCCGTTGTCGGTCCACCAGTGGACCGCTTTGAGCAGATGGGAAGCGATCATGTTTTCATGGCGATATCCGGCCTGGTCGACAGCCGCCCAGTCCCAGAGATAGTATTTCGGTTCCTTGCGCAGCGAACGGGCGATATTGGCCGACCACGGCCGGATGGCAAAACAGTAGTAGCACCCCAGAGGTCTATTGGAAACGGCCATTCTGCATGATATTGCAGAAATGTCACGTCCATTCCGCAAAACTGTGCGGAACTGCCGTCAACGGAAGGACCCTGGAAAAGGATAAGCACAAGTTTACGGCTCGCACGTCCATCGGTTGGTGACACTTGGTTGGCCGAAAATTGAGCCAGGTTCCGCCCTCTGGCGCTCTACGTCCATTATGCTTCAATCTCTGTGATCCGGGCGGGGCGTTTAGGGGTACCTGGGCGAAGGGGTCTGAGTTTTCGGCCTGTACGTTTACTAGTAGCGAGTTGCGAGCATCGAGAAAACGGAAAACGATAACCATCAAATAGTGGGGCGGATGCGTCGTGCTGGTCTCCTGGGTGCGCCGGGCGACTTCGTTGGCCAATTGTTCGATGACTGCCGCCGGGCCTGACGACTTGCGTTTCGCAACCTCCACCGCGATGATTCGAGCATGGGGCAGCCCGACCGTTTGAACTCGACTCCTTTTTTGAAATCGCCTGGTAACGCACGCTGTTCCCCGGCAGCGTGGACGCAGGGCCCGAGCGTCCAAGGAATCAAAACGCTAGCTCGCCACCTGGAGCCCCAGCCCAAACTGGGCAAAGGCCAGATCGAGATCCTCGATGCCGACCACCCCGTCGCCGTCGAGATCCCCGTCGGCCCGGGTCGCGCCGGTCATGCCGAAGTTGTCGTTGATGACCTGAATGTCGTCATCGTCCACTTCGAAGTTGCCATCTAGGTCGGCCAGCACCCAGATGTCTTGCAGGTTCAGCAGCCAGTTGGGACTCACGATTCCTAAATCGAGTAAATCAACGGCACCATCGCCGTTGAAGTCGCCGTCCTCGAAAGTTTGGGCAAAGAGAATATTAAAATTTCCGCTCAGAATGGATAAATCGCTCGAGTCGACCACGCCATCCAGGTTCGCATCACCGGGAAGCAACGTGGCGACAAAATTAAAATTCCCGCCCGCCCAGCCATCGCCCGAGGGGAAGGTGCTGATCAAGCCCGAGCTGTTGTCCGACGAAAGGCTCTCGGGATTGACCCACTCGCCATCGAGCGGGTTGCCATCGATGTCGGTCACCGAATCGGGCAGCGAAATCAGGTACAGGTCGCCGGTGGCCCACGCCTCGAACCGCCAGGTGGCGGTCATCGTCATCGGATCGTAGCTGAATTCGGCCAACTGGGGCACGTTGGCCGTGGTCAGGCCGATCAACCGCAGGCTGTCGGCTGAAATATTCACCAGTTCGTCGAAGGTGATCGAAATCGTATCGGCGCCGCCAACCGGCACGGTCTGTATTTGCTCGCCCGAACCGACGACCGTATCGAAAGCATACGGATCGTGCAGTGAATTGGAGCCGCTGATCGTGAGGTTCATGATGCGCGGGGCGAACTCGGCCAGGATCAGCGGCATCGTATAGCCGACACCGACATTGATGGTTCCCTCGTACCAGGCACTGTAGTCATTGAAGCGACTCGACCAGAGGAGAAAGTCGTTGCCATCCACGTCGCCATCGCTGTCTACGTCACCCTGTTGGTCCAGTGTCCCCGGAGTTCCCGTGGTACCGTAATTGTCTTTCCAGATGCCCAGATCGAAGCCATTGACGATTTCATCGTCATTGAAATCAGCGCCACCGGCCGCGCGCAGGGGTAGGGCTTGGCCGGCGTTATCAATGGCGATCTGCCGATCGGCCCCCGTGGGGCCATCCTCAATCGTGCCATCGCCATTGCCGTCCTGCACGACTCCGGGCACGGCATCCGCCGCCTCGACAATTCCATTTTGGTCGTAATCTCCGTGCAGAATGGCAAAGTGGAAACGGAATTTATCGCTCTCGCTACCGGCCAGGCCGTCACCCGAGAGAAACGTCTGGCCGATGTCGTCGGAGTAATCGTCTGGCGTATTGTCGTCGTCAAAGAAACCGCTGCCATTGAGATCGCCATTGTCATCATTGTTCCAGTCGCCATCGAGCGCCTGCCCGCCGCTGCCAGTCACGGCGGTGGAAAGATGAATCGCGTACTTGCCGTTGGAGAGCGGTGTACTGGTGGGCTGATCGAAAGTCCAAATGCCGGTCAAGATTTCCGGCTTGTACTCAAATGAGAACTTGGTTTCATCCAGTGTTATATTTGTCGCACCACTGCCTGGAATGTACTTCGTCTGCGAAAGGGTCAATTCGTTGCCAGTGGGCGTAATAGAAACATCCTCGCTGAATTGAATTTTGATTGTGTCAATCCCTTTTGCATGGATCGGCCTTAATTGCGCGCCGGCGGGCACGATGGAACTGAAGCGAAATGGCTCTCGGATCCACGCCGAATCGGAACCCTCTAAAACTACGTCCGTTACGCGCGGAGTTCCCACGCCATACTCCACGGCGCCAATATCGGTACGAAGGGTTCCATCGCCGTCAAATATGCGAGAGTAGGGGTTGCCTCGTTGGTCGAAGGGAAAGTCGTCAAAGTTGGGATCGCCTGCATCGATAGCGTCCTTGGTCGGATCCCCCGCATGAATGGTTGGCATGTGAGTCTTCGTCAGGCCGCCGTTGAACACAAGTGGCGCCAGATGGGGGTCGTTTGCTGGATCAATAATGTTGCCAGGGCCCGTGGGGTCGACCGCGGTGCCCGGGCCGACGAAGTTATACGAGGAAGCGGCTTCGACGATCTTCCCGGCGATGTTGTTCGGTGTACTATCGGTTGCGGACACGGTATTACCGGAAACAATCGTGTTGTACAGCGTGGTGCTGACTCGCTGCTGCGTGCCATCCGGATCACTATACAATCCGCCCCCATCGGGAGACTTGTTTTTGGTGATTGTCACGTGGTCAAGTTGGGCGGTCAGATCACCTCCGCCTTGGTCAAAAAGGTCCGCAACGCCGATCCAGGCGCCTCCTCCCTGGCTCAGCGCGGTGTTGCCAGAAAGAGTCACGTTTTCGAGCGTGGAAACCAATTCTCCGGTAGTGAAAGGTGCGACAGCCAACCAAAGCCCGCCACCTTGGCCTGTTGGACCTTCATAATAGGTTGCCTCTTGGCCCACGGTATTCCCTGAGATCGTGCTGTTCTTGAGGTTGAAAGTAGCGCCATGTTTAGTGCAAACCCACACGCCGCCTCCCTCACTCAGAGCTTCGTTGTCAGCCACCGTGGTGTCGATAATATTGAGCGTGGGATCGAAGCCCGCAGCGCCTCTTAAATCCGCAAAGATGCCTCCGCCGTTGCCAAGCCCGAAGCTGGTGCCAAACGCTTTGTTGCCGATGAATTCGCTCCTCTCGATCGTTACCACTTGTGGCAGAATGCCGAATTGCCGCAATTCAACCCACAAACCGCCTCCGTTGCTGGTTGTTGATATGTTATTGACGAACTTACTATCTGTGATCGTCGCGGATGTAATGGTGCTCGCGAGACGAACACCGCCGCCATCCCCCGCTTCCGTCCGATTGTCTTGGACCGTGCTTCTGGTGACATTCAGAATTCCACTACTCACCTCGATTGCACCGCCTCCTGTATTAAGAACGTGGTTGCCAACAATCGAACTATCTTCGATGGACAGGATCGCGGACACACTCGCAAGCGAATTTCCGTCGAATCGAATTGCCCCGCCCGATGAAAAAGAATCGGCCCCGGTTAAAGTGAGGCCTTTAAGCATGACCTCTTCGTTTACGTTTCCAAAAGCATCGATATCGATATTGAATACGCGCGAGCCGTCACCGTTATCAACTCCCAACGTATCGTCGTTCCCCGAGGCGTCGATCGTGATGCCGTCGGTTAGCATCGTGGCGTCGATCGTGACCGCTTCGGTGATGGCCAGCTCGCCTTGGGTGCTAGAGAAATTGAGATTATTTCCATTCGCGTCAATGCCCAGCTTGATTATCGCGCCGTTGAGGAGGCTGGCGTCGAATTTGATGATGTCGGGATCATCATCAAAATTCGCCCTTTCGACAGCTTCCCTCAATGTTACGATAGAATCAGTATCATTAAACATATTGATGTCGTAAGGGGCATTCACCATGAACGTTGTTAGCATGCAACGTTCTTCACACTGTTCGAAGAGCAGTTTGCGCCGCTGCCTTTTGGTAGAATGCACCCTTGTCTTTTTCTCAAGTCCCAGTTTAGAGAACAACACGGTCCATGAGCGAGAGTGGCTACGCATAACATTTCTTCCTTGATAAAGCTTCTTATCGATTTGAAAGATGTAATAAATGTGTAAATCATTTAATGGAATACGCTATCTCACGCGATTTCTTACGAAAAAATAAAAGCAGGGATGTGATTGACCAAAGGGCAAATGACGAGGCCTCGGGTACTATCCGGCCTTTAAGTACAAACCGATGGTCCGTAAACGTTGTGATATTAACCCATCCGAATGCAGAACCTGGTTGAAAGCCGATGTAGGCAGGGTCGTTGATGTCTGAACCGTTTCTCGGCGCGGCTCCATCTCCGAGCGTGCCGAAAAGTCCGCTACCGAATACTAAAGCATACCAACCGGGGGCAAGCGACAAGCTCAGATCTCCAACAACCTCCGCGGAAGGAACAGGGAAAGTAAGCTTTGCAGTGCCAAGTACGTCGGGTGTCGAGAGATCGCCCGAGTCAGGGAAATCGGTACCATCTTCGAGATCGACAATCGCGCCAAAGAAGGTTCCGTTTAAATGATCAACAAAATGCCCGCCGATCTTTGTTGTTAAAGCAGGTTGAGTGAGCTGGAATCTTACGCCTACAAAGACATTGCGAGTAATATTCGTGGCAGCCACCGAACCCTGCGGTATTCCCGTAGGCCCGAGCGTGCCACTTTCAAAGATGGTTGCGGCCGATGCTCCAGTCGCCTTGGCCAATGCTGTAATCGCCACGGCAAGGATCAGCAGTCGTATAATGGACAGTCGTTGAGTCTTGGTGTTTTTCATCTCGTTTCTCCTTTTTGCTATTCTGTTTGCAATCTACCATGGGGGGGGGGGGGGGCCTGTCAAGTTTTTTTTTTACAAAAAAGTTGGAATCGCGTCGAAAAGAAGGGATGGATGAGGTGGGATGGAACGAGGGACACCGAAAGCGGGGCTAAGCCGGTTTGGAGTTGGGAATGATAAGTGTCCTGCGATGAAGAATTAGCCTATTGCATCGGCCGTACGCCGACGACGGTAACGTCGTAGGTGTAGCATCGGCACGGGGTACAGGCCGGCCAGCTATTGCTGAGAAGCCGGTGCAAATAGAGATTGTCGAGTGTGCGTTATGTCGGGCTGGGGGAAAGCAGTCGAGCACCAGGGCTTTGCAGCCAACGCATGCCCCGACGCTGTGCCTCGCTGGCCAGATGCTCGGCACTGCCGGCTGCTCGCTTGAAGAGTTTGCCGAAGCGGGTTACCACTTGCGACATTGGTTTGTGTCCAGGCCAATTCGCGTGAGGATGGGTTTCAGGTGACCGGGGATCGAACCTTTTTTACCAGGGGATCGGATGCCCCGTCCAATCGAGTAATTGGAGGTGCAGACTCCACCCTCCTGCGCTCTACGTCGTTTGCTCTCTGCTCGCCGCTCCTCGCTTTTTTACTGCCCCCAGCCCACTATCCTGCGGGGCGTGTAGGGGCTACCTGGGCGAAGGGGTCAGGTCTAAGTTTTCGGCTTGCAAGTTTACTAGTGGCGAGCATCGAGAAAAACGGAAAACGATTTTACGCTACTCCTGGGAAGGATCCAGGTCCCAGGAACTCAGGTCCCAGGAACTCGTCTCTCGCAACTCTTTTGGACCAGACCTCACCCTCCTGGAGGGGTAAAAAGGTAATCGTTCACAGGCCGTAGATTCGGTGCTACGTTAATGGCATATCCAAAGGCAAGCGAAATGAGGCCGGGAGACTTATGCGCATCGGTCACGTGGCATTGAATCATCTGCGTCAATCTGCGTCATCTGCGGGCCCCCT
>JAJRWS010000331.1 GCA_024276705.1 Planctomycetota bacterium | reverse complement strand
GGTGTTTCAGTGTACCGAAACACCGAATTACCGAAACACTGAACTACCGAACTACCGGCTCTCCATTGGACTCTGCCGAGGCCCGTTGGTAAACGGCAATCGCATCTGGCCCGATCGCGATTAGCCGATTACCGGCGATCAGCAATCGAGCCCGTTCCGGTAAATGGGCGCTCGGGCCTTGCGGAGCAGATTCATTCGCCGTTTCCAGGACCATGGCCGTGGGCCAGCCGGTTGCCCCGTCGAGGGACCAGATCTTTCCAGCCCGAGGCCAATAGATCGTCTGTCCGGCAATCACACCTATCCCTGCCTTATCTTCGTGTAAGCCCCAGCCGGCCGTTTTGACTCCCCAGCCATCCACCAGTTCCCCGGAGATGATGTCGATGGCCCACAGCTGCTCGCCAATCAGGATCAAGTTACCACCGATCACACCCAAAATCCGCACCGCCGGCAGCGGCACCCGCCGCGACCAGACCCGCGTGCCACTGGCAGCATCGAGCGCCAAAAGTTCACGGCTGTCAGTCGGTGCAAGCAGCAGCAGCCCTTGGTAAAACAGACACGCATTGGGCCAGCGAGCCTTCGTTCTCGCCGAATTGCCTGACGGCATCTCCGCACGCGGCACAACTTCACGAGGATAGGTAACCAGCCACTGCAGCCGGCCATCGCGAACTCGCAGAGCCGCAACCACGCCGCGATTCGTATTGCAGTAGACAACCGACCCATCGAGCGTTAACACGACGGGCGCCTCGCGCAGGCGTGTCGCCATGTCAGGCTCCCCTGGTCTGGCAACCGGCAGCTCGCCCAAAGGGCGACGCCAGAGCAAACGGCCTGAGTCCGCCTGATAACAGGCGACGTAAAATCTGTCGGCAACACTCCGCTCGGTCATCGCCACCAGCACGCGCCGACCCTCTTCCACCGAGCGACTTACCCGTGGAGGTCCGGAAAATGCCCATTGAGCATCGGCAGGCCGCTGCCGGAAAAAGACCGCCCCGTCGCGACGCAAATCGAGCCCCACCATGGGAAAATTCTCCGCGCCAGCGGCCTGCCTGTTGGCGGCCGCCTGTTGGGAAACAAGCTGGGTGGCCCACACCGACCGGTCGGCGTCACTCGCCAGGTAAACCGTGGGACCTTCCTGGGGTGGCGTTTTGCCTTCCTGCCGGCGATCGCTCCTCCATGGAAACGTGAACCGCGTCGCCGACGGTCCCAGAACCGGGTGTCTGCGGCCCAGCGGCAAGGTGTTGATCCGGGCTCCCGATTCCGAAATTTTTCCCACCTCCGGAGTTGCCCAGTCACCATAGCAGAGCGCATGGCCTACCACGACCGGAAGTGGCGTCACGGTCTCTCGGACCAGCGACATGATCCCTGTTAGCCGCAGGGCAGGTGCTCCTGCAGTCTGCCCGGGAGAGGAGGAGCCACCAAGACCGGATACGTTCCGTGGCGGCTCAAGCCGGGCAGCCTCCAGCAACTGGGCCAGCCGATCCGCATAGATGCCCTCCTCGCCGCCAAGCTTCCCGCTTGCGGTGGGGTACGCCACCCGCAGTCGGTCGATCTCAATCCGTGCCCGGGTAAACTGGCGTGCGCGGATCGAGACCAGGGCCAACCGGGCCCAAACCATGGCCTGGCCCAGATCCGTGTCGGGATACGCGAGCAAGCCCGTGGGAACCTGACTCAAGGGAGTACTCTCAAGCGGCAACGGCCGGGCGGCCAGAATTCGCGACCAGTCGATCCGTGCCTGCTGATAGTCGGCCCGCTCTAAATTCATTTCGCCTAGTGCCAGCAGACTGTTATCGCCCCATTCGCTAAGGAACATCCGGTCGACCAACTGCCGCAACAGGGGCTCGTCCCGAGCGGCAATCCCCCTGGCATACCAGGCCGCGGCAATGGCTTCGACCTGGCCGCGATAATGGGCCCGCACGGCCGGCGGCAGCCGGGCCAATTGCCGTTGGCAATATTCGGCGAGGCTGATAAAGCGTCCAGCGCCCATGGAAACAGCACCGAGTGGCGGAACATCTGGCCGGCCAGGCAGACGCGTGCCAGCTTGCTGGACCATGTCGAGCAGCTCAACAATTTGATCGAGGGCGGCCCTGGCCTCCTCGGGCTCAGCTCGGGTCGCGGCCTGGCTGCTCCCGCCCGATTCTTGGAGTCGAAATAGTTGTTCTAACTGGTCGATGCGACGGCGCACCGTCTGGTCCACTTCGATGACCCGGGCAGGCGGCAGCTCCCACTCCGGTTCGTCCGAATGGAGAGTCGGAGGGAATGCGAGAACCATCAAGAAGGCGGCGAATCCAAAGGGCAAAACTTGATGTCCCGTGAACCCAACTAGAAAAAAGGGGACTGCAAGGTTGTCGGAACACCGGCTTCGCAAACGGTGTGGGCCACCGGGACACGGGCCGCGACTGGCAACGGGAGTAAGAAGTGGAAATACCATGACTGCTTTGGGGTTTCCTGGGGACACTTCAGGGGTATTGTAAGGCAGTCACGTACCACCCGCATAGCTGGTGGCTTGAGGAAAGCCCCTAAAAGGGTCCGAAAATCACTGCTGTACTCGTACTCAGGCGTCAGCCGGTACTCGTACTCGTACTCGTACTCGAAATGGCCCCAATTGACTCGACAAACTGACGAAGTCCACAGAAGACGTTTGGAACTACTCTACTTGTCAAGCTGGATCTTCGGAATCCGGTCGACGACGATTTCAACATTGGGGAATTTCTCAGCGCTGGCCAGAATCTCGGCGCAACAGACTTGCAACTCCGCCAACAATTTCTCCAGGTCCAAACCCAAATAGTGTGGCCGATAGCCGGCAAGATGCGCCCGACTGGTCGAATAGAGTTTTTTCGCGCCGACCGTATTGCCGTTGCCAAAGTGATGCAGGCAAACCGCAACTTGAATCAAACCTTGATAATAATGTCGCCCGGAACCCGTACATTCCTGCCACAGTTCTTCCCAGACATCGTGGGCCTCAAAAAAATCGCACGCGTTGAAGTGGCGAATCCCCTCAAGGTAACGAGAGTCGTACGTTTCGGCGGCACTGGACATAACCATGCCTGCTGCCTATTTCTTCACCAACGCTGGCTGAAATCCCAAAGCGATCAATAGCTGCATCTGCCTTGCATCGGCCATTGCCCGACGATGCTGGGCCTCCTCACGACTCCAGTGGCGGCGGATTTTGTTGGTGGCTTTTGTCATCGACTTCTTTACCCGTGCGATAGGCATCCTGTTTCTCCTCAAACAGTTCCATGGTTGACTTTAGCTGTACGCAGCAACCCCAGCGTTGGTTCAATTTAATATCGCCGGAAAAATCTGCTAAAAAACGCGAATACCCGGTCTTACAACCCCTACTGGCCAGGCGTTCTCGCCGGCCAGCAGATACCCGATCCCGAGATACTCAGCTCCCAGGCAGAATCGGGCGGCCCGATCCTGTTACGGTGCGGCCGGTTCCGGTATGCTGGAGTGCGTATAGGGGCAACTCTCTCACTCCACCATGAACCCAGGAGCCGAAAAGTGAACCGCTCGCAAGTTTCTCGTCGTGGCGCACCATGGATGCTACCACTCCTCATGGGCGCAATCGCTTGGGGGATATTGAACTCCATAACTTGGGCCGAACCGTCCGCTGAATTGAAATTTTCCAAAAAGTGCCTGCTATTCAGCCCCAACGAAGGCTGTGGCGTGGCCGATGTCGACCAGGACGGCGTGCTGGACATCATCGCGGGAACGCATTGGTGCAAAGGGCCGGAGTACATTCCACGGCCGCTGCGTGACATTGATGAATTTGGCGGCGAGTATTACAGCCAGAATGGCGATCATCCGTACGACGTTGACGGTGACGGCTGGATCGATGTCATCTCGCAAGGCTGGATGGACCCGCAACTTTGCTGGTACCGCAACCCGGGCCCGGAAAAATTGGCCAAAGGCCTGAAGTGGGAAAAACGAGTACTGGCAGAGACCCGGGGCCAAAACGAGGCCTTGGCCCTGAAGGATCTGGACGGCGACGGCGTTCCGGAAATTTTTGTCAGCTGCTGGGACCCCAAGGCTCCGGCCGTGGCTTGGAAGTTGACCAAGACCGAGAAAGGCGAACCGACTGTCACAAAAATCGTGCTGGGCGAACAGGGAGGCGGGCATGGCTACGGCTTCGGCGATGTGAATGGTGATGGCCGCGAAGATATCCTCTGCGAGCTGGGATGGTACGAGCGTCCGGATGGAAAGCCGCTGGCTGGGCCGTGGAAATTCCATCCGGAAACGGCGCTGGCCCATCCGAGTTGCCCTTTCATTATCACCGACCTGAACGAGGATGGCCGCAATGACATTATCTGGGGCAAGGCTCACGACTTCGGCCTGTACTGGTGGGAGCAAGGCGTGCCTAAGCCGGATGGCGCCACAACATGGACCGAGCATCTGATCGACAAATCCTGGTCCCAACCCCATTGCCTGGCTTGGGAAGACCTGGACGGCGACGGCCGTTGTGAGCTGATCACCGGCAAACGCGTACGGGCCCACAACGGCAACGATCCGGGCGGACTGGAACCGGAATGTCTTTTCTACTACACCTGGAACAAGGAGAAACGGCTCTTCACGCGACATGTGATCAGCGATTTCGGCGGCGGCGTTGGCGGTGGCATGCAGATACGGGTTGCCGATCTGAACGGCGACCAGCGGGCGGATGTTGTCGTGGCCGGCAAGACGGGCACCTGGGTGCTGCTCCAAGAGGGCCCCTGAGCATTGCGGGTTAAAGCCCTGATGCAAAACCGGGCCTTCCCCAGGACACAAGTCCTTGCAGGCCAAGGCAGACAGCGTTTATGGTGGCGCCAAGTGGTCGCTTCCCAGCCAATCAAAATCCGAAAGGAACCTATCATGATCGAATCGGCAGCCACTCCCACACCCGAGCCGCCCTCGAAAAAGGAGCTCCACCTGGCATTGAAAGCATTCCGTAAACGTCTCAAGCTCACTCGCCTGGATGACGAATCCCGGATGGGCTACGGCCCCACGTCATCCGGCCAGCAGTCAGGCATCGTTGCCATTACACCTCCGAACCAGTTTTCCAAGGCCGTCTGGCTGGAACTGGCAAATCAGGGAAAACTCAAACACGATGGGGGCGGACTGTATTCGCTCATCTAGTCGTAACCGGCTGGACTTCAGGCCTGCTTTTCAGTCTTCGGAGCCGTATTCTGCAAACGCTCGATCACGGCGTCCAGCATAGCCTTAGGGACGGCTCATCAATAACTTCGGCATTTCCATGCAAAGTCGCGGCACCCTTCATCCTGGCGAGGAATAGAATGAGTGATGTGAGATGTGGGAATCGATCACACTTCAAACATCCGTATGCCTGCTTTTCCATGGTTATCCCAAAGCAGGAAGTTATTTTTGAAGCATTCCTTAATGGCCACGGTAACTCTGCAGACCATAGCCTAGCAAAAAAACGCCAACTGCCACGAGTAAGAACGCCAGCATCTTGCCGGCCGAGATGTCGCCCTGCAGCTGGGCCACCATCGCCAACGGTGGGATGGTCAAACCGACAAGTTGCAACAAACGGGCAAAACGAACCATGGCGGTGAAAAATGGTCAAATGGAGTGGCAGATCAGCGGGCCAACAGCGCATCGGTTGAACCCAAACGACGGTTGAATCCAGACGACTAGAGTGGAACGGATCCCCCCATGACTCTACCTTGCCAGGCTATACCCGGCAACATCCTAATGTCCAAGTTTCATTCCGTTGCGAGTGGCCCGATTCGTAGCCGTTCACGGCCGGAGGCCGTGTTAGGGATTAAGATTAATCGACAAGGCTATAAGCCGTGGCTTTGGCTTGCCCCGCAAAGCGGGGCGTGGGAACGGTTGAAACGTTTGTTTTTGGCTTCATTGCGTTTTGGTTTGGATTTCGTACTCGTACTCAGCAGAGCGGTACTCGTACTCGCCGTCAACATG
>JAJRWS010000330.1 GCA_024276705.1 Planctomycetota bacterium | reverse complement strand
ATTTGATCCGATTGCTCGACCAGCCAATGCGTGTCGGCGTAATCCAGGCCAGCAGCTATCGGGGAGCGACGACCGAACGTGGCGACCTGGTCATCAATTCCGAGCTGATGCTCGACATCAATAGCCGCGATGTGTTGCTGGTGGACGATATTTTTGACACCGGTCACACGTTGGATCGAGTGGTGGAAAAGATGCACGAATTGGGGCCCAAATCGATCCGTTCCGCCGTCTTGCTGCGTAAAGAGGGGCGGCAAGAAGTTGACTACGAGCCGGATTTTGTGGCGTTCAAGATTCCCGACGAATTCGTGGTCGGTTACGGTCTGGATTATGAAGACATGTACCGCAACCTGCCTTACCTGGCAGCTCTCGAACCCGACGATATCGCCCGACACATCACGATGGCCGCGGAGCATCAGGCTCCAACCGAAACTGGCCTGGCAGCAGCTCCTCCAGCGTGAACTGGCGTATCGGCTGGCGCCGGTCGGCATCGACCAGCAACACTTCAATCGTGCCGCCAAATTCCGCCAGTACCTGCCGGCACGCGCCACATGGCGAGTGCCCCCCCGAAGTGGCGACCACGACCGCGATCAGCACGCGGCAACCGCTGGCGACGGCTGTCGTCACCGCGACCCGCTCGGCGCATTGGGTCAGTCCATACGAAGCGTTCTCCACGTTCACGCCCGTAAAAATTTGCCCGTCGTCCGCCAGCACGGCCGCGCCCACATGAAAGTTGGAGTAGGGAGCGTAGGCCAGGTCACGGGCCGAGAGGGCGGCGTCGATCAGTGCTTGTCGCTGGCTTTCATTCATGCGAGGCTCCTGGGGGAAGTGAGCAGTGGGCAGTGGGCGCCGTTGAATTGCCGCTATTTTAACAAGTCAGCCTCGCTTCTGTCATCCTGAACTCCAGTAGCACGAGGTGAAGGATCTCCTTGAGCCTGGAAGGTCCTTCAGTTGTTGACGGCTGTTGCGTGTTGGCGCCCGTGTCCTCAGGGTGACATGAATAGCACGGATAGCCCTGATTCATTCAACGGGTTTGAGGGCAAGAGGCAGGGCTTTTTACTAGCAAGTACGAGTACGAACAATATCACTGCGGAACCGTCAAACTCTACCAGTCCCCCGGCAAAGCCGGGGGTTTTCTCGACGGAAATAACACGGGTCTGAGACACGAAAAACTGGATGTTTACACCTCTCGATAAGCTACATTGCATGGGGCTTCGAAAAAATCGATGGCCTGATCGCGCCAGCCAGTCAATGCATTGTACGGTTTCAACAAAAGCCTTGCAGGTCTCGTGGGGGTAACCTTGGATTTGTTTGATGTTCTGTATTTACCTGGTAGCATGGACGGAGTTGTCCACAATTATCGTCCGTAAACCACCAGCTCTGCTGGTGAGTACCCATCAGGCTTCGGGCGTTTCGTCGTGCTCGCTTGCGTTTCGGGCTCGTATTTCGTGTGCTTTCATGATTCTGCTACGCATTATTTGTATTACACAGGATTTTGCTTGTTTGGAGCTGGCAGAATTATGGGGGCAGAATAATTTTCAAAAATATTGTGAATTCCAGTGAAGTGATACGAACATTTTAGTGGTGAGCGTGCCATTGTGGTCTTCAAATGACTTTTTATTTACTCTCCTGGTTAAAATTTGCCTCACTATAGACATACGCGACATTCTGCGGAGTCGTCCACCAATAAAATAAAATTTATCGCGTAAAAGTCACCCAGTCGCCTACTACTCGTACTCGATCGGAATCAGTGGCTGCAAACGAAACAAGAGACCATGGATGTTGATGATGACTGAGGTGGCCTCTCACTTGGATTCGAGTACGAGTACCGCTATGCTGAGTACGAGTACGATATTAATTCCCCAGCCCATTTTAGGGACTTTCCTCAAGCCACCCGCCAGGCGGGTGGTAAGTGACTCCGATCCGCACAGTACGCGTGACAAGTTTGGATGAGTTGGTAATTTAGCGGAATTCCTATGGAGTTGGGCAGACATTCGAACAGGAGAATCCATGTATCACCAGGCACCAGGTAACAGTTTTCCCGATGACAATCCGTCTTGTTATTGGTGTTTCATGGGGAATAAGTTTTTGCCTCTGGTCCCAGGCTTGCTGCTCCTTCTTTTCGTCTGTGGCGGCAGCGCCAGGCAGGCAGCGGGAAAAGAAAAAGATATCACCAGCCAGCTTGCGGCCGACGCATCGTTCGATGCGATTGTCGACCATCTTCTGCAAGCCAGAAAAAGCGCCAGCATGACTCGGGCGTTGGCGCTCCATTTTTCGGATCTTGATCGGGATCAGGCCTACAAAATCCAGATGGCCTTGCTGGCCCGCTTGGAAGGGCAGGGCCAGCGGGTCGCCGGCTGGAAAATGGGCGGAACGAAAATTACCAAGCCGGGGGAAAAACTCGACCCGATCTTTGGTTTCATGCTGGCTGCCGATGAAGTGAAGTCCGGAAGCACCTTGAAGAGCAGCCGGTTCGCGGGCGGGACGCCATGGGTTGAGGCGGAAGTCTGCTTCTGGATCGGCCACGATCTGCCCGGCCCCAAAATCAGCCGGGAAACGTTGAAAGCAGCCATTGCCGGTGTCGGGGGTGCCAGTGAGCTCATTTCGGCCCGGGTGCGCGATACCAGGGGAGGAATCGAAGCGGGGATCATTCTCGGCATTGCGGATGGACTGGCCCACGGCGGGTTCATCCTGCCGGAGAAGAAGTTTCCACTGAAAAAAGTCGATTTTAGCACGGAAACAGGCAAGGTCGTCATCAATGGCAAAGTGCAGGCCCAAGGCGGGGCGAGCCAGATGATGAGCGGCGCACCGCTCGACGCGGTGCTCGCGCTAGCCAATCTGTTGCCGCAGCATGGCCGCTATTTGCACGCCGGCGACGTGGTGATCATCGGTTCCATGTTGGACTCGCCGCCGGCGAAGGCGGGCGACCACGCCGAAATCATCTTCTCCTCGTTCGGGAAGCTTGACTTTACGCTGGAGTGACCTGGTTCGGAAAATAGAAAGTCAGCCGCCCGATTTGAGCAAGTCGTAGAAATCGCGAGGGGAAAGGAGCGGTATCCCTTGATAGCTACGCAATGCCAAGAGCCCTTTGTCACCAGTTACCAGGCAGTCGGCTTGGCCCGCAATCGCAGTTCCCAGAATGGGCAAATCGTCTTTGTCGTCGAAAGCCTTCTTGGGGACCGAAGATGGTGTAACCAAAGTGCTGTTTTGACGCAGCATATCGACCACGGTAGCCGTTTGTTCGGCGGATGCCTTGAACTTCCCGCTATAGTGCCTGGCCAGCTCACTGAGAATATGTTCGGAGAGAACAACCGTATGGTCACGAAAGCAGAGCGTGATGACTCCTTCACAGAGTCCATGCGTTGCGATTCCGGACAACAGAACGTTCGTGTCGAGAACAACATTCAAGAGACTACCTTGAATATGTCTTCATCGGTGAGAAACCCTTGTGCTTCCGCCAGAGGGACGGTGGTCCGGCGAATGGCTTTCAATTGCTCGGTGACGATGTACCGGCGCAGCGATTCCCGCACGAGTTCACTTGTGGGCCGCTGTTGCTGACGGCTCAGTTCCTCGAGCTGCTTTTTGAGGTCGCCAGGTATTCGAAGGGTAAGTGTATCCATGTATTACATTGTAATACATGGTGGCGGAGAGTCAAGGAGAGCGGTGAATTCGGGGACACACATCGATTGAATCCATCTGTCCACTGTCGTTTCGAAGCATGAGCCGGCCACCTTCCCTGGCATAGCTCAGCAGTTGCCCGATCGCCCGATCGGAAATCAGAGCCGCATCGTAGACAAGCACACGCTGAAATTGCCGGAGATAGTCCTGCCGGTCGCGATCTTCGAAAAGAACTTCAAACACATTGTCGTATTCGATCGCATCAAAACCGAGGTCGATCGCCACGTCGATCCGTTTTTTCAGATAAGCGATCCAGCCAGGATGCGAGATATCAGCCAGCATGCGGGTCATCCGCCCCATGCTCTTATAATTCCTGTCCGTAAACCACCAGCTCTGCTGGTGAGTACCCATCAGGCTCCGCCGTTCCGTCGTACTCGTGCTCGTACTCGAATAGAACCATTGGATGCAAACGAAATAGGAGACCATGGAT
>JAJRWS010000329.1 GCA_024276705.1 Planctomycetota bacterium | reverse complement strand
TCAAAGCGATCAAAGACGGCCAAGTCAGCGTCGCCGACTTGCTCGCCGCGGGAGCCGCCTCATGATCGACTTACAGACCCAGTCCGGTCAGGCGTCGCAACGATCCGGAGGCGTCTGGGACTATATCAGCGCCAGCCGGCTCAACCTGTGGCTTCGCTGCCCGCTTGCTTTCAAGTGTCGCTACATTGACGGCATCCGAACACCGACCACGCTCAGTTTGTTTCTCGGAAAACAAGTTCATCACGGTTATGTGGACTTGGCCGTTATGTAGAGTTGCGTCGGCGATTGCGTGTTGGTGGTGCTCTTGGCATCAGTCTTGTCAACATAATTTCAAAGCGATTGTAGCCAGTTGAGGAGGCCGGGGTCGGTGCGCCAGGGCGCAGGCGAGGCCCCGTCAAATTCGACCTCGCACGCCTCCAATGCCTTTGCCTTCATCGCTAGATCAATCTCGATGTAGCGATTTGTCGTGGCAATGCTTACGTGTCCAAGCCAACTGCGGATGACGTTCACCTCTACGCCGGATTGGAGCAGGTGCATGGCCGTGGTGTGCCGGAAGGTATGCGGCGTAACATGTTTGCCGCAGAGACTGGGCATTTCCACTGCCGCCTTGGTCACATGGCGCCGGATGATCTTGGCGATGCCCGATCTACTAATGGGACGTCCGAAACGGTTCGTAAACAGATGGCTATCCTGACCGTCCCGGACATCCTTGGCGTCGAGCAACTGGCGCAGATTACAGACAGTATTTTCCCAAAGCGGACAGGTGCGCCACTTCTGGCCCTTACCAAGTATTTCTACCTTGTATGGCTTTGCCAGGGAAAGCCAAGCGACGCGCGCGTCGGCAAGTTCCTGCACCCGCGCCCCCGTGTTGTACATGAATAACATCAGGGTGTAATCACGGTGACCAAGGGCGTGGTTCCTGGCCACTGTGCCAAGGATGGCAGTGACCTCCTCCTTTTCGAGATATTCGATTTGGGGCAGTTGAGCACCCCGTTTGCTCGGAATGGTGAGGATGCGTCGGCAATGGTCGAGCAACTGGGGCTCCCGGTTGGCGATGTACTCGATGAGGCAGCGGATCGCCACCAGTCGGTGATTCCGGGTCTGAATGGTATTACCGCGTTGTTGTTCCAGGTGTGTTAGGAAGTCGGTTATTAGGCTTTCTTGTACATCCTGAACAGATAGCCGCACGACCGATTTTCCCAGTTGCCGGGCGGCAAAGCACAGAAAGAGCTTGAGCGAATCCCGGTAACTCTGGATCGTATTGTGGGACACGTTTTTTCGAGACACCAAATGATCTTCAAAGAAGGAACGAATATACGGAGCGAGATGCTGTGGCTTTTTCATGATTGCGACTCCCCAGCGATCAGTCGCCCGCAATGCTGGTAGAACCGCGTGCTGGCTTCGTTGAGAAGATCAGTGGTAATCGTTAGGTACACCTGCGTGGATGCAATTTCAACATGTCCCATGAAAGTCGAAAGCCACGGCAATCTCTGTTGGACATCGACTCCCTCGCGGTACCATCGCAAGAGGCGATGGACTGCGAACGTATGACGCAAGTCATGCAATCGGGGAGGTCGGTGTCCCGGCTGTGTAATCCCGATCGCTCCGAGGATGGTATGAAAGCTGCGTAACAGCGTGTTGCCACTGAGAGGCGCCCGCCAGGATGTCACAAAGAAAGGATCTTCATTTCGTAAGGGTGGTAGAATTCCGCGGCGATCCTCCAGATACTCTCGGAGGCACCGCCCCACCCGGGGACCAAAGGGAACGTAAAGGCTCTTGTTGAACTTGGTCTGGTCGATGAACAGGGTGTCCTTACCAAAGTTCACATCGCAGACGCGCAGGCGGCGGGCCTCACCGTGCCGCAACCCAAGCGCGCAGAGTATCGCAAGCATCGCGTAACATGTTTGCTGGCGAAGTGGAAACGAATGGCTTCTTGGCAGCCGCCGGGCCTCTGCAAGGATCGCGGCGATCTGCTGTTGGGTAAAAATGAACGGCCGAAACGTATGCAATGGCTTGGCGGAGCAGGTGAGCGTAACGTCGACGGGATTGTGTTCCACCATCCCTGCGCCTCGCAGATGCTCGAAAAATCGCTTGACGAACCGGACCTTATTAACGCGCACGGCGGGACTGCACGTCTTCGTTCTGATCCATCGCTCCAACAACGCGGTGTCTACGGCTTGCAGACTCGGAACACTCTCTGAGATGAGAAACCGGTTTAGATCCTGCAATATCTGCAGATGGTGCTTGTACTTTTTCCCCATGGCCCGCGCCAATTCGATGAATGGCTCGATAGACGCATCCAGCGGACCGGGAAGAGGCGCCGGAGGCTCAAGCGAGGCCAGTGCCGCAATTGGATCAGAGGATTGGAGCGCCCGGGCAATACAGGACCAACTTCGATTTCCATGCCGGATCTTGAACTGGCCCAAGAGGTCGGTGCCGATCAATCCCGCCTGGACCAGTGCCCGTAAGTAATAACTGACAACGGCGAAACGCTGGTAGGCGTACTTGAGAGACCTTAGCTTGGCGTCTTCGATCATCCACCTGAGGATTCCAGCTTCATCGAGTACCAAGCGTCCCGCTGTCCGTTCGGCCGCTCCACCCATGTTGTCGAGAAAGTGTCGGATTGTGGCATGATGGAGCCCATAGACACCGGAGCTGCGGGCTTTGACCTGCTCCAATTGACCTGCCAGGATTCGTTCGGCGTCGGCCTTGGCCACGACGTATCGTAGGTCGTTGGGTTTCATAGTAGATCCTCCGCCTCGCCGAGCGCCACGGTGCGCAGCTGCTCCAGAGCGATCTTCGTGTATCTTCGAGTGGTGTTAGGGTCACGATGTCCGAGGAAGTCGCCAACGGTCTTGATGGGCATGCCCTGCTCAAAGAGCTTTTGAGCGCAAGAATATCGAAACGTGTGCGTGCCAGGCCGGTCCACCCGAATCCCCGCTTTCGCCATTGCCTCGCGGATGGCACGACCTGGTGTTGCCGTCCAGCGGAGAGGGCCAAACGGCAGAACGGTCGAAAGGAATACCTGCCGGTGCAAACTCTGTGGACGCCCATTTCGAAGGTAGGACAGGACCGCTTCTCCGGCGGAGGCGGCAAGAGGATAGGTGGTGGCGTTTCCCGCCTTTCGGTGGCGAATATGGAGCTTCTGGTTATGCCAGTCGATGTCGTCAAGACATAGCCGAACCACCTCGATTCCCCGCAGACCGTAGACCGCCAGCAACACGGCCATCGCGTAATTGCGCCTGCCGCACACCTTCTGGCGGTTGAATGCCGAAAGCACAGCCTTAACTTCCGGCGGCGTCAAGAATCGAGGGCACTGGTCCTGTTGATAGATTCGTGGTGCGATCACCACCGCAGAAAGATCGACCGATACCAGGCCGCGACGATATAGATGTCGCAGCAAACCACGCAGCATGGCACACCGATGACTGACCGTCTTTCGACGGTAGCCTGTGCTGTCGGAGGTCATAAACTCTTGGACCACCTGCGGAGTGAGGGCACTCAAGTCAGCAGTGCCGCGACTTTCCAGATAGCCCATGAATGCATGGCAGAAGCGGCGGATGTTCTTGAGGTGCTCTCGACACACGCCTCGGTGCTCAGCCGTAAATACCAGATAGGCTTCGACCAGCTCAGCATGGGGACGGATTACCGGCGTAGTCACCGGCGATGGAATCAATCCCTTTTGCATCAGAAAGCGGAGGAACTGGGTAATTGCTGATCGCCACGTTGAGCGTCTTCTCTTGCGTGGCGTAACCTGAGCCAAGAATGGCTCGATCCACTCGGGCAGGCGGCCGAGTTCGCGAGAACCGTGCTGGTCGACGAAATCGCCGAACCAAATCAAATCATGCGCCATCACCTTCAGTGAACCATGCCGGTACCGCTGGGCGGCCCGTACACTGAGGAACTCGTCGATCAGTTCTCTCAACCACGAGCGGCGAATCCGCTCAAGTGTCTTGTGGCTCTTACTTGAATACAGTTCTTCCAACATGACTTTCTTCCTTTCCAAACTTCAGGAATCGATCCCGCACCGTGCGAGACCTCGGCGAAAGACCCCATTCTTCCATCCCGATGCTGTCAGGAAAAGGAAAAAATTATGTGACCTCCGATCAGTGGAATCCTTATGAAATCGTGGGCGATAGCCGTTAAATCCACATAACGGCCAAGTCCACATAACGTAAAGGTTTCTATCGTGCATGCTCCCGGCGAAAAGGCGATCCATGCCGCGTGAGGCTCAGCGGGGAGCGTGCACGATAGAAAGCAGTTGAACTGAACCGGGGAGCTCGGAGGACGCCGCTATGCGTTTTCTTTGCCC
>JAJRWS010000328.1 GCA_024276705.1 Planctomycetota bacterium | reverse complement strand
TGATTGATACGCTCGGCTTCGGTACTTCCATCTCGGATTCAGTAATCTCTGGCAATGATGCGTCTGGCGCAGGAGGTGGACTCAGTGTGCGTACTGGAGACTCCGAATCGGACCAATATGGATTTTTTGAGATCTCCAATAGCACAATTACGAATAACGGATTGGGAACCATAGCGGCGCATGGCGGAGGCATATCGGTTCGGGCCTTCAACTCAGAAGTGAACATTTCTAATTCTACGATATCTGGAAATATGGCGGATAAAGGCGGCGGTGCCTATATTTTAACCAGCTTTTCTTCCGCCTTGATAACCCGTTCTACTATATCGAACAACAGAGCTACAGGAACATTTAGTGACACGAGTGGTGATGGTGCGCTCACAAACAGAGACGGAGGGGGTGGGCTTTACCTACGCATTGGGAATAATCAAAGCGACCGCAACAATATAGTGACAATTACTGAATCGACAATCACAGGCAATGAAGCTAACGATGATAATGACCCTAACCCAGCTAATTATTCTAATGGCGGAGGAGGCATCTTCGCCACTCTCTTTGGAATAGGACCCTTCACACCAGATTACCCCTTGGCGTCTCAGTTGATTCTTAAAAACAGCACCATCTCAGGGAATACGGCTGTCAACAGTTCCGGCGGAGGCGTATTGGTTACCGATGTCCATAGCGGCACCTTTCTTGCTGAAAACAGCACGTTCTCGGGAAACACGGCTGGCATCAATGGGTGGGGCATTAGCATATCGCGCACTACGACACGAAACGTGAATGATGATGATGAAGGCAATGCATTTAATGTTGAGATCACTCAATCGACGATTACTAACAATCGCGCCAACATTGCAGGTGGAGTGTATAGCGGAACCATTGCGACTGGCTCCGGCTACACCTCACTAACTGCCAACGTCAATGCTAAATTGAGCAACACCATCATTTCTGGAAACTACACGGCCGACGGCACCGCAGCGAGTAACCTTGGTGGTCTATTCCGATCAGCATCCGACTACAATTTTGTTGGCCCCGGAATTGGTGCCTCTTTTCCTATTGGTTCGAACAGCAATATCAATGACTTAGGTAACGATCCCAAACTCACCTCCTTGGCATATAACGGCGGACCCACCCGAACCCAGATGCCTCTCTCCGACAGTGATGTGATTGACAAGGGAGATGCCTCTATTACAAGCGGATTTGATCAACGCGGCACTCCCTTCACCCGTGTTCTTGACGGCAACACAGGCGTAGGGACCGTTATCGACATCGGAGCCGTCGAATACGACAATGACGCCTTGCTAACGGTAGTCGATATCCGACTCAGCAGCAGCGGTTGGACTGGGATCGACAACTACTCCTTCAGTTCGATCATTGATGCAGCCGGACAGTTCCGCCCCATCTTCACCCAAAATGTCGATACGATCGAAATCGAGTTTAATAATCTCGTCACTCTTGCTAGCGGCGGCATGGATTTGACGCTCTTTGGCACACCGAGCAGTGGCAATACCGGACAGATAACCACGTCCTACACTTTCATCCCAGGAACGAATACTGGCAAGTGGGTATTCGACAGCCCGCTGCCCGACGATAAATATGCGATCTACCTTTCCAATTCAATTACGGGTACTAACAGCAACTCATTCGATACCGATTGGGCCAACGACGACAACGGCAACCTCGAAGACAATACCCCAGACGACTTGAGTGACGATATTGCCAGTGCGTTCGCCTCGGGGAATGGCGCAAGAGATCCCTTTGAAGCCGATTTCCGCTTCCACTTCGCTCTCCTTGCTGGCGATTACGATGGTAATGGCATAGTCGAAACTGCCGATGCCGTTAGCGGCGTGGTCGGTGATGGCGACGGAGATGGCATTATCGAAAACGGAGTCGGCGACGACGATACACTGATCGCGACTGCCAATCTAGACAACGAGCTGCCGCTACACGCCCTGGGAGGTGCCGACCTCAAAGACGACGACGGAATCAACAAAGACGACTTAGCCATCTGGATTGCCAGTTTTGGAGTGGACGACGGTGGAGATATCGATGGCGATTCCGACACCGACGGCCTTGATTATCTAGTCTGGGCTTTACAGTTTGCTACTACTAGTGCTTGGTACACCGGAGCACCCATTGCTCCCTTGCAAGCTACCGCATTCGACCCCAATGTCGCTCCACAAGTCACCAACGTGACGATCAGTGGTTCTCAATCACTACAGGCAGACTTTTCCTTCGATACCGTCGACGGCAGTGGCGAACAACTTCGTACCGTGCCTGTCGGCGGTGCCGATACGATATCTATCACCTTTAGCGAAATTGTTAACGTCACCAGCGGCTCTCTTTCCCTTATCGGTCTCTCCACGGCTAATGTTCCAGCGCTGGCAGAGTTTAGCTACGATAATCTCACGATGACAGCGACTTGGCGTTTTGAAGGTTGGTCGTTGGGCGATAACTACTTGGTAGGGCTCAATGATAGTCTTGTGACCGACCTCGAAGGCGAGAAGCTGGATGGCGAATGGACCAATCCCGCTAGTCTATCGACCGTCAATGCTGCGATTAGTGAATTTCCCTCAGGCAACGGACTCGCGGGAGGGCGATTTGATTTCGTCATGACCCTATTGCCCGGCGACGCGGATCTTAATGGAGTCGTTGATGCGATTGATGCGGGTATCTTGTTCACCAATTGGGGCGTGTCAGGGGGTGCTCTGTTTGACGACGCCGATTTCAATGGCGATGGCCTAGTCGATGCGATCGATTTCGCACTCCAATCTGGCAGCAACTGGGCACTCAACCTGCAAGATATTTGGCTTTTGCCCGACTTCGACGGCGATTACGATGTCGACAGCGACGACTTTGTCTTGCTCTACGACAATCTCGACATGACCGGCGCAACCTGGGCGGATGGCGATCTTGATGGCGATGGCGTAGTAACCCTCAACGACCTCGCTCTGCTTCTGGTCCTCATGGGTGAGGATCTCGATGTGGTTGTGTAACGCCTATCTTCAGCAGCGCACTTACAACAAAGATCAACGCATTCGGAAACCCCAAGTAGCCGCGATCTGACAGATCGCCGGAGCAAACCACAGTAAAAATTCTGAGTCCCTCGGCGTCTTGGCGCACTCTGCGTTTCAAACCTCTAGGTGGCTAAAAATAACGCTCGCAATTCCTTTCAAAAAAGCGATAATCAACATCGTAGAAAAGAGTCGTTAGTTGTTAGTCGCAAAGTCCTACAGTCCCATAGTCTCCTTGGCAATTTCCGAGGCTCCCAGACCACTTGGTGGGCCGGCTAAAACCCTTTCGTGATTTTCGTGCCTTTCGTGGTTCAAAATAATGCATTCCAAATTCCGCAATCCGAGTTCATTTGCCTCCCAAAATTCCTTAATTCAACCCATTTTGTCCCATCAGATTCACAACAATCCCTACGTTTGAAGAGCTAATCGGAAGTACCGCCGGACAAAACCCTCGAATTTTGTCCCAAATATCGTTTTTTCAAAACCAAGCCTAAACCCTAAGAGAGGGGGTAACGATTGAACTCCTACCTCTGACCCCAACCTCCAATCATCTGTGCTAGCATTGCCCGTCGACCTTGTCGGCCTGCGGAACTTTCCGGTACAGTCTTGCCGCCCCGCCCCCCACTTTCGCAGTAACCCTTCGTAGGAACCCTCAGTCATGGACGGCTTCGAACCGGTACAAGAAATCGTGTTCAACGACTCGGCTCAGCAGCTGGCCAGCGATGTGTTGATCTGGATCGGCTTCGGCACGGTCGTCGGCTTGCTAGCCAAAGGAATCATGCCCGGTCGGGACCCCGGTGGGGCAATCGCCACGATTTTGATGGGCATCGGTGGCACCGTGATGGGCTGCGGCATCCTGAGCTTCTTTCGCGAAGGCCAACGCGTCGTTCCCGTCAGCCCGATGGGAATGTTAGTAGGAGTAGGTGGCTCGTTAATCATCCTGTTTTTCTACAAACTGCTGGGCGGCTACTATTTCGTCGAAGGCGAATACGTCACCCGCAGCCACCGCCGTCGACGCCGCACCAGCGGTCGCCGAAGACGTTACGACTCGGCAATCTACGAAGACTAGAGCCGGTTTCGAAACAAGTTGCCAGCTTGTCAGGCGCGCAAAAAAACGCGCCGCTGCATGAAAACAGCGGCGCGTCTGTAGCAGCCGGTAGTCAGCACAGATGGCTCGGGACACCAAGGCCGTCTGTCTGCACCACCGACTGCCAGAGAGCAGGGTGGTGGTTTCTCTACCGTTTATTGACCAGCTGTAAGTTCGTAGACCAGTTTCGCAGGCGGTACCTTTGAAGCTATGTCGCGGAAGGCATCGAGCAGTTGCGATTCCATGTCTGCTACGGTGGCTCCACCAGGCACGCTGATAAAGATACCCCCGCCTGCAAAGGCGATTGCTTCCATCAAGTCGCGATCGGCATTTTGACCCACTGCCATCGTGTGCAACGTGATGCCAAGTTCGATTGCTTGAGTGGCTTCCCAGAATGAGTACTGTTTCTTCCAGTTGGAAGTCGAATAATCTGCGTTGCCATCGCCATCGTAGTCGGTCCAGTCAGCCCAATTGAAGCCACCAGGAAGACTCCAGCCACTAGGCCCTTGATTGGTTTGACCATCCGTCATGATGATCATGGTCGGTCGGGCACCATAGCGACTATGACCTTCGTCGCTAGGATCGTTGGGATCGCCGACGAGCAGTTCGCGAGCATTGAGAATTCCGTCGCCCATGCCGGTCCAGCCGCTGTAGTCACCCGCTTGATGACGACGCTGAATGGTGTCGATCGTGGCGTAGTCGCTTGTGATAGGATCGGCAGTGATGTCGATGTTGATTTCGCCATCGCTATGGGTCATTTCTTTGACCGCCCATTTGCCATAGCTAACAAGTCCAACTTCGTCGCCAAAGTCCAGATCGGTCAGGAAGTCGAGGAAGAGCGAAGCACCTTCCTTCACAGCGTGGAATGGATAGTGAGGCGTGCGCCAGAGGTCCTCTGACTTTGAGCTACTGTAACGACTTTCTTGCATGTAATCCATCAAGGTGCGATAGCCGTACTTCTTTTTGTAAGTACCACCTTTATTCTTTACGAAAGAGATATAACCATTCCATCGAGAGTCGCTTGAAGAATTGCTCAGTTTGTTCTTAGGCGTACCGTTGCTATTCCGACCCGACTGAGGGAAAGGATACTTACGGCTTCCGTCAGAATTGTTTTCGTTGAGACCTAGCGTGTTGCGAATCGTGCTCGTGTCCGAACTCGAAACATAAGTGCCCGCATAGGAATCGACATCACCGAAACCAGTCGAGGGGAACTTTGAATCGCTCGTGCCAGGCCATTGTGGGTCGGCTGCAACCAAGGCATCCCACATGGCGTCCAGCGAATTCTCGGCTTGCGTCTCGCCGAGTCCAGAGCGCAGAGAACTGTCGTCGTTCATCGAAGCAGAGAAGTCGAGCACGACGATCAGATCGCGAGCTTCGACAAAGGCGGTTGCCGAAGTTTGGATCGGCACCTGCGATCGACCGACAGCCCAGCCAAAAGATAGAGGCAACTGGCCATCAGGGGCTGAGGAATCAGACTCCGTGCGGCGAGCCACTACTTGAACGACATTGAAAGGAGTCCCACCCCATTCGATGGGCCAGGTTCCCGTAGCGTCATCGAAATTTCGTTTTCCAAATTGGACATCGGTATCGGGATCGATATAGACGCCATTGGCTTCCGCGACTTGCGCCGCCATGATGCGTGCTTCCGCAACCGCGATCGAATTTCCGTCGATGTTGGCCGACCCTTGCCCCTGACCTGCAGCGTAAACTGCTGCGGTGATCTCCTGAGCCGCAGCTAACGACGCTGCGTCGACTGCGTTCTGCATTCTTGTTTGCGTCAATACGATTCGACCCGTATCAACCGAGAGAGCTACAAAGGCAAAGATTGCAACTAAGGAAAATCCTGTAAGGACAACAATGACTCCCTGTCGGGTCTGTTTCGATTTTTCGTGTGGTTTCATGTTTTTTTGAAGTGATCTCATGATCGTTTAGTCCAGTGCAAGAAGAGGTTTGGTTTTTGGGCAGGTGTTTTTGTGGGGATATGTTATTCAGACAGGGTGGCTCGTCCGTTGCGAAAGGTTATCGAAGCGGACAACGTGTAGTCGTTCGCCTCGCTGATAGGTGTCAAGCTAACCGAAGAAAAAGGGACACTTACTTCGACTTCAAATAACTTCAGGTCGTTGGCGGGATCGTCCAGATCGAAAGGCAGCTCCGGGCTTGCTGAGTCTCGGATGACCACCTGCAAATCCTCAGCAGGCACTCCTGATGAAGCCATAAGATTTGTCACGTCCTGAATCAGTTTCTGATTGGAAGTCTCACCTTCCTGCAACATGCCGCTCCGATCCATGGAAGCAAATCGAGCTCCTTCTCGAGCTCCAGTCTCCAGTAGGTTTTGTACATCGTAAGCTCGGGTAATCTCAATGAGCCCCACGATGGTTGCTATTAGGAAGGGAAGTACTAGGGCAAATTCCACTGCCACTGCTCCTCGACGTCCTGTTGCTCCTGAATGTCGCTTGCAACTCATATTACTTGCTCCTCTGGGAAAGGGCTTGTCTTGTCAGAAAAAGGAAGAATTACTCGTGACGCATAAATGACTGTCCTGTGAGCACCACACCTTCCATGAAGGGCATTGACATTATGGCAATATCGTTATAGGGAACGGTTGCACGCACCATGAACATTTGACGTGGTTCAGCGTCAGACAATTCGATGTTTGGCAAAGCTGATAACCCCGATCCAGTTGTGGGTGGAGCACTTCCCGAATCGTAAACGCTGGCATCCTTCACATCGATCGAGAGAGAACCGGTTGAAATTACCAGGGCTAGTGCGTCGTCCACTTGCGTAAGAACTTGAGCTGTGGAAGTACCTTCGACAGATCCCGTACGGGCAGCGTTTCGGCAGGTGCTATTGAGAATATTGTTGACCATTTGGGCATGCCCAAACTCGATGATTGCAAATACCATGAACAAAAACACAGGCAATACTACGGCCGTTTCGACCAAAGTGGTTCCTTGACGGTCGCGAATACGGCTCCGATTTTTTCGGCGGTGAGTCATGATTTCTATACTCCTGCATGGAAATGGTGGCCAACGTGGAAGTGTTGGAAAAACCATTGCCCCAGTATTATTTCTGCAATAGTCTGCGTGGATGTTGTTTTGAAAGCGTGATAAGGTAGCTCGCAGTCACGTCGCTGGCATTTTTTTCAAGACTTGCCAATAATGCGAAACGAGGGGCGAGAGGTGAAAAGGTGTTGGGGGCTTAACAGCCACCAGAGTCCCGTCCAATAAAAACCTAGTTCAGTATTGGTAGTGAGGCGTGAGAAAAATGAGATAAACGCACCATATACAGAAATGCATCATTATTTACGACGCCATGGTGCTTTGAAGCGACACCTGGTGACAACCCGCATCGCTCGTATGCCAGAATGGCAAGAAATTTATTGATCGCAACCGTTGACAGCTTAACGGGCCATGAGCGATCTGGTCTCTCGGCTCACGAGCGTCGGACCACCTCTATCTCGGTGGGCCGACGCTGAGAAAGAATAGCTGTCTTTCTGCTGACTACCAGGAGAACTGCAAAGTCGTTTTTTACGAACATCTCGTATCTCCAGCCCGTAGAAGCGTGCATCAGGGGGGCTCTTTTTTAGTAAGGAGCCTGTGGGATGCATACGAAAACTCTTCTCGACGCGTTTTCTCAG
>JAJRWS010000327.1 GCA_024276705.1 Planctomycetota bacterium | reverse complement strand
GAGGCGGATCCTTTGCTTCTTCGGATTGGCGGTGTCGACGAAGTAGTAGGGGCACAGACGCACCCGACCCTGCATGGTTTCCATCCGATCGCTGCCGTCGTTCCAGAAGGGATGCTCAACCAACCGTCCCTTGCGGAAGGACTGCAAAACGTAGGGAGTGCGCGGCCAGTGATTCTGATTAAAGGCCTGTTCCTCAATTCTCCCTCCCTTAGTTCTTCCCGGCGGGCGGAGCTACTCATTTTCAGCGCCCTTCGAAATTAAAAATTGTCACGCTGATAGGCATAGGTGTATCCCTGCTTGGGATGTACTTCGACCCAGTTGAATACCGTGCCTTTGAAAATTGAAGATTCATGGGTTGCCTCCACATACTCCTGATCATCTGGAGTACCGTTAGGATATCTTATCAAACGCAATGCCAAATCCTTCCATGACGCAGGGAACAGAATCCATGCGGTAGTCACTTCTGGGTCGGCATCGACCTGAAAGGCCGACCATTCTTGCGGTTCGTGAACGCTCGCTGCCAACTGGGTTTTCCACATGGCCTCGACGATAACCCGTGTCGTATGACCAACTGGAACCGCATCGAAGTTGAGTTTCAACTGCCAGGCATATTTTGGGTCGCCGTCACCAGCGTCCGTGATCTCACATCGTTCAAGGACAGGCTTAAGCGCTGGATTGCCACATCGCACAATAGGGTCGGTGATATCTCGCATCGATGGCAATCGCAGTGCCGTCTCACCTGCCACATGCGCTTCTTTGCGCACAGCTATCACCCGGTGGACGTAGACCGTGGCCTCTTCCTCAGACGCATGTCCGCCAAGTGATTCCATCCCGCGGAGATCGATAATCCGTGTGTCACTGATAAGATCGAGGCCTTTTTCCTTGAACAAGGGGGCGAGATCTCCGGAGTTGATGTCCATGCCCGCCCAGGCTGGTTCCGAGCCATTACTGAGCAAATCGGCAAGCTTTTCCACATGGAGCGGCATAGCCTCGGACAGTAAATGATTAAATCTTGCCTGTTGCCAAGTATTGTAAACAAAGAACGGTATACCAAAAAATATCAGTAATATCAATGGCATGTAGAGATAAGAAACCCAGTCATTCCATGAGAGAAGGGAACGATTGCTGCGGCGGGTCGAGCGCTGTAAATGGCGGGCATCGTGTGTTGTGGCCGAAGCGCTTGAGCCAGGTCGATGCTTTGTCTCGATTGACTCACCATTACCCTCAGCGAGGGGATCCCATGGAGGATCATCGTTGCTTTTACCCGCCAGCACCGGGTGCTCCGCGATGATCTGCCGCGCAACACAGTAGCCGTGCCGAATCAGTCCGCTCATCTCCACATCGTCGAAGCTATCAAGGTCAGTTCGTACCCGGCTCAACTGTATTTGAACCTTTGGGTGCGGCGCGGTCGGATCTTCTTCACGGCTGATAATTCGCGTGATCGGCACAAAATAAAATTCCTCGCAACCCTCAAAGTGCTCCTTCTCGAATTGCCAGACGCGGTCCATTAGTATGTCTGAGGCCCGCATGGCAGTGCGCAGGAAGGAGCTCGCCTTATCCGGTTGACTAACCTGAATGCGACGACCCGCATCACTTGCAAACACCGCATTAAACTTCGGGGCAGGGACATCGTCATCGTTACTGACAGCCCCACTCTCCAGGTAACGAAACATCCGCGCACCCAGATTGTCGTAAACTCCACCATCCGTAAAGTACTGCCGCTGAAACTCACTCTCAGTCTCGCCTATATCCTCAGCATTCAATTCAAGCGGCGGGAAAAATCCCGGAAAGGCGGAAGAAGCTGCAACTGCCATGGGCACCGTGGCGAGGCCAACCGGAATTTTGCGTAAGCCACCACCGGCGGATTTGATACGCTCCTCACAAAACATTCCCTTACCCGAGAAGCAAAAAAGCCCCCCTTCGCTCAAATTTGTACTAAGTATGTGTAACTCCGGAGTATCCGGGAGCTCGTAAAGGCAAGTGTCGCCATAGAGGTGTTCGCGATAGTGCTTCTCAAGCAATCCTGTTCGGCTTAGTGTTCGCAATGGACCAAAACGCGCAAGACGGCGAAGCACGCCCAGCGCGAAGGTAAAGGGATAGCGGCGGATGATACGGTTGCGAACATCGAGCTTGATAAAATCAAGCACCTCTCTAGCAACGCTGTCAAACTCCTCACTGGTTCCATTGTAGCGCTTCCAGTTCATGACCAGGTGCGCCGCGAAGACACTGCCTCCAGAAACCGAGGTTATGTGGGAAACCGATTCAAGTAGACCGGCATCCTTAAAATAGCGGACAACGCCTAGGTGAAAAAGTGTAGCCCTAAACCCACCGCCAGACAGGGCTAGACCCAATTGCATAGTTTTTTTATCTCCGTCCTTCATTTTCACAATTTCTACCCATCACTCTGTCTCAGTGCATTGTCCCGGGTTGGAGGGGGTGCTGGGGAATAAGGGTGCGAAAATAGCCCATCTCCGGGCATTTAACAACCTATACCCCCGACCTTCAAGTCGTTGGCGAGGACTCGAAGGACTTTCCGCTCGATTCCGCCACAATTCGACGACACGCGAACGCACCCGTCTCGTTTTCGCTTTGAAAATCGGCGAGGGACCTCCCGTGAGTGATTCGCTGCCCGAACTCAATCCGTCGAGTAGACCAGCCACTCGTCCGCGGGAGAGAACCAAGGGACAGGCCGTTCATTGAACTCCCCTCAATACCCGTCCTCCGCCACCGCGCAGGGCGCGAGGATGGCGTCGCTCATGCCGTGGAGGATTTTTTTGTCGGCGGGACAAATCGTCGCCAGCACGCCGCCGAGGCGGATCCTTTGCTTCTTCGGATTGGCGGTGTCGACGAAGTAGTAGGGGCACAGACGCACCCGACCCTGCATGGTTTCCATCCGATCGCTGCCGTCGTTC
>JAJRWS010000326.1 GCA_024276705.1 Planctomycetota bacterium | reverse complement strand
GGGCCAGTAGAATTTTGGATTGGTATACGTTTGTCCAAAGGGGCGATATCTGTGCAGCTAAACATTTCCACGCGACATGGTCATTTGAGCGATTCGACTCAGGGCAAATTAAAGGCGAAAGCTGAAAAACTCAATCGTTTTTTTGAGCGTTTGAGTTCCATTGAGTTAATCATTGATCTGAGCGACCAGCAGTTGCCAGCCGTAGACGTGAAAGTTTCAGCTCAACACAAGCATGATTTCGTCGCCCATAGCGAGGCGGAAAGTTTACTGGCGGCTGTGGATGACGCCTTGCACAAAATTGAGCAACAATTACGGAAATACAAGAAACGCGTGCAGCAGCGGCATCGCAATCATGATGTACGCCGTCACGAAGCAGCCCCCATGGATTCTGAGGAACCATTGGAAGGAACGGATAAGGAGGGGCTGGAGAATGATGAGTCCTAGAGACAGTCGGAGTTAGACGAGTCCCGCTTGGCGATAAATATTTCCCTGCCGGCGACAGATTTCCTGCCGGCGACAGATTTCCTGCCGGCGACAGATTTGCCCTGCTGGAAGTTGGGCGGAGCTGGCGGCGACATCGATCGATAAGTAAAGGATAAAGAAGAAGATGAAGTTTGTTGATTTTGTGAGTCATGAGGCGATACGTACAGACATTGGTTCGGAAGACAAGGAGTCGGTGATACGTACGATGGTCTCGACGCTGCAGGAAGTGGGTAAGGTTGCCGAGGACCAACTTGAAAGTATTGTCGAGGCAATCCTCAAACGCGAGGAACTGGGAAGCACCGGAATCGGGCGAGGTGTTGCCGTGCCTCATACCAAGCATCCAAGTGTGAACGAATTGATCAGCACGGTGGCTGTCAGCAAGAAAGGAGTCGATTTTGATAGCCTGGATGGTGAAAAAGTGCACTTATTATTCCTGTTAATTTCCCCGCCCGATCGGCCTGGAGATCATTTGAGAGCATTGGAGAATATCTCGAGGCAATTACGAGACGATACTTTTTGCAGCTTTTTGAAACAAAGTAAAGAACCACAGGATGTGTGGCAGTTGCTGGAGGAGGCGGACAACAATCAATTCGTTTCGTGATGAGCCGGCATCATGATTGGCCCTCATGCGGGAAGGCCCTGATATTTGGAATGCCTCAGTTTTTGTGAGTTCACCCCTATACCGTTCACCCCTATACCGTTCTCGGAGCTCGGCCACTTGGTACGAGCCCGATTATACAATGGTCGATATGCCAGTTGTTCAGAAGGCCGTGGTTGTTAGTAATCCTCAGGGATTGCATGCGCGTCCCGCGGAATTGTTCTCTCGACTGGCGTTGGAATTTGAGTCTGACATTGAAGTGATTCGTGATGACTTGCGCATCGATGCTAAGAGTATTCTGAACGTGCTGACCCTGGGCGCTGCCCAGGGAACGGTTTTGGTTCTGGAAGCACGTGGAACAGATGCAGAAAAAGCGATCGAGGCACTCGAGCGATTGGTTGTTAGCGATTTTAAGACAGATGAAACACTGAGCCAGGAGAGTTCAAGTTAGTGGTTGGTTGGTCAGACAATGTGGAATGCCAGTCGGGTGACGCACGCATGGTGCTTGTCGCCGACACGGCAGAAGCTTTGCAGCCAACCACCTGACAGGTGCCGGTAATGATGCCGGTGTCATGAGGATACCTTGTGAGGTATTCACGACTGAATCGCTTCTGGACATAGAATGAACAGCGTCTGGCGACAAAACCAAGGCGTTGGTACGCAGCCTGGATTTTGCCATGGTGGATTGAGACCAGAGGGCATGACTTGAATATGCACTCCGGTCGCACTTTCATCGCTTGTCTCGTGGTGTTTCTCGAGGGTCGAGTTGTTTGCCTCGTGAGACATGACACCGGTGAGCCGTGGCGAACGATTCATGGCCGCTGCCACGATGGATTACGTTTCGCCTGCGCTTGCATGAGGATGCCATGGAACGTCTCCAAGGCATTGCCGTATCGCCTGGCGTGGCGATCGGTGAAGCACTCGTAGTGGACAACGAGGGATTTCGAATCCCGCGCCGTTTCCTGCCGCGCGATGCGGTCGATGACGAGTTGGAACGACTTGGCCGCGCTCTCAAGGCGGCCGAAGCGGAAGTTGAGCACAACCGCCAGCAGGTCGCTGAGCAGTTGGGCGACGATTATGCCGCGATCTTCTCGGCCCATTTGCAAATGATTCGCGATCGGCATCTGCGCGAAGAACTCGACGAGATGATCCGTACGAGGCATTATTCGGCTGAATATTCCGTGAGTCGAGCCTTGCGCCGTTATGCCAAAGTGTTCCAGTCGCTCGAAGGGCAGGCCATGGCCGAACGGGCCACGGATGTCTTTGACATCGAAAAACGGATTCTGCGCAATTTGCTGGGAATGCGGCGCGAGGAGCTCGCCCATGTGATTTCACCGGTTCTGGTGCTGGCTCACAACTTGACGCCCAGTGAAACGGCCAACCTCAATCCACGTTTTGTGCTTGGGTTTGTCACCGAGACCGGAGGTCCGGGCAGCCATACGGCCATCGTGGCCGAAGGGATGGGAATTCCTGCCGTGGTTGGAGTCGGATCCTTCCTGACCGATGTTTCCGGCGGTGACACGGCCATTATCGATGGCGACCAGGGACAAATCATCCTGCGCCCCGACGAGGAAACACTTGCCCGATATCGCCACGAAGTCGAAGAGCAGCGTACACTCGCGGTCAAGCTTGAAACTTTGCGGGAATTGCCCGCGGAAACGGCCGATGGCGTCCAGATCCAGTTGCTGGGAAACATCGAGTTTCCAGGGGAAGTGGAGCAATGCAAGCAGCGCGGAACCGATGGGATTGGCTTGTATCGCACGGAATTTCTGTACCTGGGCCAGGATGAAGATCCAACCGAAGAAAGCCACTACGAAGCTTACTTGGAAGTGGCCCAGGCGATGGAAGGCAAGCCCGTGGTCATGCGCACGCTCGATCTGGGCGCTGACAAAATGCGCACCTTGCCCGATCCGGAAGATGAGAGAAACCCCTTCCTGGGATTGCGCAGCATCCGCCTGGCGTTACGGCATCGAGATCTTTTCCGAACCCAGTTGAGAGCCATTTTACGGGCCAGCGTGTTGGGCAACATTCGCGTGATGTTTCCTCTGGTCAGCACGCTGCTCGAATTACGACAGGCCAAAATGGTGCTGGCTGATGCGATGGAGGATTTGGAAGAGGCGGGAATTACATTTGATCGGGATATCAAGGTGGGCATGATGGTGGAAGTGCCCTCGGCCATTTTGATGATGGACCACTTTGTCGAAGAGGTCGATTTTTTCAGCATTGGCACCAATGATCTCATCCAGTACTGCCTGGCCGTTGATCGTAGCAACAAAGATGTAGCCAATTTGTACACGGGTGCCGACCCGGCCGTGATCCGGATGATCGCGATGGCGTTGGATGCTGCGAATCAGCATCAGGTTCCCATCAGCTTGTGCGGCCAGATGAGCGGCAACCCGCAGTACACGATGTTGCTGATCGGGCTGGGATTGCGCAGTTTTAGCGCGACACCCGCGGCGGTACCGGAAGTCAAACGCGTTTGTCGAAGTGTGACCATCGAACAGTGCGAGCAGGTCTCCAGGCATGTCAGAAGCTTGGACAATGCACGCGATATCAGAACGTACTTAAAGGAAGAGCTTTCCAAGGTTTTTCCTGAATTACCATAATGGTTCCGCGCTGACGTCGCGGAAATGAGAATCACAGTAGTTCCAAGAATGGCCGATGAAGCCGACCCGGATAACGAGCTAGTGGTTAAAAAACGTCGGTTCCCGGGCGGCTTATCGCCCTGCCCCACGTAGGGCCAGTGGCAATTTGGAAATACTGAATCAACAATTGGACGGTCCCTATCGATGGGCCGGCCAGCGAAATTTGGAAGAAGGTAAAATTATGAAGCAGGAGATGCTGATCAACGTAGCGCAACCGGAGGAATGCCGGATTGCCATCGTGGAAGATGGCTTGCTCGAGGAGCTCTACATCGAGCGGAGTAGCCAGGATAATTACGTTGGGAATATCTACAAAGGCCGGATTGTCAATCTGGAGCCAAGTATTCAAGCCGCGTTCGTCGACTTTGGTGTTGGCAGAAACGGGTTTTTGCATATCAGCGATGTCGAAGCCCAATATTTCCGTCAAGGAGGCTATGACCCCAACAAGCTTATTCAACCGGACGGAACGCAGAGACCCTCAAGAAATGAGGAATCCGGGAATGGGAATGGGGAGGCTGGTGAACACGAGGGAAATTCGACCCAAGGGACCGACGGGAATGAAGCAGCAGAGGCCCGTGGTGGTCGTTCCAGGCAGGCAGGGCGACGTCAACGGCCCGGCTTGCGGCCTCGCATTAAACCCCCGATCCAGGATATTTTTCGCCGTGGTGACGAAGTCCTGGTGCAAGTGATCAAGGAAGGCATTGGCACCAAAGGGCCGACCTTGTCGACGTACATCAGCATTCCAGGCCGCTATTTGGTGTTGATGCCCGCTCTCGGGCGTATTGGCGTATCGCGTAAAATTGAGGATGAGGATGCCCGGCGCCGGTTGCGTGATATTTTACGCGAGCTGAATCCACCCAAAGGATTGGGTTTCATTGTGCGTACCGCGGGGACGGATCGGACGAAAAAAGAGTTGTCCCGGGATTTGGCCTATCTGCTACGACTTTGGAAAGTCATTGTGCGGAGGATTAAAAAATGTGCCGCGCCGGTTGATATTTATGAAGAAAGCGACATGATCATCCGCACGATCCGCGATATTTTTACCAGTGACGTGGATTCGATTTATATCGACCAGCCCGAGGCTTACGAAAGGGCCAAGGAATTCCTGCAAATTGTCATGCCCCGGTATGTCAGCCGACTACAAATGTACGAGGGGAAGGAACCTCTATTTCATAAGTACAAACTGGACGAAGAGATTACCCGGATCAATCAGCGCCAGGTGCCATTGCGGGGTGGCGGTTCGCTGGTGATTGATCAGACCGAAGCTTTGGTGGCCATCGACGTGAACAGTGGTAGCTTTCGGACCGATGGTTCCGCCGAGGAATCGGCATGTCGGCTGAACCAGATTGCCGCCAAGGAGATAGCCCGTCAGCTCCGCCTCCGCGATCTGGGGGGGGTCGTGGTAAACGACTTCATCGACATGCGCAAGGACCGGCATCGCCGATCCGTGGAACGCACGTTGAGAGACGCCGTCCGGCGCGATCGGGCCCGTACCAAAATTCTTCGGACCAGTCCGTTTGGTTTGATCGAAATGACCCGTCAGCGGGTCCGTCCCAGTTTGAAACGGAGTGTCTACAAAGAGTGTCCCGGGTGCAGTGGTTCGGGCCTGGTCAAATCGGCCGAAAGCATGGCCTTGGAAGTCATTCGCAAGCTGATCATGTGCTGCCAGCATGAAAAAATTGCAAAACTGACCGTGACCGTGGAAGAAGAAGTGGCCAGCTACCTGAACAATCGGAAGCGGCGCGAGCTGATGAACCTGGAAGATGAGCATGGCGTGCAGGTGCTGGTCCTCAGCCGGGAGGACGTTTCGCCGGAATATGTCAAAATTGAGAGTGAAGATGAGGCGGGACGCAGCATCCGGGGCAATGAAGGCTAGCCCGGAGCCGCGGAGGAGTAGATAACGAGTGAAAAGGTAAGAAACAGGGTATTTCAATAACCGCCACCTTCCCCATTGTCCCCCCTCGACGGCGAGGGGGTGTTGGGCTAAATTACAGGGCTCGACCTGTATCTGCTCAAGCCTTGCTTTCAGGGTTGCCATGGCAACGGGGAAAATGGCAAAGTGAACGCACCATGCGGGTGACGACTCGAATCGATCAAGTTGGCGGAATATTAGCTTTAGCGGCATTTTTCATTGGAAACAGGGTGTGCAACATGTACGCGATCATTGCGGACGGCGGGCGGCAATACAAAGTGGAAGAGGGTCAGGAATTATCGATTGACTTCCGTGGACTGGCGGAGGGCGAAAAGCTCGCATTCGATCAGGTGTTGGCCGTGAGTGATGGTGCTGGCGATCTGAAGTTGGGCACGCCCTATCTGGACGGAGTGAGTGTGCCGGCCGAAGTATTGGGGGTCGAACAGGGCGAGAAACTCGTGGTTCAAAAAATCCGCCGGCGAAAGAATTCACGCCGCAAGACGGGGCACCGTTCGATGTATACGCGGGTGAAGGTCGGGTCTATATCTGGCTAGCCGAACTTTCCGTTGTGGCCGCGGAGAATGCTGGTACCGGTGGCGTGGTTTATTGCGCGGCCAAACGGAAAGATTCGTCTAGCAAGTTTGGTATCTGGTAAGCGTTCACGGAAAAAGGACGTAATTTCCCGTTCTAAATACTCCCTAAATCCACGGCCTCTGGCCGTGCGACCCTGATGGGCTTCGTGCGTTCCGGCGTGACATTTCGGGGTAATCCCTAGTGCATTGTCAGGCCTAACAAATAGGATAAGCCTTTTGGTTCTGTGTGGCACGTCCCTGGAGCCAGGGCAAGAGATGATGGAAGGCGAATAGGGCTGGACCCCCTGGCGAAGGGCGTGGACTATGCGTGAATCAACCACGCCCATCGCCGGAATCT
>JAJRWS010000325.1 GCA_024276705.1 Planctomycetota bacterium | reverse complement strand
CGCGTAGCCTGCTCCTTGATCTGCACATCGCGTTGCCGGAGTTGATCTTTGAGTTCGCGAACCGTCATGACCAAAAGCTACGCGATTACGCGATCTCGACAAAGACCAATTCTCAAAATGGACAGGTACACATCTACAACAACACGCTCATTGATAACGTCGTTGGGATTCGGTCTTACGGCGGCGGCCCGTTTGTGAACTCAACGATCCGAAACAATCTCGTCTGGGCCATCTCGCCAGGTGCGGTCCTTTTCAATGGTAGCCCGAGCGCATTCTATGGTGGTCTGGCCATTGAAAACAATCTTTGGTCCTCGACGCCGCAAAGCATTGCCTCTGGTGCGGAAGATGTCATCGGAGTGCCGAGTCTTTTCAAGACGACTGGCTGGAGGTCGATGACCGGCGGAGATTTGACTTATCAAGATTTTACGCTCACCTCGGGTTCGCTTGGCATTGGCCAAGGGCTGGACGTGTACGCCTATGATAACAATGGGCTTGATCCCGCGTTGGCTTGGCCAAACGTGGATACGCTTGCCCAAAACATTTATGGTTCAAACGGGGAGATCGGGGCATTCGTTTATGTCCCCAGTAGCAATCAGGCTCCGACCGCAGTCGACGATACCTATCGCGTGCTCTTGAATAACTCGCTTTCAGTTTCTGCGCCAGATGTGCTGGCCAACGACTACGACCCTAATGGTGATCCGTTAACGGCGGTGCTGGTCGCTGGTCCCTCCAACGGCAACTTGACGCTGAACAGCGACGGGTCGTTTACCTACACGCCCAACACGGGCTTCATCGGCTCCGACAGCTTTACCTACGAGGCAAACGACGGGACGCTCGACTCGAACACGGCAACGGTGAACATCGCCGTCCACGGAGCCAGCTCGCCGCTCTACCGTGATGCCATACTAGCATTAAACCCGGTCGGGTATTGGCGGCTGGGCGAAACTTCGGGGACCGTTGCGATTGACGAAACCGGCAACTTGGACGGTACCTATGTCGCTGGGACAACACTCGGGCAACCCGGCGCCATCGCCAATACCAACAATGGGGCCGTCGGCTTGGATGGACTCGACGACTATGTGAACATCGACGGTTACCAGGGAGTCACGGGCACAGGTGCCCGCTCGGTCAGCGCATGGATTAAGACCGACGCGACAGGCAAGAATCTTCCCATCATCTCGTGGGGTCTCAACGAAACGGGACAAAAATGGACGTTTCGTATTGATGAAGGTACTGGTGCCATTCGAGTGGAGAATGAAGGAGGACGAATTATCGGCAGCACCGTTTTGACCAATGGCCAGTGGCGTAATGTAGTGGTCACGTTGGCCAACGACGGCAGCCCCGATATTAGCGAAGCCAAGCTCTACGTGGATGGAGTTGAAGAGACGATCAGCGCCAGTTCAGCCAATCCGGTGAATACGGGCGTTGGTGGTGATGTGCAGATAGGGCGATCGGTTCTGAATTTCTATAATAACGGCGACATTGATGACGTTGCGGTCTTTGGGTTTGCCCTCACGGGCACTCAAATCGCGGATCTCTACAGCCAAGGCCTCGCGGACTATAATGCCGATTTTGATGCCGACGGAGATACCGATGGGTTTGATTTCCTCCTGTGGCAGCGTGGTTACGGAACACCAGCGCCCAATGCGAATTTGACGGATGGCGATGCGGATGGCAATACGGCAGTGGATGCGGTTGACCTCGCCGTTTGGCAAAGCACGTTTGGCCAGGATACCAACCAGAATGCATTCAGCGCGGTGTCTGTCAGTACGAACACGGTTGTTGTTGACTCGAATGCCGCTGGTCGTGGTTGGCTTGCGGGCTTGTCTTTTTGGGATAGCTATAAGTCAGGCAATCGGGAGTGGGGTCATCGGGAGTGGGGCCAACAGGATTTCCTGGTAGATAACGCGGTGGACGGGGTGGATCTGCTGAGCCTATTGACCCACGAAATGGGGCGTCCTGAAGAATTAAGGCAAGAGGAAACAAGCCATGGGGAAACGAACGCGGAAAAGGTTTCACTCAGCAATTACGATCGGGTCTTTGCCCAGGTATTCAAGGATTTTTGAAAAATCCTGAGTAATCTCTTGGAAATATCGCAAACTCTCTCCTTTCTGGAACATTATGTGATAGAGGGTTTTGTTTTTTTCCGAACGATCTTTGCGAACTTTTCTTTTTTTTGTGATTTCCTGGAGAATTTTTTATGAATTTCAAATCTTGCTCGATTGCGATTGTTGGGGTGCTCTGCTTGGCAGGCATTGAAGCCCAGGCGGCGTTGGTGGCGCAGTGGACGATGGACGATAGCGGGGCTAATGCGACGGTCCTCGAAGCTGTCGCGGCCAATAACGGTACGTTTCAGGATGCTACCGGCGATCCCAATGCTGTCGCCCATGCTGCGACTGGAAAAATCGGTGGTGCCCTCGAATTCGATGGCGTCGACGACTACGTGTCGACAGGTTTTGCTGGCGTGAACGGAACGGCGGCTCGTTCTGTCTCGTTGTGGATTAAGGGAACTTCCGTTGGCCAGGATGCAAATCCCTATCTGATTGCCTGGGGTGAAAATGACAGTTGGACTCCCGGTGCCGCATGGAGAATGCGGCTCAATAACAATGGTGGTGGTAACTGGGGTGCTCGTATTGAAACCAATAGCTCCGGCTTCAATGGGGCTGTTAATGTGCTTGATGACCAGTGGAATAATATCGTCGTTACCTGGGACGGGGCCTCGACCGCCATCATCTATGTCAACGGAGTTATCGACACGACTGATGGTGCGTTGAACGTCAATACTGGGCCCGGCGCTAGCGCCGCTGGCGATGTATGGATCGGTTCAGCAGAGCGGTTTGATACGTCAGGTGTGGGTGATCAGGACAGTAGGCGTTTCAAGGGCTTTATCGACGATGTTCGTATCTACGACACTGCCTTGACTCAGGCTGAGGTTGACGTACTGGCGCAGGTCGTAGCGGGAGTCGATGGCGATTTTGACGGTGATCTTGATGTGGATGGAGCCGACTTTTTAGAGTGGCAGCGAGACTTGGGCGATGCGACCAGCTTGGCTGAGTGGCGGTCTGGCTACGGAACCGCTTCCGCAGTTGCGACCTTCGCGGCGGTTCCCGAACCCGCTTCGTTGCTACTCGCTGGAATTATGGCTTTGATAGCAATCTCTAAGCGGCTCTGACTCCCCGCTTGAATGATACGGTGTGTCTTTTAACGCCTCTGGAGTCGGGCAGGCTCCAGGGGCTTTTTCTTGGCTTGCCCTTGAGGCAAGAGGTGCAATTTGTGATGCTGAAAATGGACTTTAGTCGACGCCAGTTTGTCACCCGTACACTCGCCGGAGCCGCTTCCGCAGCCTTTTGGGTGCCCCATGCACAGCAGTCGTGCGCTAGCCCTACCAGCAAGAAGCCGCGCCGTGTGTTGATCGACACCGATGCAAAAAACGAAATCGACGATCAGTTTGCGATCGTTCAAGCCCTGATCGCCCCGGAGCTGAAAGTCGAGGCGATTACCGCAGCAGGCTATCATGATCGCCAAGTAGGTGCTCAACGAAGTTTCGACGAAGTCGAGAGGATTCTGAGGCTCACAAATCTGACCGAGAGCATTCCGGTCGCGTTGGGCAGCTCGATTCCGATGGAGGACAAAAAAACACCCCGGCCAACCGATGCGGCAGAACTGATCATCGAGCGTGCATTGGCTGATGACCCTGAGCCGCTGTATGTGTTAGGCCTGGGGCAGTTTACCAACTTGGCGTCCGCGCTATTGATTGAACCGAAGATCAAGGACCGTGTCGTCTTCGCCTGTATCGACGGTGACTATCGACTTGGTCAGACACCTGCGTGGGGCATCGGATGCTACAACTGGAAGATGGACGTCTCTGCGGCGCAGGCTATCTTTGAATCGGACGTCCGTTACATTCACATGCCCGCACCTAGCGTGAGCGATCAAATGTACATCGGCCGAGAAGTGATTGCCAAGCGGTTGGCCGGTCGCGGGCCGATCTACGACTTTCTCGTCTCGCTATGGAACGAAGGTCGCTTCAAAGATCTTCCGGGCAAGATTCTGTGGGACATGGCTCTGGTACACGTTATGATTGATCCGTCTCATGGAAAACGAATCACCGTCCCAGCACCGGTTATCAACGACGATGGCTCTACGCGAGATAACCCAACGAACCTTCGCCAAGTGGATGTCTATGCCAGCATTGATGCCGACGAAATCTACGACCGTTTCTGGAAGGCAATGGCCTCTCACTCCTTCTGATCGGTCGCTCTGACCGGTGCAGGGTAAACGGTGTTGTTTTCGTTCATCAGAAGCGTGCTGCGACCCGAAATCTGAGAAAAAAGCATGGAAACAAGAAACTTTGCGCAGATTTTCTCCACCTGAGGACATTGTAGTGGTAGAGGCCCTTCGTTCCTTTCTCTTTTGAGGCAGAGCGGATGGGTGCAGGTTTTGTGTGGTGCCGCGGGCAGTCCTTAATGCTGACGTTGTCACCTAGTTTCACTTTTCTTACGGTTTTTTTGGAGGGCTCATGATTATGAATTGGAAATTTGGCTCAATTGCCGCAGTTGTTGCGGTACTCTGCTTGGCGAGTGTACAGGCCCAGGCGGCCTCGATAGTAGCGCAGTGGACGATGGACGACAATGCAACCAGCGCGACTGTCGTTGAGACGGTTTCTGGCAATGATGGTACGTTTCAGGATGCCACTGGTAATGCCAACACAGATGCCCATGCTGCCGTTGGACAATTCGGCGGAGCCCTTGAGTTCGATGGCGTTGACGACTATGTGGCGACCAGTTTTGCTGGCGTAAATGGAACAGCGGCTCGCTCAGTCTCGCTGTGGATTAAAGGAACTTCTGTCGACCAAGATCCCACTCCCTATCTGGTTGCCTGGGGCGAAAATGACAGCTTTACTGGGGGAGCAGCGTGGCGGATGCGACTTACTCCGGATGGTTTTCCTCGCATCGAAACCAATAGCACTGGCTTCGACGGGGGCGTAAACGTACTTGATGACCAATGGAATAATATCGTCGTTACCTGGGACGGGGTGGGTGTCGCCATCATCTATGTCAACGGAGCCATCGACGCTGCGAGTGGTACGTTGAACGTCAATACCGGCCCTGGCGCTAGCGCCGCTGGCAATGTATGGATCGGATCGGCAGAGAGATTCGATACGACAGGTGCAGGGGGTACTCTAGATCAGGACAACAGGCGTTTCAAAGGTCTGATTGACGATGTTCGCATTTACGATTATGCCCTTAGCCAAGCAGAGGTCAGCGCGTTGGTTCCTGAGCCGACAAGCCTCGGGCTACTTGCGTTAGGGCTACTCGGTGTAGGTGTCTGCCGCCGCCGAAGTTAAGGAAGTTAAGGCAGAAGGCCTTGGCTGAAGAAGCGGGTTATATTTGATTTGCAAGAGTCGATACTCGGCGTGCGGCGGGAGATGCCGCACGCCGGGTCTTTAATAAGAGCCTAGGGATATCGCCAAGGAGGCGCAAGAGTTGAATTTTATTTGCAGTGTAGAATCGAAAACCTCCATTTCATTTTGTGGTCGAAGTGAGGTCGCTTTCTGCTCAATTTGCGTGGCATTGTGTTTTCTTTTGACTGGGTGTGGATCATCGTCTGAGGGAATCGTTCCGATCAAGG
>JAJRWS010000014.1 GCA_024276705.1 Planctomycetota bacterium | reverse complement strand
GCCGCGATAACGATTCGCCGGTCGGCCAACAAACGCTCGAGGTTTCCCAGGCTTGGCATGTCTTCACGACGGCGAGCCGAGGATACGTTTCGCCGGCCTATCGACGAGTCGCTGGTGTCGATTTTTATGTCCAGCGGCCCACTGCCTCCGCCTGCTGATCTCGCCGCAAAGACCGGCTCGGCAATTTTGATTACTCCGTTTGATCCTTCATTTTCGGCGGGCTCGGCTACGGGAATGGCCGCTTGTATCTTCTCCTCGGGCGGTTGCCAATCGGCCAGTAGCCGGGCAACTTCGGCGGCCGAGCGAAACCGGTCGCCGGCGTCCTTGGCCATCAGCTTCTCGCAGATGGCTACCAACTGCCTGGGGGCATCGGGCCGCCGGTCCGTGATGGGAGGCGGGGCTTGCGTCTGGTGCTTGATTATCCGCTCGGCCAGCCCACCCTCCGGAAACGGGGGGCTACCGGTAAGCAAGAAGTAGAGTGTACAACCCAACGAATAGAGATCCACGCGATGGTCGGCGTCCGGGTCGCCCATCGCTTGTTCCGGAGCCAGATAATCGACCGTCCCCAAAAGGCCGGGATCCTCGCCGCCTTCGTTGTCTGTTTGGCCCGAGATCAGCCGAGCCATCCCCATATCGAGGACCTTCACCACGCCCCGAGAGTTCACCACAAGATTGGCCGGTTTGACGTCACGATGGACTATTTCTCGACTATGCGCGTGAGCAAGTCCTTCGGCTGCCTGGCGGATATAGTCGGCCGCCTGGCCAAAGCCCAATGGTCCTCCACTTTCGACCACCTGTTGCAGACTGCGCCCCTCGGCAAACTCCATCACAATGAAGTAGCGGTCCGATGTGTTGTCCACGTCGTACGCGCGGACGATGTTCGGGTGGTCAAGCGCGGCTATAGCTCTGGCTTCGGCAAAAAACCGCTCCAGCGCGTCCGGGTTCCGGCCCAAGTGTTTGGAGATGATCTTCAGAGCCACGGGACGGCTCATCTTGGTATCCAAAGCGAAAAAGACACTGCCCGTTCCTCCCCGTCCCAAGAGGTCGATCAGCTTGTATCTTCCCAAGAAGAAAGATGTTCTCCCTGCCAGCAGTTGCCCCACTTGCCATCGAGTCAGCAGCTTCTGTTTCAGCAAGATCCCCGCCAGCGTTTCGGCCCGATCCGCTTTGGCGGCCGCTTCGCGCGCCGTGGCGATCTGTTCGACCGACAACAGCCTGCTCTTGCAAATCGCATCAAGCAACGCTTCCACGGTAGTAATGGACATGAATTCGCCCGGGATAAGCGGCGCATGACAAGTGGGCAACGGTCGAGGAACACATCTGGTGGACACCAACCATCACCCTACCGCGGGAGGCTCACGTCCCACGCGCCACCGCTGGAGCCGTGGACGAACCTGCTCATACGGCGAAACGAAAGCCCCCTCTTCCTACAATAGTCTAACAACCGTGGGGAAATGCTGCAATCAGACCAAACACAGGCATCCGGTTTTCGGTTGGGCCCAAGAAAGTGGCAGACCCACTGCGGGGCTGCAAACGATGGACCTACTCGCACCAACGAAAAAAGCCGCCCGAATAGGCGGCTTTTTTGCGGTCGAAAGTCAAACTGGCTACGCACTCCTGCGGCGTCTAGACCAGCCGGCACCGAGGAGGCTCAAACCGATCAGCGACCAGACGATGCTGGAAGCCGGTTCAGGTATGACTGTTCCATACTGGAAGTCGGCCATTGCGGCCCGCATGTAAGATGAATCCTCGGCATCGTACACCAATTTGGCGATCGCGGTATCCGTTGAGGTCCATCCCTGAAAGGTTCCGCCATCCTGCATCTGGGCAATATCGGCTGCGGCGTACATAACGCTGGTGAGTTCATTGCCGTCGGCATCGTACAAGGTTATCGTTCCGGGTACCAAGCCGCCAACGCCAAGACTATCGAGGAGTTGGCCAAAGACCGCAGCCACCGCATACGTGTCGTCTGGCAGTACAGCCGTCAGGATTGTGTCATAGGGGACATCAGTACCCCATCGCCCTCTGTTATAGCGAGTGTAAACCATCCCCTTGCCGGCCGTACCCCTAACTCCACCTACTTTTTCGTTGGCGTCCGCGACCCCCAACTCCTTGTCAACCCACAAGTCTGTCCAGTCTTCCGTTTGGAACTCGACCCCACTGGGATCGGGGCGAAAAAGGTCGCCCTGATGCTCGTAAAAGTCGATCGCATTCCCGCCGTCATTTCCAAACACGATCGTGGTCGTGTAAGCGGCCGCGTCAAAATCGACCTTGTTGTCAAAGAGCTGAATGGATGCCTGACAGGTTCCGGCCAGCAGACCAAGGACCAGCATCGCCAAAATGCCTCGTCTCATCGCTCACTCCTTTTTGTGTTTCCAACGTCACCCAAGTGAACGTCGCCCAAACACTCCCGAACTATTCCAGTAACATACCATCCCCGAGCCACGACTGGAATCGCATTATCGGCCAAACGCCAGAATCCTGGGGGAATTGCTGCTAGGCTCTACGTCCGTCAGGGGTGGATAACTGGCAACCCCTTGCAACAATGGCTTTCATAATGTTATAGACCGCCGCGGACGTCCTTCCGCCGCGGAATCCGGAAAATTTGCGATCTTTTGCCTTCTTTCGTTGAATATCCCTGGGCAGAGCCCGACCGGTTAGGGCGGATGAGGCTCTACCAGGCCCTCAAAACACGGAACCTTACAGCGATTGGACGGTCAGTAAACTCGTCGAACCCTTTCCTCGCCGACTCGCATCGTTGCTTTGCGTGCACACAAGGTCGCTGACGGATTCGGTGAATAACGCGTGCCTGAAGTCGGCCCTTCTAGTGCCTCGTCGGGCTTAATCATTGAATGGTTCGCGGCTCGTTGGCCGCTCCCAACACGGCATGCCAGCTCCCAAATGAAAAGTTGACAAAACACTAGCTCTGGATGCGAAAGATGGGCAGAGTAGGGTGCTTACGACCCTTTCGGCAGCTTGGCTCGTTTGCCTGAAATCGATTCGATCGAAATCCTCCACACGCGGATAGCGTTCAATGCACCGGAATCGAATTCCCACGTCTTGCCCGAATAGTGACGCATGACTTCGTTAAGTCCTTGCGTCTTCTCTTTCGGGGAGACAAGTTCATCGACGGTGCCGAATCCGATCACGCTCTCGAAGGTGAAGCTCCAACTGCACGGTTTTTTGGAATCAGTAATCAGTTGGACGTCGCGCTCGAACTCGAAACAGACTCGATTGTTGGCTGCCAGAGAATCGATCTTTCTACCCGATTCGGCCGTATGGAAGTAGATACATCTACCGTCGTACCCGAACGAAACCGGCACCAGATACGGCTCGTTTGCAACGGCAAACGCCAAACGGCAAACATCACTGCCACGAATAATCTCATCGACTTCTTCGCGAACTGTTATCTCCCTATCAGTCCTTCTCATAGTTCAACTCCCGCACGAAGGTTAGCGTGGCTGGACAGATAGCCAAGTCTATCGAAAATCTCCAAAATTGCCAGCCATGTTCCACCGAGTCGCGTTTGGGAGAAGGGCGGGTGGATACCCCCATGAAAAAAGCCGCCCGGGTAGGCGGCTTTGTGGTGGTCCAAAGTCAAGCTGGCTATGCGCTCTTGCGGTGTTTGAACCAGCCCGCACCGAGGAAGCTCAAACCGATCAGCGACCAGACGATGCAGGAAGCCGGTTCGGGTGTATGAGTCACTCCATACTGGAAGTCGGCCATTGCGGCCCACATATTAAGCGAATCCTCGGCGTCGTAGACTAGCTTGGCGATCGCGGTATCCGTTGAGGTCCATCCCTGAAAGGTT
>JAJRWS010000324.1 GCA_024276705.1 Planctomycetota bacterium | reverse complement strand
CGGTGGATACTACGTGGGAGTTCCGATCGTGCTGGGAACCGCGGGCGTGGAGAAAATCGTGGAATTAACGCTTACCGATACCGAACGGGCAGCTTTTCAAAAAAGTGTTGATGCCGTCCGTGAACTGATAGCCACGATGGCAAAAATCGCGTAGACGTGAGCGTGGGCCCACCGGAACCGCCGGGAGCGGCAACATCAAGCAATTCCGAAAAGGGGAATCCCGAAAAGGAGGACCCGGCATCAGCCCAGGATTACACGACAATAATCGGGATCGGGATCGGGATCGGGATCGAAGTCCTAACGTCCAAGTTTCATTCCTTTTCGATAGCGATAGCGATCCCGATAGCGATCCCGATGAAACAAAAAAGACTATGGATCGTTAGAATTTGAAGAAATAGAAGATACTCCGGGGACGGCGAAGCCTGGTGAATTCCCGCTCCCCAGAGCTGGTGGATTACGAGATGGTTTAACCTGCTAGCATGCATGGCGTGCGTGCCATGCATGCTGTAGCGACATTTATTGTTGCTGACGTTGACAATCGACATCGACTGAATTACAAACCCATACGTTCTTTGAACCTGCCAATGCGCCTTCCTAAGGCGCATTCCTTCCTACGCCTGGGGCCCTGTTATGGATCGCACGCCGCTGCCCGCCAGTTCGGCATTAAAATATTCTTTCTCACAGATTCACAACTCACCATCCGCAAAGACACTCTCGCCCATGTCGCTCTCTTCCATCGCACCGAGTGATTATCCGCTCACGTTAAGCAAGCATTTGCAATCCGATGGGTACGACACGACCGCCACGAATTCTTTTTGCAATGGCCAGACACCACACTGTCTGTTCTCACCAATTCACTACGAAGCGGGCTACGCTTATCCGTTGATCGTGTGGTTGCACGGCCCAGGCGACAATGAAAATCAATTGCGTACGGTTCTACCACTGGTCAGTATGAGAAATCATATTGCCATCGGGCCACGAGCCACGACCCCAGAACATAAAATAATTGAGCGGCAAGAAGCAGGGGAGTATCCGGTCGCCAACTTAAAAACCACGGGCGCCAACGCAAAAACCACGGGCGCCCTGACTCACACCACTTTTCACTGGACGCAGGCGTGTGATGAAATCGTCAAAGCCACCGAGCATGTTCAAGACTGCATCGATATCGCCACCAGGCGCTACCATGTCCACCGTGACCGTATCTTTATTGCCGGATATGATTGTGGCGGGACCATGGCATTGCGTATCGCCCTGGAAAATCCTCAACTTTTCACAGGCGCAATTTCCCTGGGTGGCTCCTTGCCACGCGGCCTCAATCTACTGCGCCGGATCAACGAAGCTCGAAACTTGCCACTGTTAATTTCTAATTCATTTGACAGTCGAAAGTATCCTCCCCAACAAGCCAGTGACGATTTACGCCTGCTGCATGCAGCAGGGTTTTCTCTTGATCTCCGCCAATACCCATGCGGCGACGAGCTTACCACCAAGATGCTCTCCGACATGGATCAGTGGATTCTGGATCGAATCTGCTAAGAAAAGGCCCGTGGATGTAACCGTTCACAGCTCGCGTCTCCTAGCCTTTGCTAGCTTCGCCTGACAGCGAAGGTACGTAACCCTTCCCCCGGATGGTTCATGGTTTGCAACATGGATTGACATCGCCGGGCGTTTCCCTGTACAAGCTCAGCCGTTTTCGGTTCTCCCGCCGGCGCCCGCCCGACGGGAGCTGCCAGTGACCGCTCGTCCCCAAGCATCCCATGGCAACCATGTCAGCCAGCAAGGCACCCTCCAGCCAGGATCAGGCACGTGCCACCCTCAAACAACGTCTGTTGGACTGGCCCCTGGCCATCCACCACTGGGTGGCTGGCAGCCGCATGCGCATGATCGTGGTCACTTCACTGGTACTCCTTTCCGTAGGCACCACCTTTGCGATTTGGAGCTACCTGACTCATCTGGCGATCGAACCGGATAACCCAATCACCTTGGACATGGCTCTGGCAGCCCTGGATACGGGCGACACAGACAAAGCCAAGGACCTCATTGGCAAGCTGCAACAACAACCGACCGATGTCAAATCGTTGGGGGGCGCCCTGTTTGTACTGGGTGCCGCCAAGGAATTCGATGCCATGAAAGAATGGTCCACGGATCGCCGCCGAGCCATGCATCTGGTTGCGGCACGCTATCTGCAGAAAGCGGACCTGCTCGGCATTCCTCCAGAACGTGAAAACCAATTGTTATTCTTACTGGGCCGAAGTCTGGTCCAGGCCAACCAGCTCCAGGCTGGCATTCCCGTGTTGGAAGAAGCCTTGCACAGCGAAGAACTCTGGACTCCCGAAATTCATTCCTTGCTGGCAAATGCCTATCGGCTCATTCCCGACCCTGACTTGAACGCGGCATTGAAACATAACGAGAAGACCCTGGCTCTTCCTGCATTGACCCCGGCAAACCGAACGCAGGCAATCATCGCTCAGGCGGAAATACTGGGAAGACTCGGACGGACGGCCCAATCACGAAAAGCACTCGAATCGATTCCCGCCTCACAACACAACCAAGCACGGGTCCAATTGCTGCAGGGCTACCTGACCGCGGTCGAAGCCATGCGATTGCAGCCAGACAGCTCCGAACAGGCGGAAAAATTGACCGCCGCCAAGGCCCACCTCCGCAAAGCCCAACGCCTCGATCGGGGCCATGGCGAACTGAGCCGACGCGCCATGTACTGGATTGGAAAGTGCTACGAAACCCAAGGCGACCGGTTCGCCGCGGTGGAACAGTACGACCGGATTCGTAAACTGCATGGCGATACGGCGGAGGGACTGGCCGCAACCTTGGCGGGTGCCGACCTGGCTCGCGATGCGGGCCGCACCGAAGAGGCGTTCGCCGGTTATCATGCCGTTCTGGAAACCGTGGGCGATCCGGTCACTTACTCCAATAGCCTGTTGCCGTTGAGGATGCTGCGAAAACGATTGCTGGAATCCTACCGGGCCTATGTCAATCGGCAAGAGTTTGACCATGCATTGACCCTGGTCGACCTCTTTGAACCGGTCTTTAGCAAGTTGGACGTTATTGAATTACGAGCCCAAACTCAGCAGCAATGGGCTGAACAAAAACTCCGCGAGGCAAACTCCGGTCAGCCATGGCAGGTGGAAGCGCCTGCCCGGGAAGGCCGGTATCACCATCGTGCCGCGGGCCGTGCATTTGAAGACGTTGCTCGACTTCGATTTGCCACGCGCCAATTCACCGAAGATCTCTGGCTGGCCGCTGAAAATTATTTTCTGGGACATAGCTACACCCATACCATCCGGATTCTGGAGGAATACCTCCACCACGAAGCCCGCCGCCGCAATGCATTGGCCATCCTGCGACTGGGCCAGTCGCATCTGGCCTTGGGCCATCCCAAGCAATCGATTGAGTTGCTGAATGATTGCATCGAATTGTATCCGCGCGATGCGGTCGTCTACCAGGCTCGTCTGGAATGCGCCCGCTCCTATTCGGAAAGTGGCCAGATGGACCTGGCCGAAGAGATGCTGTTGACCAATCTATCGGGCGATACCTTGGGTCCCACCGCGCCGGAGTGGAAAGATTCGCTCTTTGCCCTGGGCTACCTTTTTTTTCACGAGGAGCGCTATCAGCAAGCCATTGTGCGACTGGAAGAAGCCGTCCAGCGATATCCCCAAGCGCCCGACACCATGTTGGCCCGCTACCTCATCGCCCGCGCTTTCCACAACGCAACCGTGGTACCCCGCAAGAAAATGGAACGGGCAAAAACCGATAACGATCGGCAAAAATATCGTAAACGCTACACTCATTTCCTGAAACAATCACTCCAAAATTACCAAGCCGTCGGCCGCGCGATCACCTTGGATGGCCATCGGGAGAGTACTCCTCTGAACCGAAACCTGTTGCGTAACTGCTACATGATGCAAGGTTCGGTCCTTTTTCAATTGCGCCGGTACGAAGAGGCCCGAAAGGCCTATGCCAACGTAACCACCCTTTACCAGGATGAACCTTTTGTCCTGGAGAGTTTTGTCCAAATTGCGAACTGCTGGCAACGCCTCAACGAACCGGTCAAAGCACGAGGGACCATCGAGCAAGCGAAATTAGCGCTTGGACGCATGCCGGTGGATACCGATTTCAAGCTGGCAACCAACATGAACCGCCAAGGCTGGAAACTCCTGCTGGAGCAAATGGGGAAGTGGTAATGTCTGAACATTCTACCGATCAATTGGCTGCGCTCGTTGCAGGGCGACGACAATGCCTGCTGCAAATGCGCGATCTGAGTCGAAAGCAATCCGAGCTGATTGCCACCGGCCAGATGGACCCGCTCTTGCGATTGCTGGCCGCCAAGCAGCAATTGCTCACCGCGTTACAAACCATGGAGCGTAATCTGGCCCCTTATCATGACCAGGACCCTGAGCAACGAATCTGGACTTCTCCCGAGGCTCGGGCTCAATGCACGCGGCAGGCAGCCGACTGCAAGCGGCTGCTGGAAGAAATCATGCAGCTCGAAAAGCAGAATGAACAGCAAATCACGCTCCGGCGAGACGAAGTTGCCAGTCAGTTGCAGACCGTCCATTCGGCAAGCGTGGCGCGTGGTGCCTACCAGGCTCAACAAGTCTCAACTCCTCGAGCATGGTCCCGGACAGCTTCCCCAAGCGCAACCTCAACGACCGTCTCCCAACCCTCCGAAGCAACCGCAACCGGCAAGGGGCTTGATTTTCAACGCTGAACCCATGGTCATGAATATTCACCAGCAATCAACCCAATCAACTTCGACCATGCTCGAAGGAGAACTGGATTCTGACGAGCTCCATGCCGACAGCAGCCTGCATGTGGTATTGGCCGCCTGGCACGAAGCAACCTTGAGACTGGAGCATACCCACGAAGCACTGCAGGGCGAAGTGGCTCGCTTGACCGACGAGCTCGAAGCCAAGAATCGCGAATTGGCCCGTAAAGATCGACTGGCTGATCTGGGGCGGATGGCTGCTCATGTGGCCCACGAAGTTCGCAACAGTCTGGTACCGGTCACTCTGTATTTGAGTTTGTTACGACGGCGGTTGCCGGATGATCCTGGCAGCCTTGATGTTTTAGCCAAAGTCGAGGCGGGGTTTAACGCCCTGGATACTACCGTGAATGATTTATTAAATTTTACCGCACACCGCCAACCTCAATGGCATACCTTCCTGGCTCGCGATTTGGTGGACGAGGTCTGCGAAGCGCTCGAACCCCAAATGGATGCTCAGGGAATTCAGGTTTCGATCGATGTTCCTCCCAATACGCTGGTCAAGGCAGATCGAGAGATGCTGAGGCGGGCGCTCGTAAATTTGGTACTCAATGCCATCGACGTCATGCCCCGGGGTGGCGATGTGGTCATTACATCGTACGAGGGACCCGCCAGCTTTGAACTGGAAGTTGCCGACAGCGGTCCCGGACTGTCCCCAGAGCAACTAGGACACGCCTTCGACCCGTTTTTTACCACCAAAAGTAATGGCACTGGCCTGGGGCTGTCTATTGTGCATAGGATTGTGGAGGCCCATGGTGGCCACATTACGGCCATCAACTGCCCAGACGGCGGGGCGGCGTTTACGATCGAATTACCCCGGAGAGCCATGGGAGCCGCCGCATGACCCGCACCCCTCCATCCTCTCCAAGCCTCTCGCCTCAAGGACGTGTCCTGGTCGTGGACGACCATGCGGCTGCACGAGAATCCATTGCGGACGTCCTGCGCTCGACTGGCTACGAAGTCACCTGTTCAGCCAGTGCCGTGGAAGCGCTTCCACGCCTGGACCAGGAACCAGCCGATGTGGTGATCACCGACCTGCAGATGCCCGGAATGGATGGCCTGGAGTTCATCCGTCAGTTGAACCGGCGTCCGCAATGTCCCCAGGTGCTGATGATCACCGCCCATGCTACCGTGGCCTCCGCTGTGGAAGCCATGCGCGAGGGTGCGTTTGACTACTTGGAAAAACCGTTCGATGTCATGCAATTGGAGCAACTGGTAGCTGCCGCCATCCAGCGTGGCCGTCTGCTGGCCCCTGCCTCATCCATCCTTCCGGACGGCTCCGGTCCGAACGGCGACTCACCTCAGTTCAGCATGGTAGGCGACAGTCCCGCCATGCAGTCACTGCGGGAACAAATCACCCGAGTCGCTTCCACGTCGGAAACCGTGCTCCTGTGCGGTGAGAGTGGAACGGGAAAAGAGCTGGTTGCCCAAGCCCTGCATGCTGCAAGCAGCCGTGCAGCGGGTCCTCTGGTTCGTCTCAACTGCCCTGTCCTCTCTCCCCAGTTGGCCGAAAGTGAGTTGTTCGGTCACCTGCGAGGTGCTTTCACGGGTGCTGACACCGACCGGGTGGGTCGTTTTGAACTGGCCGATGGCGGTACCATCCTGCTGGATGAAATCACCGAAATCGATCTTTCCTTGCAAGCCAAATTGCTGCGAGTGCTGCAGCAGCGCACCTTCGAGCGCGTCGGCAGTAGCGAAACCCGAACCGCCGACGTACGAGTCCTCGCCAGCACCAATCGTGACTTGCTGGCAGAAGTGTCACAAGGTCGGTTTCGCGAAGATTTGTATTACCGTCTGGCCGTGGTTCCGCTTGACTTGCCTCCATTGCGCGCCCGGGATCGCGATGTACTGCTCCTGGCGGACCATTTTCTCGATCAGGCCGCCCTGCGCCTCGGTCGACCCCGCTGTGAACTACTTGCCGAAACCCAGGAATTATTCCTCCAATACCATTGGCCCGGAAATGTCCGAGAGCTGGAAAACATTATCACTCGAGCCTGCGTGCTCAACCTGGGCGAACCGATCCGTGCGGACGAATTGCGCCCCTGGTTGAGAGAACCAGAGGCGCAAGAACCGGGACTCGCCGATAATACCAGCGCCTGGCAAATGAAACTGCCAGTCGGCACGAAACTGGATGAACTGGAGCGGCAAATGATTGTGGCAACACTAGAACATTTTGCCGGACATCGGGCGAAAACTGCCCAGGCTCTGGGCATTGGCATTCGTACCCTCAGCGGCAAATTGCGATGCTACGGATACGCACCTCGCACGAAGGACTTCAGTACCCAGCAAGCGTTGCCTGGCCTGGCTGGCGAGCGGCAGACATTGCCGATCCATACGGCAACATCTGCCGATTCGCCTGTTCCTGGGCGAAATCGAAAGACCGGGTAACCCATGCACACCACGCAGAGTCGGCAAGAGAGGAGAACCTGAGAACCACAACGGCACGACTCCGGTGTTGCTCACCTGGATGCCGTCGACTCGGTCCGGCCATTACGGCATGCGCATTGCTAGGCATTATTTTGTAAGAGAAAGGCAACCTCATGTTGTTCGATTCGTCCACCATCCCCGTACTGGAGCAAGTGATAAATTTCACCCAGGCTCGGCATGGTGTTTTGGCAGGTAATATTGCCAACATTGACACTCCCGGTTACCGTACGCGCGACCTTTCACCCGAATTGTTCCAGAACGCACTCAAGGAAGCCCTGCAGGAACGCGACCAACCCCTGACGCCGACCTATCCCTACGACAACTCCCTGGCCGATTTGCAAACGGCTCTTGGGCAGCTGGGAGAAACCCTGGGGAGTACGATCCCAGGGCAGGATGGCATGGCCAAAGTGAAAGACTCCATGAAGAGCATCCTGTTTCACGACAACAGCGACATCAGCATCGAGCATCAAGTCACCGAACTGACCAAAAATCAATTTCAACACAACCTGGCCATCAGCATCATGACTTCACAGTTCCGCTTGCTACGGGCCGCCATCACCGAACGCGCATAACCCAATAAAGGATCCGCCATGTTTCATGCTTTGGATGTGAGTACCAGTGGTTTGGTCGCGCAGCGGGCACGACTTGACGTTATCTCATCCAACATCGCCAACCTTTCCACGACCCGGAATGAGCGCGGTGAGCGGGAAGCCTACACGCCTCGCTATGTGACCTTTCAAACGGACACCCAAGTGAACACATCCGGAGGTGGCATGGGAGTACGCGTCGCCTCGGTCGAAATTTCCCAAGTCGAGCCCAACATCAAGTACGACCCGGGGCATCCTGACGCCGACGAGAACGGCTACGTCGCTTACCCAAACATCAACATGACCACGGAATTTGTCGATGCGCTCGAAGCGACCCGAGCCTACGAAGCGAATATCGGCGTCATGGAAATCTCCAAGGACTTGGGGCAGCGCATGTTGCAGATCCTGGCGTGAAGTACCCGCAAACACCCTTCCATTTATAACTTTCCCCTTGGCACTAGCTACCAATATTCCCTTTTTCCAATCATCCAGAATTCTATGGCAATCATGAAAATACTGAATCGATAACAGCTACGCCCGTTAACCCGTGGACGTAGTGAGCGACGTTGGGGGGCCAACTCGCAACTCCATGACACAGGAACAACAAAATGACCTCAATCAGCCCGACTCAGGCCCCCCTGAGTGCAGCCCCGCCCCAGGCATCCGCGGCCACGAATCCGGTTCAGGACGGACCCTCGTTCAAGCAGATGATGTTGCAGTCGCTCCAGGACGTCAACGCGATGCAGCAACAGGCCGCCGAAGCCGTCGAAACACTCATGACCGGTGGCGACGTGGAACCGGCGGCCGTATTGACTGCCGTACAAAAAGCCGATTTGTCGTTTCGGCTGATGCTGCAAATGCGTAACAAAATGATGCAGGTTTATCAGGAAGTGAAGGATATAAGAATCTAAGTAGTTCCAAGAATGGCCGATGAAGCCGACCCGGCGGACGTGCCAACAGTTAAAAACGTCCTTCCCGGGCGGCTTATCGCCCCGAGGCCTCGTGAGGCTGAGTGGCAATTTTTGTAGTACTGAAATCTGAGTAAGGACCACGGATGGAATTTCTGAACCAGGCAATCGGCCAGGTGCGCGAGCTGCTACTCTCGATGACACCCGCTGCGCGGGTCACCGCGGTATTGCTGTTGGGCGTCATTGGCATCAGCCTCACGTTTCTGTTCCGGCAGCACGTGTCAGGCCCCGACGATTACCTGTTTGGTGGCGAATACTTGCCGGCTCGGGAAGCCGATCGGGCCTATGCGGCCATAGCCCAGGCTGGGCTGAACGATGCCGAGCGAGTTGGCAATCGGATCCGCATCCCCCATGGACAAAAGTCGGTCTACCTGGCAGCCGTCGCCAAAGCCGAAGCACTACCTACCAACTACGACACGATCATGGAAAAGGCGCTCGACCCGGGGCCTTTTGTCGATAGTGAAACTCGCCGCCAACGCATTAAAACGGGCAATGAACGTCGGATCGCAATGCTCCTCCGGGAATGGGACGGCATCGAGGACGCCAAGGTGATCTATGACATCAGCCCCCCCACGGGCCTCTCACGGCGGCAGCAGGCAACCGCCACGGTGAGTGTTCGTCCCGCCGCGGGAAAAGGGCTCAACCCGCTCCAGGTCAAACTGATCCAAAAAACGGTTGCCGGCGCGGTGGCAGGCCTCTCTCCCGAAAATGTCCACATCGCCAACCAGGCAGACGGTTCCATTTACGGCGGTGGCAGCTCCATCACTGCAGCGACGTTCGACAGTCCTTATTTCCAGAATCGCGTCAATTTCGAACGGTTGATGGAAGAAAAAATAAAAAACCTACTGCATTATATCCCGGGCGCACAAGTCACCATCACCGCGGAACTTGACGACACGGTCACCCGTACCATCGAAAGTGTGAAGCCCGATGGCGATGGAGTCGCACTCCGTGAAATCGGCACGGACGATGAAATGACCCATGCCACATCCGATACGGGAGGAAGACCGGGACTTATGGCCCAAGGCCCGCTGCGAACCGGCGAATCGACCGAACGGGAAAAAACAACCCAGAAAACGGTCAAATCATCGCATCAAACGGACAACTACGTCGGTACAACTCGGGAAATCATTCAGCAATCGGGATTTGTCCCCAAGCAAGTCCAAGCGGCCATTGCCATCCCCAGTAGCTACCTGGTGCGCGTCTGGCACGAGCGGAACCAGGATGCGGCCGAGGATGTGCAACCGGACAAGGAAACGCTGGGACTCATCGCCACCAATTTGCAAGATTCCATTAAAAATCTCGTCTCGCCTCTGCTCCCCCAGCAACCTGAAAAAAGTCCCTACCAATCGGTAGAAATTACTATCTTCGAGTCCCTGACCCCCGCTCCCATCGAGCAGCCCACGGTAACTCACCAGGCCATGACCTGGGCCAACCAGAACATCGGCAACATGATGATGGGAGGACTCACGTTGATCAGCCTGGTCTTGCTCCGCTCCCTGGTCAAATCGATTCCGCCTACGGAACCCGTTCCCGACCTGGGCGCCTCCACGCTTCCGTTTCGACGCGAGACGGAGCAGGCAGCTTCGACGACGGCCGCTGCCGACCCTGGAGCAGACAACCGGACCCGACCTCGGTTGCACCTGAACAAAGGCCCCACACTCAAAGACGATTTAACCGGAATTGTGCAGGAGGATCCCGAAGCGGCCGCCTCCATACTCCGTGCTTGGATTGGCAATGCCAGCTAACGATAGAACCACGAGAGATCAGAATTCG